>DCUZ01000048.1 GCA_002327305.1 Holophagales bacterium UBA2201 | reverse complement strand
CTTTTTCGGCTGAACCAAAACACTATAATGGAGTCCCATGCACCGTCAGACCTTCGGCTATATTCTATTGGGCGTCATCCTCGGCTCCCCGTTGTTGCTGACGGGGGGCAACGAGGTCCTTTTCACTGTTCTTTTGGGTCTGACAGTTCTCTTAAGCTTTCTTTTTCTCTTAAAACAGCCCCTCGACGGCGCGTTAAAGATCCCCCTGCGCCTCTTCCTGGCCTTCATCGGCTGTCAGATTCTCACCTTGATTCCCCTTCCTGTCGCTTGGATCCGCTGGCTCTCACCCGGATTGCACAAAGTTCTGCTCAATTTCCCGGAGATCGCCTACCACACCCTCTCCTGGGACGCCATATTAACAATGAAGACCCTCGCCATCTATACGGCCGCGGCGGGGGTCTTCCTGGTCGCCTACCACCTGTGGGAGCACCCCCTCGAGAAGGTCCCCTTTGTGGTTCAATTATTCTTCTGGACCGGCACCTTCTGGGTGGCGGTATCGCTCTGGCTGCACTACACCACCCCCGGCCGCGTGCCGTTCCTCCCCTGGCAACCCGAGCCATGGTTCTTCGGTCTGTTCACGAACAGCAACATCTTCGGGTCGTTTTGCGCGATGCTCATTCCGTTGGGGCTGGTGACGGGGGGCCTCTATTTTCTCCGGCGCGACGCCATGCCCGGGGCCTTTCCGATCCCCTTTCTGGCGGTTGGGCTCCTGTGCTTCAGCATCTATGCCGCGCGTTCATTGGGGGCAGCCATTGCGGCAGGGGCGGCCGTTTTCATCCTGCTCGTTCCGGGAAAGCGCTTCACGATTCCCCTGTTGCTCCTCGCCCTCGCCCTGTTCGGTCAGCAGGCCGCCGGATCATTGAACCAGCCGTCCAGGAAGAGCCTGGAATCCCGCGTACAGTTCAACCGGTTGGGTCTCCACGCGCTCGTGCGGATGCCCGTTGCCGGATCGGGTTTGGGCACCATGGCGCTGGCGGGGCCCCATTTTCAGGAACCTGCCGGGACCAGGATCGTCAACAAATTGCACAATGACTGGCTGGAACTGGCGGCCACCGCGGGATTGAGCAGCCTGCTCCTATTCCTGTGTGTGGGACTGCTGGCTCGGCCATGCTTTGGACATTTGGGACGGCAGGGATCCCTGCGGGGTGGAATGCTCGCGGCGATCATCGCCGTGGGGGTCCATTCGATGGTGGATTTCCCCCTGCAGAACCTGTCCGTTCTGTTATGGGCATGCCTGGCGGCCGGTGCGCTGGCGAGACTGACCTCGCCGGTGACCGCCGTTCCGTCGGCATGGGAAGGCCGTTGCCTCCGGGTCTTCCTGGGAGGCGGGTTGGTCGTGGCGGCCATGCTCGCGAACGGACTGATGCGGGTCGCGCAGGGGGGATCGGACCCCTGGCAGCCCTATCGGAGCATGGTGGGGACGGCCCGCACTGAACAGACCATGGAGCGCCTGCTGACCGGCCATCCCCTGATGGCCGGGTTGTGGGGGGAGCTGTCCCGCGTCCGTGAGGGCGCCAACGATTTTGAAGGCGCATTGGAAGCGCTGAGAAGGGCCGTGACCCTTCAGCCTCGAAACCCCGCCCTGCGGTTGATGGAAGCCCGTCTGCGCTACATCGGGGGCGAGGAAGGGGCGAGCGGGGCGGCCCTGTCGGAGGCCTTCGCCCTGAATCCGGGAATGGGGCTGAATGATTTCCCCCCCCTGAAAGAGGATTGCGGGCGGATATTGTCCGCGGGGGCACGGACCGGTGTCGGCTATTACGGCTCGGATGCCGCCGGCCATTTCCGGAACGCCTATCATTGGATGAGGAAGAATTGCCCGGGTCCGGAGGCACAATTGGCGCGGGAGGTCGTCCGTCACCTGCCGGGTTCGGCCGAAGCCCACCAGCTCCTGGCCTACCAATTGCTGGAGGAAGGGGACGCCGAGGGCGCCCGGCGGTCGGCCGGGCGGGCCCTGGCGATCGATCGGGAACCCCAGGGCCTTCTGTTGGCCGCGAGGGCCGGCGCTGCCTTGGGGGATCGAACGGAGACGATGGATGCGTTGAAGGAGGGGCTCGAGCGGTTGGGTGACGCGCCGAACCGCTGGTTCATTCTCTCCGGGCTTCGCCCCATCGAGAAGGAAATTCCGGAGGAATCCCTGACCCTCGGGGAACAGGCCTTCCGAGCCCGTCCGGATCCCCTGGTCGCCCTTTGGGTGGGGGGGCAATATGAGTTCCTGGGGCGCCTGAGGAAGGCGGCGGAATGGTACGAGGCGGCCATCGCCCTGGATCCGGACCTCGATCGGGCCCATGGCGGATATATTCGCATGCTCGCCAGGACCGCCGATCCCCGCCTGGCCGACGCCGTGACGAGGGCCGAACGGCGGTTCCCCCGCGCTCCGTGGATCAAGGCCGCGGCCGCCGCTCCGATGCCGTAAAAACACCAAGGCCCTCCGAGGGGAGGGCCGGAAACGGGCGGGGCGCCGCGGCGGTCAATAGTGGGGGGAATAGAACGGGACGATCTCCTTCAACCGCTTCCGGACCGCTTCCGGCCCCGCCACGATGTCCGCTTCGAACTGGGTGACGGCCCGGTCCAGGTCGGAGGGTGCGACGATCGAACTGGCGCGGGCGACGAAAATCTTCTTGTGGCTGGTCGAAGTGGTCCCCTCTTCCGCGGTCAACAGTTCTTCAAACAGCTTCTCGCCCGGGCGCAGGCCCGTGAAAGCGATCTTGATGTCCTTGTAGGGCTCGAAGTGGTTGAGGCGGATCAGGTCCTCGGCCAGTTGGAGGATGGCCACCGGTTTTCCCATGTCCAGGACGAACACCTCGCCCCCACCACCCATGGCCGCGGCCTGGAACACCAGCATGACGGCCTCGGGGATGCTCATGAAGTAGCGCTGGACCTTGGGATCGGTGACGGTAACCGGGCCTCCGTTCTTGATTTGTTCCAAAAAGATCGGGATCACGCTCCCCCGGCTGGCCAGGACGTTGCCGAACCGCACCGAAATGAACCGGGTCCCGCCGGCGCCGTTCAGCGCGGTGCAGACGGTCTCCGCCATGCGCTTGGTGGCGCCCATGATCGAGGTGGGGTTCACCGCCTTGTCGGTCGAGATGTTGACGAACCGCTCCACCCCGTGCCGCAAAGCCGCCCGTCCCAGCCGCCAGGTCCCGATGATGTTGGTCCCGGCCGCCTCCTGGGGGAACAACTCCATCATGGGGACGTGTTTGTAGGCGGCGGCGTGGAACACGACGGACGGCTTGTGGGCGGAAAACAGGGCCTCCAGGGTCCGATCGTCGCGGACGTCCCCGACGAAGGGGACAATGACCGTGCGCGTCGAGGGAAGGCGGTCCAGTCGTTGCTGGAGGTGGAAGATTTCCGTCTCGTCGATGTCCAGGCACACCACTTTCACCGGCCGGAACCGGAGGAGCTGGAGTACGGCCTCGGATCCGATGGAGCCCCCGGCTCCGCTGACGAGAACGGTTTTCCCGGCGATGAATTCGCGGACGGCTCCCTCGTCGATGGAGACCGGTTCGCGGTACAGCAGGTCCTCGATGTCGATGTCCTGGATGTCCTTGACCGATACCGCGTGCTCGGGCAGGCGCGAGATGTGGGGGACGACCTTGATCTCATCCACGCTGTTCTCCACGAGGATGTCGAAGATCCGTTTGACCTCAGCATGGTTGAGGGTGGTGATGGCGATGATCGCCGTTTCGACGGCGGCCCCCTTCAGCAGGTCCGGGAGGTCCTCGATGGTCCCCCGGACGGGGATGCCGTGGATTCTATTGCCCGCCTTGATGGGGGCGTCGTCCACGAAGAAGACGGGACTGTAGACGGCCGGATCCATGCGCAGGAACTCGCGGACGAGGCGCTCGCCGGTCGGCCCGGCGCCGATGATGACCGTGCGGCGCCCGAGGCGCTGGTTCTTCAGGATGGAGATGTAGAGCCGCTTGCTGACGCGGAAGGAGGAGATGGCCGCCACCCCGAGGACGAAATCCAAGAGGATGATGCTGCGGGGGACGGCCAGGGTGGGGGCCGCAAGCTTGATGTAGAGGTTTCCGATGAAGAAGATAAAGAGCGCGATGGTCAGGGCTTTGAGGATGTTGACCAGCTCGACCAGTCCCACGAAGGACCAGGAGATGTTGTACAGGCCGAAGATGCGCAGGAGCAAAATCTTCATCAGGACCACCACCGGCATCCACAGCAGGAGCGGCAACTGGTGATAATGGGGCAGATGGAGATCGAAGCGGAGATAATATCCCGCCACCAGGGTGAGCGACAGCAGGACGATGTCCCCCGTCAGAAAAAACAGGCTTCGCTTAAGCCGGCTGGGGCCGAAGAGCGTTTTCATGGTTTCATCGCTGGCGTATTTCGAGTGTTGTCATAAGTGGATTATTTCCCGAACACGGTTCCATCCGTATTTTACCACGAGGGGCAGGGCCTTCTCGTACAGACCGATCCAAGGGGAAGCGTAGCGCAGGCGCAACCGCCAGGGCGGGGTCGCCGCAATGCGGGCCAGGTCGAACCGTTCCGGATCCAGGGAGCGGTCCAGCCAGAGGCGTCGTACACCCCGGGGGGCCAGGACGCGGAGGGCCTCCGCCGGGATCCGGGCGCCGTACCGCCTGGCGCTGACGGAGAGGACATAATACACGCCCCAGGGGGCGTTCGATTCGATGGCGGCCCGCTCGAACCGCCGCCAGTCCACCTCCTGCCGCATCGTCACCAGGGCGATGTCCCGGAAATGCTTGGCCTGGACCCAGAAATGGCCCTTGACGATGTGGAGGCAGAGCATTAACAGCAGGTCGTCCGGGGCCAATCCCAGCGCCGGGGTGTGCCCCATCGTGAAGGGAACGGCGCGCTCCAGGAATCCGGCAAGGTCGACGCTGAACAGGCCGTGCGCGGCTATGTCACGGTGCAATTCCACCGGAATGCCCACGGGGCCGTCCAGGGTCCACTCATAATAGCGTCGGTAGGTCCGCCCGCGCGAAGGCGGAGCCGGGACTTCGCTGAACCCGGCCCGCAGGAGGCGGCCGAAGGCCTCATCGAAATCTGCCGAAGCAACAAGGATGTCGAGATCGCACCACACACGGTCCAGGGGATCATCGTACACCGTGTAGGCCAAATGGGGACCCTTCAGGACCACTGCCCGAATCCCCGCCGGTTGAAGTGCGCCCTGGGCGAGTTCCAGCGTCTGCTCCGTCAGGAAGTGGAGGGGCCGGGGGGACTCGCCGGTCAGCAGGGCTTGGGAGGGGGACAGCGGAGACGCCGGCGAAGGGGGGGGCATGGTTTCAGGGGCGCCGGGCCGCCGTCCGTTCGCGCAGGGCGGTCCACGCCCAGGCCGCCGCCAGGATCGCGAAGGCGTAGGCCAGGGGCGCCCAGCCCGGGCGGCGGGGGGTGGAACGGAGAGCCCAAACGGTGAGGAGGCCAAGCGGGAGCAGTGCCGCCAGGAACGCGGGGACGATGCGGTCCGGGGCCAGTCCCGAGGCGTTCAGCCGCTGGTAGAGGTGGCTCCGGTGGGCACGCCACACCCTCTCCCCCTTCAGGGCGCGGCGCAGGAGGGTGAAGGTGCCGTCGGAGAGAAAAAACCAAAGGCCCATCGCCATGGCGAAGATCCCGGCGCTCCGTTCGGACGCGGGGAGGACGAACGGCATGGCCGCCAACAGGAATCCCAGGGAATACGAGCCCGAATTTCCCATAAACAGGCGGGCGGGGTGCCAGTTGAAATAAAGAAATCCTGCACAGGCCCCCGTCAGGGCCATCCCCAGGACCCAGAGGGGCGGCGCGGGCCGCAAAGCGAGGAGGAAGACCCAAACGGCCGCGATGGTCTGGGTGCCGGCATAGCCGTCGATGCCGTCCAGGAAGTTGTAGAGGTTCACCACACCGACGATCCAGAGTATCGCGAGCGGGACCCCCCAGAACTCCACTGCAAGGTCGAACGGGGAGGGGAACGGCAGGACCTGCATTCCGCCCCAAAGCAGAACGATGGCCGCGGCGAGGCCGGTCTGGAGCAACAGCCGGGGCAGCGGGCCGATGTCTCCGCGGAGGTCGTCCCACAGTCCTACGGCCCCCAGGACCAGGGCTCCGGCCGCCAGGGGCAGAATCCCGCGCCACGCCGCGGCGCCTCCCCCGGCCAGCCAGCCCAGGAGCGTCCCCGCCATGATCGCCGCGCCTCCTCCCCTGGGCGTGGGGTGGCGGTGGCTGGAGCGCTCGTTGGGTTCGTCCATCAGGCCCCAGCGGCGGCTGGCCGGGATCAGCCAGCGGCAGGCGCCCCAGGAGACCAGGGCGGCAGAGAGGAGAGCCAAGGCGGCGGGCAGGGATGGCGGCATGTCGGGAGGATTAAGTGCCGGCCAGGCCCTGCAGAAGGTCGGCGTACCGGCCGGCGAGTTTCGCGTAATCGAAATGGGCCTCGGCCGCGGCGCGGGCGTTCCGGCCCATCCGCGCAAGTTCCGACCGGTCCGTGCGCGCCAGCTCCACGAAGGCGGAGGCCAGAGATTCCGGTTCCTCGAACCCGGCGGTCAGGCCGCAGTCGGCCCGGGCCACCGGATTGTCGGGGACGTCGCCCCCCAGCACCACCGGCCGGCCCAGGGCCATGTACTCAGCCAATTTATTGAGACTGATTCCGTACCGGTACACCGGATCGCACCGCCGGAGGACCACCACGAAGGCGTCGGCGTTCCCGACCAGGGCCGGCAATTCACGACGCGGGACCGGGGGGAGGAACCGGACCGCACCGGGGGGGGCCTCTTGAGCCATCCGTTCCAGGCGGGTCCGCTCCGACCCCTCCCCGATCAGCGTGACCCGGATGGGGCGGTCCGGGGACATGCGCGAAGCCCGAAGAGCCGCTTCGACGATGACATCCACCGCGTTCGGCTCCCCCATGGAGCCGAAATAGACGATGTCGAGGGCCTCTTTCGAAGGGGGGGGGGCGGGGAGAGGGGGGAATTCGTCCAGCATCACGCCGTTGGTGATCCATTCCACCCTGCCGTCCTCGATCCCATAACCGCCGGCGTAATCGCGGATGCCCGAGATGGTCCCCACCACCAGGGCCGCCCGCTTCAGCAGTCGCCGGTTCATGGCCTCGAGGATTCTGGCGATCGTGCCGCCGGCCCTCAACTTCCCCATCGCGGTCAGGGTCAGAGGCCAGAGGTCGCGGATTTCATAGACAAAGGGCACGCCGCGCCATCGGGCCGCCAGCATGGCGGCGTAGGCCGCCGGAAGGTGGCCCGAGGAACCCAGGACCAGATCGGGTCGTCCCCCCCCCCGGAGCAGAGAGGCCGCGAGGAAGTTGGCGGAGAAAAGCCCCATGTTGGCGTACCGGCGCCCCGAATTCGACGCGTAGGGGATGCTGTTGATCCAGACCAAGGCATGTCCGTGGTGTGAACGCTCCCGCCAGAGCCGGAGGCCCATGCGATCCTCCTCCGCGTGAAAGTGGTGGCGGGCACAGCCGAACAGGGTGACCCGGTGGCCTCGCCGCTTCAGCTCGTCGGCCAGGACCAGATGGCGCAGGGTCCCGCGCTGGGGCTGGAGACTCAGATAGTGATTGACGATCCAGATGCGCATGCGGGGTGGGAGCGGTTCGCTCCAAGCTCCTTGGAAATCAACTGGATCCTCTCAATGGGTCCGCCCATGGAGGAACATGCGGCCCCAGCGCTCCAGAAGATACAGCCGCAGGAAGATCTTCCCCGGCAGGTGGGATCGGCCGCGGATGAAGGATTTCACGGATGGCTCCCAATGCTTCGGGTCCATCAGCGGGCTGATAAATGCCGGGCGCTCGAGCAGGGCGCCTTCGTCCCCCTTCAGGAGCGTACGGATCCATGTGTTTTCCGGAGTCGAAAAGCCCAGTTTGCTTCTGCGCAGCCGCACCTTGTCCGGAAGAACGCCGGCCAGGGACTCCCTCGTGATGTATTTTCTCCACCCCTTCCGGATCTTCTGGTTCAGAGGGAGTTGGGCGATGAACTCGGCCAACCGGACGTCCAGAAAAGGCAGCCGGGATTCAACGGAATGCGCCATGCTGTTTCGGTCCTCGTAGCGAAGAAGGGCGGGGAGGCTGAACAGGAGAAGATCGTCCCGAAGCCGGGCCCCGAGGTTTCCCGTAAAGCCCACCTCAAACGTCCGGTCCCGGTGGCGGCTGAGAAAGCCGGGATCGAACAGGGCCGGGGAGCCCACCAGCCTGCGCCCCAGTTTGAAGTACCGGAGGCCGGCAGTGACCGGCAGATTCATCATGACATTCCAGTTGAGAAAAAACCCGGCCGCTTCCCTGAACAGCGAGGCATATCGATGCGTGCGGTGGAGCTTCATCATGTAAAAGAGCGCGAATTTCCTATAACCGCCCAGCAATTCGTCCGCCCCCTGCCCGTCCAGGAGAACCGGGATCCCCTTGGCTCGGGCCGCCTCCAGGACCGACCATTGGGCATAAACGCCGCTGCCGTCAAAGGGTTCCTCCTGATGGGACAGCAATGCGCTCAATGCATCGCGGAAACCCTCGAACGAGGGATAGATCAAATTCGGCTCGGTCCCGGCTACCTGGGCGATCTCATGCATGTAGGGGCGCTCGTCGAGATTGCGCTGATGGAAGCAGGCGGAAAAGGTCTGCATTCGGGGCGCGCGCGCGTGCTCGCCCTCCTGGAGGATGCGCGAGGCCATGCAAACCACGGAGGAGGAATCGAGGCCGCCGCTGAGGCAGGAGCCGATGGGAACATCGCTTCGAAGCCGGATGCGCACGGCCTGTTCGAAGAGGCCCCGGAATTGGTCGTTCACGGAGCGGTCGTCGCGCCCGTCCTCGATCTGGTCTGAAACCTCAAGGTCCCAATAGCGCGAAACGGAGATCCGGCCGTCAAGCCCCAGAAGCAGATAATGGCCTTGGGGAAGTTTGTGGATCCCCTGAAAAAAGGTCTCCGAAGTGTGGTCCAGCAGTCCGAGGATCAAATAATCATGGATCAACCCTTCATTCGGCAGCCGTGAAATGCCCGTTTCGAAGAGAGGCTTGATCTCGGAGGAGAAGGCAAAAGCGCGTCCATCCGTGCAGTAATGAAAAGGCTTGATGCCGAACCGATCGCGCGCGCAGAACAACCGGCGGCCGGGCTTGTCCCACAGGGCAAAGGCCCACATGCCGTTGAACTTCGGCAGGCAATCCACATTCCATTGCTGATAGGCCTTCAGGATCACTTCCGTGTCCGATTCCGTGACAAAGCGATGCCCGCAGGACCTGAGTTCTTCCCGGACCTCCAGATAATTGTAGATCTCGCCATTGTAGACGATCCACAGGGATCCATCCTCCGTGCCCATGGGTTGATGACCGCCGGGGGAGAGATCGATGATGGACAGGCGACGGTGGGCCATTCCCATGGTCCAGGGTCCCTCTTCCGTATCTCGCATCGGTTTCTTGGGGCAATGGAGCTGTCCGGATCCATAGACCGTGGGTGGGGTGGCATCGCCTCCGCGCACGATCGTCCTGCCGTCGCGCCAGTTTCCCAGGAGGAACCCCTCGTCATCCGGCCCGCGGTGGGCCAGGGCTGCGGACATGCGCATCAATGCGTCCGGGGCCACGCGGCCGTCAAATCCCACAATGCCTGCTATCCCGCACATCTAATGGTCCGCCTTGAATATTCCGCCGCGGGCCGGGGATGCCCGCAGCACGACCTTGCTGTCTTGGGCAAGCCGGGGGAAATCGATCACCATGGCGGCACCCGTGTCCCTCATGTGCGCGTGTGCCCCTTCCAGGTTTAACGATCCACTGCCATCGGGAAATTCAACGCGGAGCTGAAGGTCCGTGATCGGATCCTGCGCGGACAGCCGCCCGGTCCATCCGGAACCGTCCGCCTGGAGTGTTTCCAAATGAACGCCGGCCCTGGCATTCCACCAGGCGGCGATCTCCCGGCCCGTGGCGCACCAAGGTCTCACTGAATCCAATTCCACGAGAAGCCGACGATAGGTCTCTTCATAGGCATGATATTCCGGTTCATTGAAGTAGTTGTTGTGCCAGAGCAGGCACAACAGGCCCCCTTCCTCCGCCGTCGAACGGGCGATGGCCCCGGCATGGGCGAGCGCGGCGGCGAGGTCATAGCGGAGATAATGGAAGAGCGTGATGTCCATGAGCGTCAAGGGAAGCTCGAGGAGCCGCAGCCGGCGGCTTGAGGAATCGTCAAAAGGACGGAACGGGAAGGGATATCCCGAGCGAAAGCCGGGAGCGTTCTGATAGCCAAAGGTTGAATCGTAGAGGAACCCCGCATCCTCCTGCGCCCGCCAGGTGTGGGGATAATTCCAGCGCAGCCAGTGGTTGCGGATCCCCGTCGCCGGGCCGCCCCAGGCGGCCGCGAGGTTCCCGGCCGCGGTCCGGTACGCCTTGGCCTGGTTGAAGGCGTAATAGGCGCCATGAACCGCTGCCTCACACCCCTCCGTCCGGAGGAAGGCCAGAAGACGCAGAACCGCCGGATCGTCAAGGCGGTAGCGTCCCCCATACCGGGCCCAATAGCGGTCCTCGAGAAAGAAAAAGGTGGAGCGCCAGCCATGAGCGCCCTCGATCGCGCGGATCGTCGCGAAGTCCTGCATGACGGGTTTCGGCGATAGGATCGCCCGGGCGACCCGGCGCAGGCTTTGCTTCAGGTCTCCCGGAGCGCGCCCCTGAAGAGTGGTTCTGATGTGGTTGAGGGTGGAAAGGACCCGGAACATTTCCCGATCGTGGATGTGGTCGACATCGTGGCTGAGAAGAAGGGCGAATGGCCGACCCTCAGGCCAGGGGGAGATCGTGATCCATGGGAGTCCCAGCCGGTGAAAGGCGGTGCGCAGCGCGTCGGCCAGGGCCCGTTGGATTTTGGCAAGGACGGGCGGTATGAAGGCCTGCTCCTCATCCTGCCCGCCCTGCCAATACGAGAACGGGTCGCCCTGTCCCCGGCCCGTGAGGCATCCAAAGGCCTTCGGGATGAAGTCCTCGGCGAAACGAATGATCGGGGATTCCGATGGCGGATCGACGCTCAGGTGATAACGGGGTGCTTCCCCACCCGTCCAGGTCTTTCCGCCCGCGGGAACTTGCACCACGATCCCCTTCCCCGCCACGGGAGCGAGCGGCCCATGACAGAGCGTTACGGGCCGGATCGTGTCCTCCCGTTGGGCAAGGGATGGAATCCCTATGCCTTCCAGCAGGGTGTCGAACACATACCTTGCCTCCGGAGGCCCCGTGAGTTCCGATATCATTCTTCTCCCCGGGCCTTTAAGGAAGATCCTTTTGGCCCTTTTTCTCCTCCATCGTGCGGTCCGGAAGGACACAGCGGTCGTAGAGGTCGAACAGGGTCTTCTCCATGTGGTTCCAGCGGTACTTCGTCCGGGAGGCCTCCAGGGCGTTGCGGCCCATGGCCAGGGTCTCCTCACGGTGGATGATCATCCGACGGATGGTCGCCGCGAAGGAATCCGGAGAGGTGCTGTCCGCCAGAAGGCCGCAGTGCTCCCCCCGCACCAGGTTGCGACCGGGAACGCGGAAATCGGGGGCGATGAAGGGGATGCCGTAAAGCATGTAGTTGAACACCTTGTTGGGGAGGGCGGTGTAATGGTTCGGAACGGGCTGGAACCCCACCAGGCCGATGTTGCATTCGGACAGGGCGCGGCCCACCTCCTCGTAGGGGAGCCAGCCGGTGCGCACGATGACGCTCTCGAGGCCGTGGCGTTTCACGAAGGCGTCCAGCCAGGCCCTGGATTCCCCGAACACATCGCCCACGATCTTGAAGACCACCCGATGGTCCCGGGAGACGAGGCGGACCGCCTCGGCCAGAACCTTCAGGCCGCGGATGAAATTGAGGTGGCCGTCGTGGCAGAGGACCGTCGCCTCCCCCCACTCGCGCCGCGGCCATTCCCCGAAGACCTCCGCCACCGGGACATTCAGGATGGCGGCGGTCCGATCGGGTCCCAGCAGTCCAGCCAGCCGGTCGGTGATGGCCCAGGAGGCCCCGACGGCGGCGTCACACCGGCGGATCATCCGGTGCTCCCACCGCTGGAACAGCCAGCGCACGGGCATCCACAGCGGTCGGGGGAACCATTCGGTCAGGACCGATCCCCAGCACTCGTGGCTGTCGTAAAGGACGCGGGCGCCGGTCGCGCGGGCGAGGCGGATGCCGATCGTCAGCGATTCCGGCTCATGACAGTGATAGATCGCCGCTCCCGATTCGCGGCCCAGGCGTAGCGCCTCCCGGTAGCGCCGATACCGCCCGTTCCATCCGGAATGACGGGGAAAAATGCGCATCGTGATCCCCTGATCCACGACCCTGGGGCGGTTGCCCTCCGGACAGACATACACGACCTCGTGACCGCGCTTCGCCAGGGACCGGGCCTCCTTGAAATAGATCCGGTCGTCATTCGGCGGATGGCCCGTGGAGAGCATGCAGATCCTGGGAAAAGGGGGGGGCATCATCTCTTTCATCATAAGTTGGCGACGGCATCGGGCGGGGCGGAGGCGGCCCGGTGATGCGCGGCGATCAGCGATCCGAACCAGGCGGAAAGTCGTTCAGCCCGGCGGGTGATGTCAAAATCCCGGGCGCGGGCCAGGCACGCCCGGCGCATCGCCGTCAGGCGCGAAGGGTCGTTCATGAGCGTCCGGACGGCCTCCCGAAGGGCCTCCACGCTCAAGGGGTCCACGCGCAGGGCGACCCCACCGTCCACGATGTCGTCCATGTGCGGCCCGACTGCGGTGACGATGGGGAGGCCGCAGGCCATGGCCTCGATGACGGCGTTGCAGGAGCCCTCGCTGGTGGTCGGTAGGACGAAAAGATCGGCGCAGGCGAGGAGCTCGGGGACGGCGTCCTGGGGCACCGGGCCCTTGAAGACCACCCGGGGGTGCGCAATCCGATCCAGCCCTTGGCCGATGAGGAGACACTGCGCGTCCGGGAGTCCTGCCACGGCCTCCAGCACTCGGAGGGGGCCCTTGCGCGCCTCATGGGCCCCGACGAAGGCCACCGTGAATTTTCCCAGGGGGATCCCGTGGCGACGGGCCATCTCCTCCCGCGGGAGGGGACGGAAACGCTCCAGGTCCACGCTGTTGGGGGAAAGCAGGATCTTTTCCGGCGGGATCCCCAGGTCGCGGATGAGCCGGTCGCGATTGAGTGAGGAGACAGCCACCAGTCCCGTGGCCGAACGGTAGTCCGTCGCGGCCCGTTCCATCCCCACCGGAGCGACCGACCAGAAATGGTCCTCCCCCACGGCGACCACCGAGGGGACCCCCAGCCGTATTCCCTCCCGCACGGCGGCATAGCCGGCGGGATAGAGAAAATGGCCGTACACTAGGTCGGGCCTCCCCCGCAGGGCGTCCACCGCGCGCCGCACCCGGCGTCGGAACAGCCCGTAGGTCCAGCGGCCCGTGTGGAGGGGCCCCAGCCGGCGCGATGGGAGGGAGAGATACGGCAGGTGCCGCACCGTCACCCGCCCGCCCCCGGTGTCCTCCTCCACCAGACGGGGGGAACGGGGACCGCGAAGTCCCTTAAGGCGGTTGACGGGATGGAGCACCTCAACCGTGTGCCCCCGGCGCGCCAGGGCCCACGCCAACTGCTGGACGAAGGCCCCGCTCTGAGGGACCGCGGGAGTGGGATAGCTGTTGGTGATGAAGGCGATGCGCATGCGTCAGGCCAGTCCGAAGCGCTCCCGCCAGCTCAGGTAACTCACCGCGCTGCAGAGGATGAGCTCGTCTACCCGCCCGGCCGCGAAGTCGCGGGCGAGCCGCGGGGAATTCAGGATGGGATCGTCGGCGTGGCGGCGGAACAGGTCCAAAAAGGCGGCGCGGTTTTCCGACAGAAGCCGCCCTGTCGGGGTGTCATACCCCATCTTGTCCCGGCGCCACCGCACCGCGTCCGGGATGACCCCCTCGGCCGCCCGGCGCAGGATGTACTTGGACCAGCCGTCATGGAGAAGGAGCCCGAGGTCCTGTCCCAGGATGAATTCGAAGAGACGGTAATCCAGATAGGGCAGGCGGGTCTCGATGGAAGAGGCCATGGACACGCGGTCCTCGTGGTGGAGCAGGTTCTGGAGCTGGAACCGGAGGAATTCCTTCTCCTGCAGTTCCCGCCGGTTGCGCCAGGTCATGGCCGTCTTCAGCGTTTCATGCCGAGGCGCGTACTCGCGGTAGAACTCCTTCCGCAGGTAGGGGCGGACCATGCGCCGGCGCCGTGCCGCGCGCAGGCCGGGAAACGAGAAATAGATCCAATAGGCGGCCTGACGGAGCAGTCCCATGGAGGCATTCCGCCGCGCCTTCAGGACCTCCCTCGCCACGGCCGGGACCCGGCCCCTCCGCAGTTCGAAGTTCAGCGCAGGCGTGCGGTAGCGCTCATAGCCGAGGAGCAGTTCGTCCCCCCCCTGACCGCTCAGGACCACCGGAACGCCGTACTCCCGGATCTTCCGGAAGACCCGCCAATTGGAGTAGTGGGAAAGCGAGCGGAATGGTTCCTCCATGTGCCACACGAAGTCGTTCCATTCGGTCCCCATTTCCGAGGCCCCCGGACGGATCCAGGTCCCCTCCATGCCGGTGTGGGCCAGGACGGCCTCCACCCAGGGGCGCTCCGAGTAGCCGGCGTCGTCAAAGACGACGGTGAAGGCCCGGGGTCGTTCCTTTTCCAGGATCCGGGAGGCGAATCCGGCCACGCAGGAGGAGTCCAGCCCGCCGGAAAGGGTGATCCCGACGGGGACGTCGCTGCGCAGGCGCAGGCGGACGGCGTCGGACAGGAGGTTTCCAAACGCCCCCACCGCCTCCGGGGCGGGAAGGGGGGGCGCCGGTTGGGGCGTCCAAAAGGGCGCGGGGGCGAACCGGCCCGTCTCGAGATCGGACCGGGAGACCGTCATCAGGTGTCCCGGAGGCAGGGCCAGGATGCCCTCGAAGAAGGTTTCGGGGGTGTGCTGGGAAAATCCGTAGAGGAAGAAGTCGGCCGCCCGCTCCATGTTCAGGGTGGGCGCGGGGCCCGGGAGGGCCAGCAGTTGCTTGATCTCCGAAGCGAACGCCAGCCGTCCCGGACCGCCCCGGTAATGGAGGGGCTTGACCCCGAACCGGTCGCGGGCGAGCAACAGCGATCCCTCCCGGCAGTCGTAGACGGCGAAGGCCCACATGCCGTTGAATCGGCCGAGGCAATCCAGGCCCCACGCATCGAGGGCCTCCAACACCACCTCGGTGTCGGTCCTGGAGCGGAAGGTCCTTCCCCGGGCCTCCAAATCGGCGCGCAGTTCGATGTGGTTGTAGATCTCCCCGTTGAAGACGATCCAGCGGCGACCGTCCCGGCTGCCCATGGGCTGATGGCCGGCGGGGGAGAGGTCGATGATGGCGAGGCGGCGGTGGGCCAGGCCCGCTTCGGCAAGGCCGGGAAGGGCCTCCGGCTCCGGATGGGGGACGCCCCCGACGCAGGCCCACCAACCCGCGTCGTCGGGGCCGCGATGGGCCGCGCGCTCGTTCATGGTTTTCAGCGTGGAAAGATCGATCCCCCGCGGGGAACGGTCCAGGATGCCGCAGATGCCGCACATGGAATTGGGTTTTCCCGGGGCTCCGGTCGGGTCGGTTTACCGGCCTTCCATCGGCGCGACCGGACAGGGATAGGATTCGAGGAGCCCGACGATCCGCTCCGACGCGTTGCCGTCCCCGTAGGGATTCGGCGTGGAGCACCCCCCGGGGCCGGCCCCGTTGCGCAGGCATCGGGTCGCCTCCTCCACGATGCGTCCGGTCTCATGCCCCACCAGGACGGCCATGCCGGCCGCCACCCCTTCGGGTCGTTCGGTGCAGTGCCTGGTGACGAGCACCTTCCTGCCAAAGCTGGGCGCCTCCTCCTGGATCCCGCCGGAGTCGGTGATGACGAGACGACTGCGGGAGATCATGAACAGCAGTCCCCGGTAATCCAGGGGTTGGATCAGATGGATATTCGGGATCTCGTCCAATTCCTGGTACACCGTGTCGTGGATCCTGGGGTTCAAATGGACGGGATAGACGAAAGCGACCGAAGGATGGGCCAGGGCGAGCGCCTTGATGGCCTGACAGATGTGGACCAGCCCCTCGCCGATGGATTCCCTTCGATGACCGGTCACCAGGACGATGGACGAGCCCTCCCGCATCACTTCGGGGGGGAGGTCCGCGATCCTGGGGGGCTGGGAAAGGGCGCGGGGCAGCATCATGTTCAACGCATCGACCACCGTATTCCCGGTCACATGGATGTCGGCGGGCTCCACGCCCTCCCGGACAAGGTTGTCCCTCGCGATGCTGGTCGGCGCGAAATGAAGGTCGGCCATCTTCGAGATGAAGACCCGGTTGATCTCCTCGGGGAAAGGCGCCCGCCTGTCCCCCGTGCGCAGCCCCGCTTCGATGTGCGCCAGAGGAATGTGGTTGAAAAACGCCACCTGTGCCGCCGCCAATGCCGTGGTCGTGTCCCCCTGGACCACGACCATGTCGGGCCGGTAGTGCCGGGCGTATTCGGTTATTCCGGCCATCATGCGGGAGGTGAGGAGGGACAGGTTCTGGTCCCGCTTCATCACCCTCAAATTGCGGTCCGGGACCAGGTCGAACATCGCGAACGCCTGGTCCGCCAGTTCGTGGTGCTGTCCCGTGCACAGGACGGAGCACTCCAGCGCGGCGGACCGCCTGCACCTCTGGACCACGGGGGCGACCTTGATCGCCTCCGGCCGGGTCCCGATGGCGAACAGGACCTTTTTCTTCATGCCCGGATCCCGGGGTAGAGGGAGAACAGGCGTTCCTCCATTTTTTCCCAGTGGTATTTCTCGAGAACCGCGTTCCTGCCGTTGGCGCCCATCCGCATCCTCATCTCCTCGTCTTTGGCGAGAGTCATGACCGCTTGGAAAAGCGACTCCTCGTCGCCGGGATTATACACCAACCCGCACTGCTCCTCCCGGACGATCTTCGCGATCTCGGGAAAGTCGGGCGCGATGACCGCGATCCCGTACCGCATATAATTGAACAATTTGTTGGGACGCCCCGAGAGCATGTTGCTGGGGATGGGGTGCATGGTGATCAGGCCGATGGAACACCCCTCGAGCGCGGCGCCCACCTCCGGGTACTGGAGCCACCCGGTCCGTTGGACGCTGCCTTCCAGTCCGGCGGCGGGGACCTCCCGCTCCAGCCATTCCCGCTCGGCGCCGAAGACGTCGCCCACGATGCGCAGGTCCGCCTTGATCCCGTCCCCGCGCAACCGGGCCAACAGGCGGAGCATCATCTTCAGGCCCCGATCGAAATTCAAACTCCCCTCGTGACAGAGCAGGGGGCCCGGGCGGGGCGGCCCGCTTTCCTTGAACAGCGACAGGACCGGAGCGTTCTCCAGGACCTCGATCTTCGCGAAACGGTCGAGGAGGAGGAAGTACCCCCGCACGATGTCGTTCGCCACGAAGATCGCCTGCGTTCGTCGGGCCAGGAACCGCTCCATGACGCCGGTGGCCAGCCCGAGGAGGCCGCGAACGAAGCGTGGGGCCCTGCCGGCGACCTGCGCGGGGTCGAACTCGTGCGCGTCGTAGACGAGGCGGGCCCCCGTTTTGCGCGCGGCCAGCCACCCGATGAGCCAGGAGTCGATCTCTTCACACTGGTAGACGCCGGCCGGATGCTTCAAGGCCTCCCGGTACAGGGCGCGCCAGGTGCCGATGCGGTTCCAGCGCGACCGCCGCTTGGGGATGGGGACGAACTCGATGCCGTCGTCGAACCGGTGGTCCCAGGCGCCGGGCGCGATGATCACGATTCCGGCGCCTTTCTTCAGGAGGGAGCGCGCGATCTTGTAGTACATGCGCTCGTCGTTGGGGTTCCGGCCGCTCGATAGAATGCACGCGGAGGGGGTTGAAGGCATGACGCCTCGTTCGGCTTGGTTTTTCAACATGGAATGCCGTGCGCCTGCCCGCTCATTTCAGCCATCCAATCCATTATACGCCTCGCCCTTGGTTTAAGATCAAAGTGAAGGGAGTGCTGAAGGGCGCGGGCGCCCATCTTCTCCCGCAAAAGGGGATCCGCCGCCAGCGTCGCGATCGCGCTCCGGATCTCTGCGATGTTCATGGGATCGACGCGGAGGGCCACGGCATCATTGACGATCTCGTCGTTGAAATCGCCTTTCGAGGTGACCACGGGCAGACCGCAGGCGAAGGCCTCCAATAGTGCGTTGCAACACCCCTCGTTGGTGGTGGGAAGGACGAAGATGTCGCAAGCCGCGAGGAGCTCCGCGACCCGCGCGTTGGGCACGGAATCCTTGAAAACGATCTGCGGGCTGTCCAGCCGCAGGGGGCCGGCCCCGGCCATGACGGCGCCCACGCCCGTCAGAGGGCGGATCGCTTCGAGCACCCGGTCGGGTCCCTTCCGCTCGATGAAGTGGCCCGCGAACATCACCAGGATCCGGTCCGGCGGCAGGCCGAGTTTTTGGCGCATTTCCGTCCGGTCGCGGGGATGGAAGACGGTCCGGTCCACGCCGTTGGGGGCCACCAGGATGTCCGAAGGGGAGAAGCCCAGCTTCTCCTGGCAGAACCGGCGGTTCCGTTCGCTGACGGCGACGATGCCGGTGAGCCCCCCGAAATCGCGCCCCCCCCGTTCCAGGTCGTCGTCCGAAATGTAATCGTCGCCGTGCGCCGCGAAAGCGGGCTTGTTCAGCGCCCGGCCGGCGGAAGCGACGAACCGGCCGCTCGGATAGAGGAAATGGCCATAGAGGATGTCCACGGCCGGTGCTATCCGGGACAGGACCCGTTCCGCCGCCTTCCGGAAACCCCGGTAGGTCAGCGTCCAGGTGTTGAAGCGCCCGATCCGCACGGACGAGGCGGACATGAACCGGGGACAGTAGATCCGGACCGTCGCGCCCGGGCCGGGGACCTCTTCCCGGGAGAATGGGTCCAGGCGGCCGTACCGGAGCTGGGTGAAGGAGGTCGGCGCGATGACCGTGCTCTCCACCCCCTGCCGCGCCATCTCCCAGACCAGTTGCTGGACGAAGGTGCCGTAATGGGGACGCGACGCGGAAGGGTAGAGGTTGGTCACGAAGGCGACGCGCATGGCTGTTCCTACGGCTCCGGTTGGGCGACCGGGCCGCCCTCGAGGCCGCGGGAGGCCATGACCGTCCGGGCCAGCCAGGCCGCGCGCAGGTTCGCGCAGGCGTTCTGGTAGAAAAAGCCGGGGGTGAACTCCCAGTCGGAGGGCCCGCGGCTCCACCGGCCGGTGTGGGCGTTCCGGAGCCGGGTGTTCACGATGGGGCCGATGAGGGCCTGCATCTCGTTGACCAGGTACCGGTCGTCCCCCCCGGCCGGCGCGGCAAACAGGTCCACCGCCATGCTGTGGAAGCCCCCGAGGTCCGTGATGCGCTCCACGAAATCGAGCGC
The DNA here is from genome assembly GCA_002327305.1 of Holophagales bacterium UBA2201. Classification (GTDB taxonomy): domain Bacteria; phylum Acidobacteriota; class Thermoanaerobaculia; order UBA2201; family UBA2201; genus UBA2201. The sequence continues at coordinate 35,004 of DCUZ01000048.1, read as the reverse complement.
CCCGGCGGGGGGCTCGGCCCATTCGATGGTCCCCGAACCGCTCGCGTAATCCCCCACGCGCCCCTTCCGGCGGCACAGGTAATCGTCGCCGATCCGGACGATGCGCCACTCGTGGTCGTGCGGGATGTATTCCTGGACGATCAGGCACCCGGCCTGCGCCTCCCGGGGGTCGGTGTTGCGCGGGATGATGCCCCGCCCGAAGGCCTGCCCGCAGAGCCCCAGCGCGCGGCGGAGCGTCCGCACCACGAAGACGCCGTTGGCCGACGCGCTGGCGTCGGTCTTGATGACCAGCGGGTACCGCGCCGATCTCAAATACGCCTCCGCCGCGTCCCGGTCCAGAAAAATCTCCGTGGCCGGGTGGGGCACCCCCCGGGCGGCCAGCCATTCCCGCATCCGCCGCTTGCTCTCCCACAGCCACAGTTCCTGGAACGAAGGGCACAGGCGCAGGCCCAAATCGCCCGCCGCGACCCACAGGCGCTCCTCATGGACGCGACGGTCGATGGAGCGGAGAGTCGAGGGGGACGCCAGGAAGGCGCCGCATCCGCTCTGAAGGATCCGGCTGATCCAATCGTGCGCCGCCAGGTCGAGTACCCGGTAGGCGACCTTCATCTCCCGGCAGGCCGCCACATGGTGGGCGAAATAATGGGAGGTGTCGGAGAAGATCCCCAGGGTGACGGGGTACGGGGAGGCATAGTCGGACTCAAGGGGCACCGCCCCCCCGAACCGCGCTTCGGCGTCCCGGCGGCACTGCTCCGAGCGGTATATGGCGTAGGGCATCCACCCGCGCGCCGCCTGCTTCAACCATGACGGCGTCATCCTTCGGAGCAAATCGCTGTGCAGAAGATCGGTCCGAAGCCAGCGGTTCGTCATGAACGGGCGGGGTCTTGGACCCGCAGGAGGGCGCGGCCGATAAAGAGGCACCGGTCCAGGTCGGAAGGGGAGGAGAGCAACCGGTCCCACCGAAGGGGCAGACCGTACCCGTGCAGGGCGTCCAGGGCCGCGGAGAGTTTTGCACCGAGGGGCGGGGCGGGGCCGGGCCGGAAGCGCATTCTTCGCCACCGCTCCTCCCAGGACGCGGGGGCCAGGGAGCGGAGGCGGTGCATCAGGAGGAGCCGGGCCGGCACGCGGTCCAGGGGGTGGCCGTAAAGGGACGGGACCCGGGCCAGCCCGGGATGGAGGCGGCGGATCATCTCCGCCTGCAACCGTCCGGAGGTCCCCAGCCAGGGGGTGGCGCTCAACGCCGCGGCGGAGACCCTTGACTCGGCGAATGGGATCGCCGTGGGAGCGAGCAGGGCCTCGGCGTCCCGCTTGGGGCCGGCGTGGTACGGAAGCCACACCTCACGGTACCACCGGCGGGTTTGGAGAAAATCGAATGAGCGCATATCCGGCAGGCCCAGCACGGCCGCGGTCTTGGCCTCCCATCGCTCCCAGAACCGCTCTTCGGACCGGGGGTCCGCAAAGGAGGCGGACGCCGCCGGTCCCAGCACATGGGCGCGCGCCCAGGGGCGGAACGGCAGGGGGCCGGGGGCGATATGTTCCCGGTTCCGGTACAGTTCCCCCCCCAGGCCGTTCAGCGACAGGGCGGCGCCGTCCAGCGCCCGGGCGCGCAGGCGCCGGGTGTGCACATCGCTGAAGGTCCCCATGGTGCGGTTGCCCCGGCCATCCCAGAACGGGACGGCGTCGGTGATGTTGCGGTCCAGGTCGGCATCATCCAGGGCGCGCCAGTCCCGCACCGTGAGGCGCTCCAGCGGCAGGCCGGCCGCCTCGGTCAGACGCTTCGCCACCGCCTCTTCCCCCCCGTGCGCCGGGCTGGAGTAGGTGTGGGGCCGGACCGGCCAACCCGCCTCCAGGACCAGCGCCAGCAGAAGGCGGCTGTCGTAACCGCCGGAGAGGCCCAGCGAAGCGCCCCCGACCGCCGCCGGGGCGGTGTTGCGCGCCCAGGCCCGCAGGGTTTCCAGTTGTCCGTCCACGCAAGCGTCGAAATCCCTCCATCGCGGACCATCCGCCGGGGACGGATCAGGCAGGGGAGTGACAGCGGGCCTTGACGCGGGGGGGGTGAGGCGCCGGATCCCCTCAAACAGGGTCTCCCCTCCCAGCACCACGCCCGTCAGCACCTGCTCCATCAGGGCCTCGGCATTGACGGAGGGGGAGCCGGGCAGGGCCGCGCAAAGGGCCAAAAGGGAATCCGAGAACAGGGTCCCGTCACGGTCCGAAAACACGGAAGCCAGCCCGGACGGGTCGGCGTATAGTCGGGCGCCGCCGGGGCCGATCCGCACGAGCACATACATCCCGTGCAGGGCCTGCTCGTCCACCGCGTCGTTAGCGAGGTCCAGGGCCAGGGCCTCCAGCCCCTCCCGCGGAGGGAGGGCGCGGTACGCCGGCGCGCCAAAGGCAAACAAGGCGTCCCCGCCGCAGGGGGCTGGGGCCGGGTCCTCCCCCGGCCGGTGGAAGAGATGGAGGAGCGCCGCCCCGGCCCTCCTGGGAGAATGGCGGGTCAGCCCCTTCCCGGCGAAGGTCCGGAGGACCGACGCCCCCGGCTCGCCCAAGTCCCGGGTCTGAAGGAGAAATCCGGCCATCAGGCGTTTCCCGCGAGGGTGGTCCCCGTGCCGCGCGCGGGGGCCGCAGCCGGCTTCGGGGCCTTCCCGGCAGCGGTCAGCATCTGCATATGGTAATAGGCCCAGCCGGTGAGGCCGGAGTAGAAGGTCATGGAATACAGGTCCAGGAAGTGGGGCCGTCCCAGGCCGACGGCGACATGGCAGATCAGGAGGATCTGCATGTAGGTCACCTCGTACACGGCCTCGGGATTGGCCGCGAAGCGGCGCAGGCGCCTCAGACGCCGCCAGAGGAGGACCATCCCCCCTCCGTAAAGAACGAGGCCGATGAGCCCCGTGCCCGAGAGGATCTCCATGAAGTCGGAGTGGCTGTAGGTCCCCGAGGTGCTGTGGATCTGGAAATTGCCCAGCCCCACGCCCAGGAGGGGGGATTCCAGGAACATGGCCATCCCCTCCCGGTAAAAGTTCACCCGCTTGGCCTCCTTGCGCTCGAGGCTATCGAGACTGCGGAATGACTGCAGGCGGTCACCGAGGTAGGATTCCTCCAGGACATAGCTGGTCATGGCGGTCAGGCCGACGCTCAGGAGGAGGATGCCCAGGACGACCTTGGGATGCCGGCGGATGTACTGCCGGTGGCACAGCACCGCCCACAGGATCACAAAAAGCAAAAAGGTCAGAAAGGCCTTGCGGGAGGCGGAGAATATGAGCCCCACGCCCATCAACCCGGTCAGGCCGACGAGCAGGGTTTTGGCCAGGGGCGACCGGGCGCGGTACCAGTAGAACAGCAGCCCCATGATGCCGACGAGCATGGAGAACCCGAAGGCGTTGGGGTTCTTCAACAGCCCGGCCAGTTGGACTTTCTCCCGCACATCCATGACGGTGAACAGTTCCCGGGACTGGACCGTGAAGGCGAACGCGAAGATGGCGGTGGCGGCCAGGGCGCCGAACACCGGGCGCATGTCCCCGAACTTGCCCGTGATCAGGGCCACGGTCCAGCCCAGGACGAGGACCTGGAGCAGGAGCATGATGTACGATCCCAGGGTGGCCATGTTCAGGGCCACCAGCATGCCCGTCATGCTCCACAGCACGAACGCGCCGTAGAAGAGCATCTCCGGGGGGAGGGAACGGACGGAGCGGAAGAGGCGCAGGAAGACGATCGCGGCGAAGCCGGGGCCGATGATGCGGTTGGCGATGGGGGTGAAGGCGGGGAACCGGGCCAGGAAGAGAAGGGCGAACAGGAACAGGCCCAGGAGAACGCTCCAGATGAATGTATCCTTCGAGTTACGCATGGCAGTCCCCATCGCGCGCCGCCTCCCTGACGGCCGGTTCCTGGAAATGATCATCAACACCGGGGCGCGTGGTGAAATTATTCATGGCCCAGCGCGTGGCAAGATCCATCTCGCGCAAAGATCGATCCTGCATGGCGCTGGGACTGGAAAAGATGGACCGCACCGACGGGAGGCGCCGGGTGGCGCCGGCCAGGCGCGAGTGGTAGAAGGCCCAGCCGACGATCGCCGCGTAGAAGGTCACGGAGAAAATGTCCAGGAAGTGGGGCCGCCCCAGGCCGATGAGCAGATAACAGGCCAGGAGGATCTGCATGAAGGTCGCCTCGTAATCGGCCTCCGGATTGGCCGCGAGGCGGCGCAGGCGCCTAAGCCGCCGCCACAGGAGGTAGATCCCGCCCCCGTAGAGGAGGAATCCCACGGCTCCCGTGGTGGAGAGGACCTCCAGGAGGTCGGAGTGGCTGTAGGTGCCGTAGACCGACATGGTTTTGAAATTGCCCAAGCCCACGCCGAAGAGGGGGTTTTCGAGGAACATGGCCAGCCCCTCCCGGTAGAAGGTCAGCCGCCGGGTCTCCTTGGTCTCGATGCTCTCGAGGGTGCGGAACTCCATCAGCCGGTCCCCCAGGTAGCTGGTCCGCAGGACATGGTGCGTCGCCCCGGCCAGGGCGAGGCCCAGGACGAAGATTCCCAGGACGGTGCTGGGATGGCGCCGGAGGTACTGCCGGTGACAAAATAACGCCCACAGGACCAAAAAGAGCATGCAGGTGAGGTAGGCCTTCCGGGAAGCGGAATAGATCAGCCCCACGCCCATCAGGCCGCTGAGGCCGGCGAGCATCAGGCGGGAGGCGTGGGAGCGGGCGCGGTACCAGAAAAACAGCAAGCCCATGATCCCGACCAGCATGGCGAACCCGAAGCCGTTGGGGTTCTTCAACAGCCCCGCCACTTGGACATTCTCCCGCACGGCGATGACGGCGAGCAGTTCCCGGGAGTGCAGCGTATTGCCCAAGGCGAAGACCGCGGTGGCCGCCAGGGCCCCGAAGACGGGGCGCAGGTCGCCGAGCCTTCCCACAACCAGCACGACGACACATCCCAGGATAAAGACCTGGGCATGGAGCGCGAAATACGACCAGAAGAAGGCCGTGTCCCGGGCGACCAGCAGGCCGGTGAGATTCCAGAGGACGAAGGCCCCGTAGAGCAGCATTTCCGGGGGCAGGGAGCGGCCGGAGCGCCAGAAAAAAAGGAAGACCAGAAGGGCGAAGGCGGGGCCGATCCCATGGTTCACGATGGGGGAGAAAAGGGGTAACCTGGCCAGGAACAGGACCAGGACCAAAAACGTCCCCAGGAGGACGCTCCAGACGGACGCCAGCCGATAACCCCGCATGGCGGGAAGGACGGGGTTCATCCCCGCCGCTCCTCCCTCCAGCGGCGGCCGGTCCGCATCAGGAAATAGCGCAGGGAGGGGGATTTCTGAAGCCGGACCTGCGGATACGGGGCTCCGCCCAGCATGATGAAAAATTCGGCCACCCCCTTCAGGATGGACCCCTCGAAATCGAATGGGAGGCCGCGGGAGAGGCATTCGCGGATCATGCCGTCCATGGTCAGAATCAAGGCATCGCTGATGGAGGTCCGTCGGTCCGCGGCCACGCCGTTGAGCAGGGCATATCCCCGGCGCCCGTCGAAGTACAGGACCGAGCCGGCGAGGCACCGTCCCGAGCGGTCGCGGACGAGATGGAGGGTCCATCGGGCCCCCCGCTCGTGGGCCGGGAAAACGGCCCGGCACAGCCGCGGGTTGAAACGGAAACCCTTGAGGCGGCTCACCTCCCCGCTCAGCGGGAACAGGTCTTCCAGGGGGCCGTCCCGATCCACGACCAGCGTCCCGTCCTCGATCCCCCGCCGCGCGCTGGTGAGTTCGAATCGTTTGCGGCGCACCATGGCGTTCCAATAATCGCCTTCGGTCCCCTGGATGAGGGTGGAGTAGCGCAATTCGGCCGTGTAACCCTTCCAGAGGTAGGGCAGGAGGGAGATCTCCCCGTCCAGGGGAAAGGTGAAATCATAGTGGTTGCCCCTCGGGAGGGCGTCGAGGACCGCGGCGGCGGCATTGATGTTGCCCAGGAGGGCGGAGGCGGCCCTGTTTTTGCCGGAGCGGGCGATGACGGGGCCGAACAGGGGCGTGTAGGGGGGGATGTGGTATCCGGACACCCCGAACTTGGAGGTGCGCACCAGCGCCGCCCCCCCGAGGATGGCCCCCTTGGCGTCGTAGGCGGCGGTGATGTCCGCGCGGTCGGCGAACCGGAGGAGCCAGCCGGTGGTATGAAAGAAGGAGCCGTCGGGCTGGGCGGCGACGAAGGCGTCCCACTCGGCGTAGGCGCCTGGGTCGAGCCGCTCGGTGCGGTATTTAGCCATGCATGATCACCATCGGATCAAGTCGGAGGGAGACCGGCCGCCGGAACGCCCGGGTCATGCGGGAGCCGGGACGATCCCCAGGGTTGTCATAATCTGTCGGGCCCGAAGGGCATAGGTGTGCCTCTCCCGGGCCTCGCGCCGGCCCGCCTCGGCGGTCGCGGCGATCCGGCCGGGTTGGTCCAGGAGGGATTCGAGAGTGGGGATGAACGTGTCCAGAGAGGCGGATATGAACTGTTTTCCCGGCTCCAGCCAGCGGGCCAGGTGGGGGGCGTCCTCGGCCACCTGGCACGCGCCGGAGCCGGGGATGGCGAAGAAGGTGGGATTGACGGGCCGGCCGCCGTCGTCCTGGTGGATGTTGACGCAGACGCTGCTTTTGGCGATGCACGAAGCGAAGCCGCCCGGAGCCAGGTGCGGGGCGACGTGTCTCATTCCCGGGTGCAGGTCCAAATGGGCGTCGCCCGCCCGCGATCCGGTGGAGCCCACGAAGCCGACACGCCGCCGGCCGGGGATGGGGGACCGGTTCAGAGCATCCAGGAAGGCACGCCGCCGGCGGTATTGCGTCCCCAGGCGGCCGACGAACAGCAGGTCGAACTCCTTCGGCTCCGGGGTGGGGTGGTGGATCCGCTCATCGTATCCCAGCGGGAGCCAGGTGGCGCGGTCGCCATGGATGTCCCCCCCGTCCATGTAGAAGGCATGGGCGGCATACCGCGCCAGGGCCTCCTGCCCGGGGACCCGGCCCAGGGAATCGAAGGTCCACAGGGCCAGGGGGCATGGGAGGGCGGCCAGGAACCGCTCCGCCCGCGGGTGAAGGCGCGCCCCTTTCAAGACAAGAAGAAGGTCGCACCCGCCCCCTTCCACCGCCGCCCGCACCGGACCCAACAGGGTCCGGTGGAATTTCCATGCCCTTTCCCACTCGGCGAACCCCGGGAACAACCCTTTGAGCCGGTTGCCCCTCACGAGGCCGTAGGAGAACCCGGCAACGGCGCATCCGGCGCGCTCAAAGCCCGACGCGACCCCCTCCGGGATGCCGGCCAGAGGAGGGGAAAGGATGACGATCCGGGGCTTCATCATGGGGGGAAGGCCCCGTTCCACCCGGGCAGTTGGCGCCGGATGAAGGCCTCCGGGGATTCGTAGAATCCGTCCATTTCACGCCGGATCCGCTCCTCGTCCCACTCCCACCAACGGATCCTCAGCATCGCCGCGATCGCCGCTTCGGGCAGGCGCAGGCGGAGGACTTTCGCGGGATTGCCGCCAGTGATGGCAAAGGGGGGAATGTCTTTCACAACCACAGACCCGCCGGCGATCACCGCTCCGTCGCCGATGGTCACGCCGGAAAGGACGAGGGCACGGGCGCCGATCCAGACATCGTTCCCGATTACCACCGCCCCCTTGGAAACCACGTCGGTGTTCTCATTTTCGGGATTGAATTTCTTTCGAAAGGGATAGGTGGAGGGGAGATCCGTGCGGTGCCCTCCGCCGGCCAGGATGAGAACCTCGGGCGCGATGGAGCAATAGCGCCCGATTGAGACGCGATCGGAGGGGTGAAAGGTCTGGATATGCAGGCATCCATAGGTGCCCCGCCCTATGGCGATGTCGCCCTTGGGGATGATGGAGTGGGGACTAATCAGTGCCCCGGGGAAGCGGCGGGCGAATTCCCTCCGGTTGCGCCGGCCACGGAGGGTGGCAAGGGGGTCGAGAGCGAGCAGACGATCCAGCCAACGCTGTGTATTCATCGGATCAAAGGGCGGGGCCGGCCGGGGACTTCAGGGCCATATGCGTTGTCCAGGCGGTTCCCGCCAGGGAATACCAAAGGGCGCCGAGGGCGCACCCCATGGGCACCCCTTGCAGTCCCAGGCCGAGGCCCAGGAAGAGCCACGAAGCGCCGCCGCCCACCGCGAGGGATGAGACCGTCAGGATGGCCAGGGCGGCCATCCTGTGGAACACATTGAAGAGGAGGTGTGGAATCGTCAGGCACTGGAAGTAGATGAAGACCAGCATCCACTGCGCGGCGGGGATGCCTCCGACATACTGGGGCAGCATCCAGCGGACGAACGGGTCCATCAGGAACCATCCGGCGGCGAAGAGGGGAAGGAGCCCCACGGCCAGCAGGCCCTGCGGGACCAGGGCCAGCCGGAGCAGGGGCCGCCCCGATCCGGTCCGTCCGTATTCCAGGCACATCCGGGGGTAGAAGACCTGGGCGATGGAGGTGGGGAGGACCAGGACGGCCATGGAGACCATCAGGGCCGGGGTGTACAATCCCAGGGCGTCGGTGCCCAGGAACTTGAGGATGAGGGTGCGGTCCAGCACATTGAAGATCCCCAGAAGATAGCCCACGGCGAACATGGGCAGGCCGATCTTGACCACCTGGAGGAAATGGGGCCGGTCCCATCGCCCCCGGACCGGCAGGGAGCACCAGAGGCGCAGGAGGGTGTGGTGGAGGAGCAGGAGCAGGATGGCGCGCCCCAGCAGGCCCCACCAGGGGTGGAGCAGAAGCAGGGCGACGGAGGCCAGGGCGAAGACGGCGTCCAGTATCCTTATGCGGGAAAGCCGGATGAAATCGTTGGCGGTCCGGTAGGTGATCTCCAGGGTCTCGTTCATGAAGGTGAGGGGGATGATGACGGCGTAGGCGGCGAAGGCGACGGCGGTGTCCCCCCTTCCGGCCAGCCCCAGGGCCGCCCCGGCGGCGGCGAAGGCCAGGACCAGCAGGGCGCTGGTCCGGGTCACCCACCACCAGGTGGCGGAGAGGACCCCCAGCGCCTCCTCCCTTCGGCCGGCCCCCAACAGCATGGGCAGTTCCCGGCCGGTCCCGTTCTGCACCCCCAGGTGGAGCAACCGGGCGTAGGGGATGGCGACGGAGAGGCCCAAAAACAGCCCCATATACCCCGGCCCCGCCAGCCGGGCCACCAGCAGGCCGGAGATCGCCCGGCTGGCCGTGGAGACCAGGTTGCCCCCCAGGTAGGCCGAGACCGCCTTCTTCAGGTCGGTTGGGCGGAGCAAATCCCGCAAAATCCGGCGCAGCGATCCGTCTTCTCCACGGGGCGGGACGCCGCCCGCTGGTCCGGAAAGGGTCATGCCGGCCTTCCGGCGAGGCGCAACAGGGAGGCGCAGGCGGCCTCCGTCGCCCGGCCCCGGTGGGAGAACGCCCCCTCGAGAAAACGCTCCTGTGCCTCCAGGCAGGCCCCCCGCGCCTCTCCGGCCGTTCCCAATTCCGCGCAGTCCCGGACAACCCCGGAGGGACCGGTCCACCGGCCGCCCCCGTTCCCGGGCAGGTCGGTCAGCGGTTCCGCCCCCTCCTCCCCCCGCTCGAACAGGACGGGGACCCCCAACAGCATCGCCTCCAGGGCGGCGGCCGAAAAGACATGGTAGACCACATCCGAATGGCGGAGGGCGTCGTGCAGAGAGAGGGATTGGGGCACCGTCCGCAAGGCGTCCGTGATGGAATCCGGAAGATGGGGCCGGTAATACCGCAGGTCCCGCTCCACCGGATGAAGGCGCACCGCCACCTCCAACCCCGTCTCGACCAGGTTCCGGAGCCCCTCGAAGAAGGGGGTATAGTGCCGGGGATAGACCTCCGCGCCGTGCGCGTTGCTGATGATCAGGACCAGGGGCCGTCCCGGCCGCCCCCCCATCGCCTCGCGCACCGCCGGGATCCGGGGCTCCCGCCGGAGGGCATCAAGGCCATCCCACCGTGGGCAACCCACCTCCACCTCGCTCCCCGGGGAAAGGCCGCAAACGATGGCCTGACGGGAGAAATAGCCGCCCCAGGTCAGGAGGCGGTGGGCGTGGAGGGGGAACTGGTGGGGGCTGAAAAACCCGTGTTGCAGGACCGCGGAAGGGACCCCCGCCGCCCGCGCGGCCCCGAACAGGGCCATGCGGGGCGCCTCGATGTCGCTGTCGGCCGCGAGGGCCCCCGCCCCCTTCAGCCACGGGCCCGCCGCCGCGCGCGTGGAGAGGGCCCACTCCAGCCACCGCTCCGCCCCGCCGTCGCTGTTCGGCGGCAGGACCCGGCGAAGAGAACGGGCGAGACGGCGGGCGGCGAACAGATGGCGGACGCGGACCGCGATGGGCAGGGAGGCGGCCAGCGCCATGATATGGGCGGCGCCCCGGTGGGGCACGGAAGACAGGATGGGCCGCGTCTGGTCGGAGTAGAGCAGATAGGCGGGCTCACCCCTCGACGCCAGTTCGCGAAGGATGGGCGCGAGCGTTCCCCAAGTAGCGGAAAGGGGGGAGTAGGCCGCCACGACGATCTGGCCCGGAGCGGGGCCTTCCAGCGCTTTCCGAGCGCGGCGTCGGTCCGCCAGGATCCTCAGTAGGGTGGGGAATAGGTTTCCCGTGCCCGTCCCGGGGCCCCCCTGGTACCGCCAGGCGCACAGCAGGGGCTCTTGGGCTTCAAGCCCCCGCAACTCGGCCGAGAAGGCAACGACGGCTTCGTCGATGAACTTCGGCAACGGCCGGCTACACCATGTCCCAGCGGTGGGGAGCGCCGGCGATCTTGCGCAGTTTCCGCCTCAACCGGTGCAGAATATGGTCCGGGGAGAAATGGAAATCACCCGAGCCGAGCCACCGGACGGCGCCGGGGTCCTTCAGCACCGCGTAGCCGGTGACCCAGACGGAGTGGCGGGTGCGGTCCACGGGGATGGTGCGTCGGGCCTGTGGCATCTCGGGGAGGACCTCTCGCATGCAATCGATCCCGGCTGGCGCCGGCGCCAGGCCGCCAAGCCGGTCCAGCATCCCGGCGTGGTTGAACACATTGTAGTAGAAGCGCTGTCCCGATTCGTCCTCCTGGTGGCCGCGGCTGATGTCCACGATGTCTCCCGGCTGGTCGGTCCCTCTCACGACGAAGAGCAGTGCCCCCCGTGTGACGCGCCAGAGGTGCTCCAGGGCCTGGTAGGGTTTGGGGATGTGGATGAGGACATCGGAGCAGACCACCCAGTCGTAGGCGCGGTCGGGGATCCCCGTCATTTCCTGCACGTCCACTTCGAGGGTCCGCACCTTGGGGTGGCGCCGGCGCAACAGCGCCAGCATCTCGGGGGTCAGATCGGCCGCGGTGTAATCCAGTTTCTTTCGGGGAGCGAGAAAGTCATAAAGACGCCCCGGCCCGCATCCGACCTCCAACAGCGATTCTCCCCCCCGTAGGGCCCGGTCCAGATAGAAATAGTAGGGACGCGGCTGTGCTCTGTCCAACTCGCTGGTGAAGCGGTTCGGAGACCAATCGGTGGTCATATTTCCTCCTTAAAGGGCTGTACGTTGTCCATGGCGCCGTCCCGGACGGCGCGGGTCAGGCGTTCGCATATCTCCATGCCCGGGAGCGCTTCCGGAAGTCCGCAGGCCGGCCATTCGACCGGACGGCCGTCGCGGACGACCTCCAGAAAAAAGGCCGCCTGGCCGTGAAAACCCGGCTTGAATCGCTTGTCCTCGTCCGAGGGGGAGACCTCCTCGACGCCCTTGCCGCGGGCCAGGATCAGGGCCGTTTCCAGAGGGGCGCTCACCATGCGGGCGTCCGGGGCGTCCACCACGAGGCGCCATCGCCCCGGGACATCCCAGTTCGAAGCGAAGTGGACGCGGGCGCCCCGCTCGGCCACCCCATCCAGGGCCATCTGCCACCGGTACTGGCCCCCGGCGGGGTCCAGATCGCGGCCCCAGACGGCGGGGGAGGGGATCGCGCCGGCGAAAAAGGGGAGCAGGTCGACGCCGTGCAGGCTGTTGGCGTACACATACAAGGGGATTTGCTCCGCGGGAACGCCGGCGGCGAGAAGGCCCGGCGGGTCCTCCGACCATTCGACATTCACCCCGGTCACCGCCCCCCTCCCGCCCATGCGCTCCAGCGCCCGGTGATAGACCGAATAGAAGCGTCGGTTGAGCCCCACCATCGCGGGCGTGCCGTGCTCACGGGCCAGGGCCGCGAGCCCTCGCGTCTCCTCCAGGGACAGGCCGGGTGGTTTTTCGATGAGCATGGGGAGGTGGAGGGGGAGGAGCGTCCGGGCCAGGGGGGCCACGGCTTCGATGCCGGCCGTCAGGAGAAGGGCGTCCGGCTGTTCCCGGTCCGCCATCTCCAGCGGGTCCGAGTAGCCGGCGGCGATGCCCCATCTCTCCCTCGCTTCCCGCCGCTTGGCCTCGGAGCGGTTGCAGGTGGCCACGACCTCCGCGCCGAGGGCGCGGAAGACCTCGATGTGCTTCTGGGCGATGAAGCCATAGCCGATCAGTCCGATCCTTGCGGTTGCGCCTTTCATGAGTCGATGAGCCCCTCCGTCGTCATTAAGTGAAGAGGAACGGTTGACCCTTCCCCTCCCCCTGCCGGGCGATGAATTTCCACAGCGGGTTCAGGAATTGCAGGTGAATGGAGGCCGACAGCGCATAATCCGGCAGGGGGCAGGTCCCCCGGGTCAGGATCTCCTCCGCCAGGCGGGTCGTCAGTTGGCTTTGAAAGGGGACGACGGCCTCCGTCTCCTCCCAACGCCACGCCCCGGATTGCCTGGATATCCAGGCCATGGATTCCGACTCGCGGCAGATACAGCGGTATTCCGGAGATTCGATCTCCAGGAGGATCGGGATGCCCTTCCCCGGATAGCAGGTTATGTGCATTTGGCTGCCGTCGTCGAACCGGGCCTCCAGGGAGCCGGTGAGCTCGCTGAACCCGGGCCGCTTGCAGGGAATGGGGGGCCATTCCAGCCGGTCTGCATGGAGTTGGAAGTTCGAACAGCCGGTCAGATAGGCGAGGTGGTCCAGATAGTGGATCGCCCCGGAAATGAGGCCGAAATCGCTGCCGGAAACCCTATAGTGGACGGGGCCTCGTCCGATTTCCGCTCGGATTCCGCCGTAAAAGGGCATCATGCGCATGTTGCAGTTGACCCAGGCCTGGGTTCGGTGGCGCTGGAAAAGCTCCGCCACGGCCCCGAAATCCTCTTCCCGGGTGAAGAGCAATTTCTCCAGGATCATGGTCCGCACCACGCCTTGGCACAGGAGGGCCTCGACGGTCGCCCGCCGCTGGTCGGCATTGGTCGCAATGATAGCCAGGTCGACGGGGCCATCGATCGGACCCGGATCGGAACTAAACGAGACCGCGTGCTCGGCTTCGCTGCGAGGCGCGGCCTGCCACCGATCCATCGCCGTATTCAGGGCCGTCGGGGTCGGGTCGATCACCCTGATGTCGAGCGGGAATTGGACGGCCCGGAGGGCTTGCAGATGGCGGCTTCCCAGTTGTCCGGCCCCGGCGATGACGATCTTCATTCAGGTTCCTTTCTGCAGGCCCTCGGCCACGGCGCCGCTGACCCTATCCTGGTCCGCCTCGGTCAATCCCACGGAACAGGGGATCGAGAGGGCCCGCCGGTAGAGGATATCCGCCGTCTCCACGCGGTAGGCCGGACAATCGGCATAAGGCGGCAGGGTGTAGATGGGGTGCCAGAGCGGGCGCGACTGGATGCCCTGCGCCTGCAGGCGGCGCATCAGCTCCCGGCTGTCGAGGGGGGCGGCGGTTTCGTCCACCAGCACCGTGTAGAGCCACGCGTTGGGCGCGGCCCACTCCGCGGTGCGTGGCGTGCGCAGACCGGGGATGTTCCGGAACGCCTCGTCGTATCGACGGGCGATGGCCCGCTTCTTGTCGAGGAACGACTCCAATTGCTCCATCTGGGCGCACCCGAGGGCGGCGAGGAGATTCGTGAGGCGGTAGTTATAGCCGATGGAGTTGTGGATGTACTCCAGGGGGTCGTCCTTGGCCTGGGTGGTCAGGTACTTGGCCCGCCCGGCCCACTCCTTTTGGGCGGTGACGAGCATGCCGCCCCCGCCGGTGGTGATGATCTTGTTGCCGTTGTAGGAGAAACACCCCAGGTCGCCGATGGAGCCCGTCATCCTGCCCTTGTAGGTGGAGCCCAAACTTTCCGTGGCATCCTCGATCACGACGAGGCCGTGTTCCCGGGCCAGGCCCATGAGCGGGTCCATGTCCACTGGATGCCCGATAACATGGACGGGGATGACCGCGCGCAGGGGCCGCCCGGTGGCGCGGTGGACGGTCGTGCCGTTGGAACGATCGCATTCCTCCTGCAGGAACCGGGCCAGCTTGGCCACATCCATCTGGAAGTGCTCCGGCTCCGCGTCCATGAAAACGGGCAAGGCGCCGGCGTACCGGACGGCGTTGACCGGGGCGACGAAGGTGAGGGCGGGGACGATCACGGCGTCGCCGGGTTCGACGCCGGCCACAAGCAGGGCGATGTGCAGGGCGGCGGTGCCGTTGACCGCGGCCACGGCGTGGGGGAGGCCCACATAGTCGGCCGTCATCCGCTCGAACCGGTCCACGAAGGCCCCCACGGAGGAGACCCAGTTGGTGGCGATGCACTCCTGCACATAGGCGGAGGCGTTGCCGCCCATGCAGGGTTCGGAGAGGGGGATGAAGGGGTCAGACATGGTAGCGGTCGGCGGCGTAGCGCCCGAGGCGGGGCTCGATCCATGCGGCGGTCCGCCGGATGCCCTCCTCCAGGGAGACGCGGGCCTTCCAGCCCAGCCGTTTGCGGGCGAGGGCGGGGTCCGACTGCAGGACCATCACCTCGCTTTTGTCCGGGCGGACCCGCTCATTGCGGGTCTTGATGACGGCATCGCGCCCCAGGACCCGGCAGGCCGTCTCGAACACCTCGCGGATGGACTCGGTCCGGCCGGTGCCCAGTTGGATCACCTGTCCCTCCACCCCTTTGGCTTCAGCGCACCGGACGAACCCCTCCACCGTGTCGGCCACGAAGGTGAGGTCCCGTCGCGGCTCCACGTTCCCCAGCGCGATGGAACGCTTACCCGAAAGAAGCTGGACCAGAATGGTGGGGAGGACCGCCCGCATGGACTGCCGGGGGCCGTAGGTGTTGAAGGGGCGCAGGGTGACCACGGGGAGGCCGAACGAGCAGTGGTAGGCCTCGCACAATTTGTCGGCGGCGATCTTGGAGGCGCTGTAGGGGGATTGCCCCTGCAGGGGATGGGTCTCCCGGATGGGAAGATCGGCGGGGGTGCCGTACACTTCGCTTGTGGAGGTGTTGATCACACGCCTGCAGCCGGCCCGCCGGGCCCCCTCCAGGATATTGAGCGTCCCGTTGATGTTGGTATCCACGAAGGATTCGGGGGCCCGGTAGGAAAAGGGGATGGCGATGAGGGCGGCCAGGTGGAACACCGTGTCCACCCCCCGGCACGCCTCTTCGACGAACCGGGCGTCCCGGATGTCGCCGAGGCGGACGTCGAGCGACCGTTTCACCTCACGGGGGGCCTCGTCCAGCCAGCCCCAGGAGCCGTTGGAGTTGTAGAAGCAGAAGGCGCGAACTTCCGCGCCCGATTCCACGAGCCGCTCCGTCAGGTGGCTCCCGATGAAGCCGTCCGCGCCGGTGACCAGGACCATTCTGTTCTTGACGCTTTTCATCGGTCCGCCTCGCCGCGGGCGACCTTCAGATCGTGATGCCTTCCCACATCCATCCAGTCCTCCTCAATGCGGAACGCCCCCACGGCTTCGCCCCGATCAATGCATTCTTCCACAAGGTTCGGCAGGGGAAAGAAGGTGTCGGGAGGGATCCGATCCAGCAGACATGGATCCAGCACGTAGATTCCCGTATTAATGTGCCACATCTCAGCAGGTTTCTCCCGAAGACCGAGGATTCGGCCATCGTTCACTTCCACGACTCCGTAGGGAACGGTATGCACATATTCTTGAATGCCCACGGTTGCCATCAGATTCTGGTTCTCGTGGTGGAATAGCATGCGTCCCACGTCAAACTGGGTCAACAGATCGCCGTTGAGCACCAGGAAGGGAAGCCTGGGGCGCTCGCTGAGCAGGGAGAGCGGCCCTCCCGTCCCCAGGGGCTTCGTTTCATGAAGGTAATGGATCTTGCAGCCGAATCTCCCGCCATCGTTGAAATGCGCCATGACCATCTCTGCCATATAATTCACGGCGAGATAGATGGTTGTGATGCCGAACCCGACCAGATGGAGGATGGTGCGCTCCAGGATGGGGCGGCCGGCCACTTTGATCATGGGTTTGGGCAGGGTGTCCGTCAGCGGCCGCAGCCGTTCGCCCCGTCCTCCGGCCAAGATCACAGCCCAATTGCCGCGAAGGGTGGAACCCAGGATGGCATGCAGGGTATGGAGGCCGATCAACCGCCCCGCGTCGTCCACGATGGGGATTTGGCTGATCCCCCGGGCTTGCATGAGGTCCAGAACCTCGGCGCGTCCGGATTGGTCGGACACGGAAATGAACTTCCTCTGGAGATAGGAATCGAGCCGGGCTTCAAGGCCGGTGCCTTGAAGGATGGCCCGTCGGAGATCGCCGTCGGTTAAAATGCCGACCAGCCGGTGGTCTCCGTCCACCACCAGGACGATTTCCACCCCGGAGACCTCCAGCGAGAGCAACGCGTCCCGAACCCTCGCCGTGGGTCCGATGGTGCACTTTGTCAAGTCATGCATGGGTCGACTCCAGTCCGGTCTCCGCGTCAGGGAGATCTCCAGATGTTGTCCGGAAATGGGAACGGAGCGGTTTCATGGGAGGCCGGGGTTCCCCGATACATGAGGCCCGGCTTGAGATGGCGGTTGAGGATCAGGGAATGCGCCGAGATCTTGCACATGTCACCGATGCGGCAGGCCCCGACCACCGTCGCCCCGGCATAAAGGGAAACATGACTCCCGAGCACCGGATAGAGGCCTCGCCCCCCACCCTTGGCGGCACGGGCCGCTCCGACCGTGCAATGCTGGTACACCAGAAGAAAATCACCGTAGGTCGCGCGGCCGAGAACCGTACCCGTCGCGTGGGAAAAAACGAACACGGCGGGCAGTTCCACCTCGAAAAAAGCGTCGATGCCATAGAGCGCCTTGTTCAGACAAAACAGTTTCTCGCAGGTCCGGCGGTCCGCCCCGCGCTCGTACAGAACCCTGGAAATGAGATAGACGAACATGGCGTACTGATCGCTGTGGAGGTGGTTGAAATACGGCCTCCCCTCGCGCGAAAAGGCCGGATCGGCCACGTGGGCGAAGCAGGTCTCCAGACGCGCCAGAGCCTCGCCGATCCCAGCCTCCAAACCATCGGGCGGAGCGCCGTCTGGGAAGAATGCCTCCAGCTGGCGCCCGAGGTAGGTGGCCAATTCCGGCCGGGGCAGCGAGAGGTTCATCGCGGCGCCGTCCCTCCTTCGAGGCTGGCAAGGTAGCCCGGCAACGGTTCGGAGGCGGGGTACTCATCATGCACGGCGGCCCGGAGATTCCATGTGCCCTGCTCCCGTTTCCAGATGTGCGGGCGGCGGAACCGGTCGGCCACCTCCCAAAAATGCTCGTCGGTGATATCCAGGTACTCCAGAAACTCCTTATACCATCGCCGGGGAAACTCCCCGTCGAACCTCCGCACCAGGGCGGCGCCCTCCTCCCGGGTGATGTGCCCGTCACGGACCTCGTGGGCCGCGTCCGAAGTGCACCGGCCGATGCCGAACTTGATGAACGCGAGGTAGAAGTGGAACCCATCGGTCTGGTCGTCGAGGCTGGCGTATTTGGAATAGGTCCCCTCAGATCGGCCGTGGGGGTTGGCCTGGAATCCCGTGTGCTCGCTGGCGTGGTAATAGTTCTCCTGCGGGATCCATTTCTTATAATAGGAAAACCAGTGGAACTCGATGCCCCGCTTCTTCATGTCCTCCGGGTCCGGGGGCCGGTAGAAAGTCAGATCGCTCGGATCAAAATCCTTCCGGCTGAAGTAATCCGTCTCCTCCATCCCGTATTGAACGAGGTCGTCCACGGTGATGCCTTTGAAGTATTGCTCCGCCCAGAGATCGAACGGCATCCCCCGCAAATTATAGACCCGCGGGTCGCCGCTATACTCCGCCTCGCCGTTCTCCCCGAAGAAGACCAGTTTGACGTCGAAGGCCCGCGCGATGTGAAAGGCGTAGGCGACCTGTCCGTAGGTGAAGGGCTGCCAGGCGTCCCCGAGGGCCTCGAAGGCGACGCGGGCGAGTTTGCGGTGGAAGCGGCCGTTCTGCCATGCCATGAGGTTGTTGAACCCGCCGACCTTGATGAACTGGCGGAAGTTCTCGTAACCCTCCGGCGTGTACTCGAACGGCGCCCAGGTGATCGTGAGCGGATGCATGCCGTAGAGGGCTTTCAGTTCCCAAGCCACGCGGCTGCTGTCCTTGCCGCCGCTGGCCGGTATGATGACGTCGAATCGCCCGTCATCCCGGCGGTAGCGGTCGCACAGGTCCCTCAGCTCTTTTTCCCTGTCCGGCCAGGAGATTCCGCGTTCCTTGATCTCGGCATAGCGGCAAGCTCCGCAGATGCCCTCTTCGTCGAAGTGGATCCGGGGGCGCTGGTTGGAAACCACGCATTTCTTGCAGAACTTGATCTCGGAAGGCAGGATGGGCAGTTGGCGGTCGAGGATCTTCTGGCTTGGCATCGGATGCTCCTAATTCTCAAGGATGGGTTCCGCCGCAGAGGCGGAGGGCAAGGTTCCGGTAAACCGTGAGCCCGGCGGGGCCGCTGCGTTCGGGGTGGCACTGGCAGGCGAAGATGTTGCGGTATTGGAGCACGGAAGCAAAGCGCTGCGGACCGTAGGGGGTCGTGGCGAGCACGACCGACCCGTCCAGCGGCTTGGCGTAGTAGGAGTGGACGAAGTACATGTGGACCCCGTCCGGAAGACCCTGAAGGAGGGTGCCTTCCCATGGATCGCGGGCGGCGGGGGATTTCTCCAACCGGTTCCAGCCCACATGCGGCACCTTGATCCTCCGTCCCTCTCCCGCCTCTCCCCTCAGCCGGACCACCGAGCCCTTGAGCAGGCCGAGACCCCTATGGGCGCCGAACTCCTCGCTGTTCTCCATGAGAACCTGCATGCCGAGGCAGACGCCGAGGAGTGGCTTGTCGGACGCCCCGATCTCCTCAAGCACGCCGATCAGATTCAGCCGGCGCAGTTGTTCCATGGCGTCTCCAAAGGCGCCGACCCCCGGCAGGATGACGGCCTCGGCGGAGAGGATCGCGGTCCTGGAATGTGTAATCGAGGCCTCCAGACCAGAGGACTCGCAGGCCTGTCTGACGCTGAAGAGGTTTCCCACTCCATAGTCCACGATGGCCACGCGGGGACGATGAAGTTCAGGCATGCAATGCCGCCCAATCGGGCTTGCAGCAGGGAATGCCAAGGGATCCCAGGTGGTCCTTGATCCCGGCAATGTCGGCACCCTGCACCTTGGTGAACGCCTTTCCGCTTCGGAGGAAGGCCACGTTCCCTTCCGTGGAATAGTCGTCGTCGGAATAATAGTGCCGGATATATTGGTAGTGGAGGCAGGAGGCCATGCTGACGGCGTCCGCCTTTCCCTCATCGATCACTTCGGAAACATGCCGGACCTGGCCGGCGCCCCCGCAGGCGATGACGGGGATGGACACGGATTCGGCCACGGCGCGGGTAAGACCGAGATCGAATCCCCGGCCCGTTCCCTCGTTGTCGATCGAGGTCAGCAGAATCTCCCCCGCGCCGAGGGCCTCCACCCGCACCGCCCAATCGCACGCGTTCACGCCGGTACGGACCCGGCCATTGTCGGTGTAGGCCTCGTAAGTCCCGTCCGGCTGCTTCTTCGCCTCGATTGAGATCACAATGGTCGAGGAGCCGAATCGTCGGGATGCCTCGGTGATCAGTTCCGGCCGTCCGATGGCCGCGGTGTTGAGCGACACCTTGTCGGCTCCGGCCTGCAGGATGGCGCGGATGTCCTCGATCGTGCGAAGGCCGCCGCCGACCGTCAAGGGAATAAAGATCTCCCTGGAGGTTTCCTCCACAATGCGCGCCAGGTTGTTCCTCCCGTATAGGGAGGCGACCACGTCCATGTAGACCAGCTCGTCGGCGCCGTTCTCGTAATAGAACTTCGCGAAGCGCCGAGGCTTTCCAAGTACCCGAAGCCCCTCCAAATGGATCCCCTTGACCAGGTTGGGACCCTTGATGTCCAGACGCGGGATGAGGCGGTAGTTCATGGACGGTGGTTTCCCAGCGGACGCGCGGGGACGCCCCCGACCACCGTCCCCGGCGAAACATCGTTCACCACGGCGGCCCCCGCTCCCACGACGGCCCCCGCCCCGACGGTAATGCACTGCCGGATCACGGCGCCGGCCCCGATGTGGGCCCCCTCGCCGACCGTGACCGTGCTGGCCAGGACGGCGCCCGAGGCGATGTGCGAATGGTCGCCGATGATGCAGTCGTGCTCCACCACGGCTCTCGTGTTGACGATCACGTTCCGGCCGATCACGGCCGACGCATTGACGATACACCCGGGCAGGAGCTGGCTTCCATCGCCCACGACCGCGCAGGGCGACACCACGGCCGAGAGGTGGACAAGGGTCAGCGGTTTCAGGGCTGCGGCGCCGGCGCGCTCGAACAACCGTCTGCGGGGGCCGCAATCCTTCACCGAGCCCAGTCCCACCGCGAAGTGGGTGACGCCCTGCGCTGTGAGGCTGTCGAGCAGGTCATCCCCGCCCAGAATAGGGGAACCCAACAGATCGGATCCCCACTTGCACGGGTCGCCGTCCAGGATGCCGTGCACGGCAACCCCGGGCATCTTTGCCAGGATGTCCAAAAGCACCTTCGCATGGCCGCCGCCGCCCAGGAGGACACAGCGGATGGATGGTCGGGTCGTCATCATCGGTCCACGAACCTCTTGACCGTCAGCCCGGCGGACAGGGGGACGGTCTTCAAGCGGTCCACGATGCGGGGAGCCGCGCTGCCGTCCCCATAGGGGTTGCGCAGGCCGCGCAGTCCTCGCCGGAATGCGGGATCGGCAGCCTTCCGGATGGCCCTCAGCACTTCGGCCCGGTCGTGGCCCGTGTCGATGACGTTGGCGGCGCGGACACGGCCGCGCTGACGGATTCCCACGTTCACCACCGGCAGGAGGAGGGAGGGGGCCTCGATGAGGCCGGACGAGGAATTGCCCACCATCGCCGCGGCGGCGCCCATCAGGCTGAAGTAGAGGCGGGTGCCCAGGCTCTCGAACGCGGCCGCGTTGGCTCTGCCGCCGATAAAAGAGCGGATCCTCTCCCGGATGACGGCGTTGGCGGTGTCGGCGTTCGGCATGGTGAAGATCAGCGGCCGGCCGCTCCGGTCGAGGGCCGCAAGGAGCTCGCCGACATGCCGGGCCGTTTCATCCGTCTCCCGGGTCACAGGGTGGAAGGTCACCAACAGGGGGGCGGGGTCGAGGGGGAACGCCAACTCCCGCTCGAGCGCCGATTGGGAGAGAAGTTTCACGGTTTTCAGGTTATCCAGGGCGGGTGCCCCGGAAACGGTGATCCGCCAGGGCTCTTCGCCAAGTTGGGCCACCCGGCGCGCATAGTCCCGGGTGCTGACGAAATGCAGATGCGATAATTTCGTGAGGGCGTGCCTGAGGGAATCGTCCATGGCCCCTTCGGTCACCTCTCCCCCGTGGATGTGGGCCAGCGGAATGTTGAAGGGGACGGCCGCCAGGGCCGCCGCGAACATCTCGAAACGATCGCCAAGGATCATTAGGATATCCGGGCGATCTCTACGATAGAGGCGGGCGAACCCTTCCACGCCAAGCCCCATGGATCGGGCGATGTCGACGGGGGCGCCGGCGCCCAGGTGAAGGTCCATACTGCCGTCAGGGGAAAAGCCGTCGGCCCGGACGACATCCACCGTGCGGCCGTATCGGGCGGAAAGGTGCGTGCCGGAGACGAAGAGGCGCAGGCGGAGAGTCCGTTCCTTTCGGATGCGGCGCAGGACCGGGAGGTAGAGCCCCCAGTCGGCCCGGGAGGTGGTCACCACGCCGATGGTCCTCATGCCAGGTCCTTCCAGGAGATCAGATGCCCCGCCTTCAGGGGCCTCCGGACCCGGCGGCCCAGGATGGTCGGGAGGGCGGCCGGGGGCATCCCCGTGCCGGGGCGCCTAATCGCCACAAGGACCGGAGTGAGCACCGCGCCGTTCGGGATGTCCCGGGATGCAACTAAACTCTTCCGCGCCACAGAGGCTGTGCCCTTTTCCGAGTCGGCGGGGATCTTGAGCCCGGTGCCGAGGGCCGCCTCCACCGTCCGGACGCCCTTCACCAGCGCCTTGAGTTCCGCGGGTTCGATCGAGGCCCGATGATCCGGACCCGGGAGAGTCCGGTCCAAAGTGAAGTGCTTCTCGATAAGGCAGGCGCCCAGGGCAGCGGCCGCGAGCGCCACCGTGTCGCCCACGGTGTGATCGGAATAGCCGACAGGGGCGAGGAATGCGGCCTCCAGCGTGCGCATCGCCCGAAGATTGGCGTCCTGCGGCCTCGCTGGATAGTCACTCACGCAGTGGAGAAGGATCAGCTTTGCGCATCCATTCTTCCTCAGAGTGGCGACGGCCTGCCGGACCTCTGGGAGCGTGGACATTCCGGTTGAGAGGATCAGGGGTTTCCGCTTCCTTGCCAGGTGGGCCAGGAACGGGAGGTTGGTGATCTCCCCCGACGGGATCTTGAATGCCGGCACGCTGAGCTCCTCCAGGAGATCGGCGCTTTCCTCGTCGAACGGGGAGGAGAGGAACAGGATCCCCTTCTTGCGGCTATAGTCCAGAAGTTTCTGGTGATGGTCTTTAGAAAGCTCGAGCCGCTTCAACATTTGGAACTGGCTTTCCCCAGCGGTCGTGGTGCGCTTCTGATAGGCGGCCTTCGGCGCGGTCGCGGTGGCCAGGCGCTCCGCCTTGAAGGTCTGAAATTTGACGGCGTCGGCCCCCGCCCGTATGGCGGCATCCACCAACTTTTTGGCCAACGCGAGGGACCCGTTGTGGTTGACCCCGGCCTCGGCGATGATGAAGCAGGGATGGCCGGGGCCCACCGGGCGACCGCCGATGCGGATGGGCTTGATCGGGGACGCTACCACGCGGTCCAGCCTCCGTCCACGACCAGATTTTGCCCGGTCACATAGGCCGAGAGGTCGCTGGCCAGATAGGCCGCGGCGCCCTTGAAGTCCTCCTCCACGGCCATGCGGGCCATGGGCGTGCGCTCCTTGTACCGCTCATGGAACGCATTGGGCTGGTCCCTCCACACCCCGCCAGGGGTGAGTGCGTTGACGCGCACTTGGGGCGCGAGGACGGAGGCGAAATAGCGCGTGAGCTGGAGCAGGCCCGCCTTGGAGGCGCCGTACGCCGCGGGGTGCTGCATGGGCGTTCCTGCGTAGAGGCGCATGTCGGGGCCCACCATGCCGTACATGGAAGAGACGAAGATCACCGAGCCCCTGCCGGAGGCCCGCAAGGCCGGGGCGGCCTCCTGCACCAGGACGAAGGCATCGGTGAGGTTGACCCGCAGGGCCGCCTCCCACGCCTGGACGCTCTGGCGCTCCATGGGCTCCGCCCATCCGGGAAAGGCGGTGGTGCCCACGAAAGCGGCGCAGTGGACCAGGATATCGAGCCGGTCGTGGCGTTCCAAGATGGTGCGGACGATGCCCCGGGTCTGCCCCTCGTCCAGCAGGTCGGCCGTGATCCAGTCCGCGCGGACTTCCAGGCGCCCGACCGCGGCGGCACAGTCCTCTTTTTTCAGGTCGTGGAGCACGGTCAGGGCGCCCAGCTCATGAAGGGCTTCGGCGATGGCAAAGCCGATGTGGCCCGCCCCGCCGGTGACGAGGGCGACGCGCCCTTCCAGGTTCATTAATTCCTTTAATGTTCTCATGTGTTCTCCAACCACGGGAACCGGACCAGCCCGTGAAGGACCATCAGGTCGGCCCGTGCGAATTCATCGGCGTCGTCGATGTGGATGGCGCGCGCTTCCGGAACTTCCAGCAGGCGCAGGCGTCCGTCCATCCAGGAGCTCTTCACACCGAGCAGATAATCGCGGCGCCAAAGGTAGAGGGTGGCATTGATGCGGAACACATCGGGCAGTTCCTGGCGGCGGGTGAACTTGCCCGCGCCCGCGATCAGCGGGGCCATGTAACCGTCTTGTTCAACCACGCAGTGCCATAGCGGATTGAATTCCGGACGGGAGACGCCCACCACGCCGTCGGCGCCGGCGTCCGCTTCGAGCATGGCCTCGGCCTTGCTGATGTCCTCCGGCAGGCGGCCGGGGCTGGTGGGGTCCAGCAGGAGGAGCGCCTCGTAGCGCCGACCATCCACGCGCTCCGCCTCGGTCAGGGCGTGTTGCAGGACGCCGAGCATGGGGGCCGTGTCGGAGGCCAGTTCAGCCGGGCGCATGAACGGCGTCTCCCCCCCGTTGGCGCGGGCCACGGCGGCGATCTCCTCGGAGTCCGTGCTGATGATGGTCCGGTCGATGACCGGGCTCATGGCCGCGCACCGGATGGAATGGGCAATCAGCGGCAGTCCGGCGAGGGGGCGGATGTTCTTGCCGGGGAGGCCCTTGGAGCCGCCGCGGGCGGGGATGACGCACAACAGGGGACGGACGGTCATGCAGGCACCTCTTCCTTGCGGCCGGTCGCGGCGCTCAATTTCCACGCGTCCACGATCGCCAGCGCGGCCAGACCATCCTCGAGCGTGGCGAGATCGCCGGGCTCGCCGCCCCCGACGGCGTCGATGAACGACTCCATCTGGTGAAGGTACGGGGTCTGGCGGTCGCGGGGAAACTCCTCCGTGGCGGTCGGACGGCCGGGGCTCTCCAGACGGAGAACGCCGGCGATGAAATCATAATGGAGCGTGCCCTCGGCCCCGTGGGCGGAGATCCGCCGCAAAGGGACCCGCGTGAGATAGTCCAGGCCGATGGAGACCCGCTCCGCCTTTGGGGCTTTCCAGCCCCCCTGTGCCACCTCCTCCGTCTGGATGTCCAGCCGGCCGGTGTTGGCCAAAATTCCCGTCACGGATTGGGGCCGGCCGAAGAGCCAAAGCGCGTAATCGATCTCGTGGATCAGGTCCAGCAGAACTCCTCCCTCGGAAGAGCGGGCGGAATAGGACTGGCGATAATCCCGGTCCGGTCGCCAATCCGGCAGGTAAGAGCGGCATTCGATGATTGCCGCATGGACTGGGCCGATCGAGCCGAGCTGTTTTTTGAATGCCTGCAATCCTTCGTCAAACCGCAGACAGCAGGCGACGAAGAACAGCGGTCCCCTGGAACGGACAAGCGCCGGAAGATCGCGGGCGTCTCCTGCGGTCGCGGCCAGAGGTTTTTCGCACAGCACATGCAGGCCCAGGTCCAGCGCGTGCCGGGCGTCCATCGGATGCCGTGCGGTGTCGGTGGCGATGACAGCGCCCCGGGCGCCCAGGGCTTTGGCTTCTTTCAAGTCAGAAGCGCAGGCCCGCCCCTCGCGGCGGAGAATCCCGAACTTTTCCTTCCGGACCGGGACGGCCACGCTCGGGACGCCGAGCGATTTCAGCACTTCCAACTGCCGCGTTCCGATGGAACCGGTCCCCAGGACGGCGATGGCGGGGCCGTTCATTCCTGCATCCGGTCCAGCATGGCCCGGGCCGCGCCCACGGGGGCGAAGGGCGCGGCAGGGGCGGGGGGGGGGAGCGAGCGGAGGAGGTCCAGCGCTCTTCCCGCTTCCAGATCCACAAGGTGGTTCATCCCCGCCTCCACCGTTTCCACCCACTCCGTTTCCCGCCGCAGGGTCAGGCAGGGGACGCCCAGCCAAAAGGCCTCCTTCTGTACGCCACCCGAATCGGTGAGGATCGCCCGGGCATGGCGCTCCAAGGCGAGCATCTGCAGATAGCCCACGGGCTGGAGGATGCGCAGGGAACCGGGAAGGGGGGGGGCCGAGGCCTCCACGAGTTCCCGCGTCCGGGGGTGGACCGGAAAAACCACGGGGAAAAGACCGGAAGCGCGGGCCAGGAGGTCCAGGGCGGCCCGCAGGCGGGCGGGATCGTCGGTCGTTTCCGCCCGATGCAGGGTGGCGAGAAAATAGGCGCCCGGCACCACGCCGAGGTCCCTGAGCAGGCCGGTCCTGTCCTCCGCCCGCGGCAGCGAGAGGGTCATGGCCTCCCGCATCACGTCGGGCACTTCGTACACACGGGGCCGGGGTCCGGACGGTGGGCCGCCGTCTCCCCCGATCCCCTCGCGTCGAAGGTTTTCCACAGCGGCCCGACTGGGGCAGAAGAGGATGCTGGAGAGGTGGTCCGCCGTGATACGGTTGATCTCCTCCGGCATCCGGCGGTTGAAACTGCGCAGGCCCGCCTCCACGTGGACCACGGGGATGTGCAGTTTGGAGGCGGCCAGGGCGCCCGCGAGGGTTGAATTGGTGTCCCCGTAGATCAGCGTCCAGTCGGGGCGTTCCTCGGATAAGACCGCTTCCAGCCGTTCGAGCATCCGCCCCGTCTGCGCCCCGTGCGGTCCGCTACCCACCTCGAGATGATGGTCGGGGGTGGGGATGTCCAACTCCTCGAAAAAGACCTTGGACATTTCATAATCGTAGTGTTGGCCCGTGTGGACCAGGACTTCCCGTACCTCCGGATGCTTTCGGACCTCCCGGGAGAAGGGGAATGCCTTGATGAACTGCGGCCTGGCGCCGACGACGGTGACGATCTTCATCAGCCGTTGAACCATTCGCCGTTCATCGTTAGGAGAGTGCGAGAAAGGCGAGAAAGGCGAGAAATATAGGCCATGTTCGTTAGGAATATGTTTGAGTCGAAGATATCACTTGATTGATTTCAGTATCAGTCAATAAGGGCTCTATGGGAAGACTTAGAACTTCCATTGCGGCCTGCTCAGTATTGCCTATGCTTTTCGCACTCCGGCAGCGGCCCTGCAACAGCTTCATTTTGTGAAGCGGTACCGGATAGTACACCGCTGTGTCTACGCCGGCGGCCTTAAGATGATTCATCAGCGAATCCCGCCGACCATTTCTGACCCGCAGGGTGTACTGGTGATAGGCGTGGGCGCCCCAGCCGGCTTCCGTGGGCGTGGCGACTGTTTCGCAGACCGATAAGGCTTGTGTGTAGGCGGCCGCGATGGCGCGGCGGCGGCGGTTGAAATCGTCGATGTGCGGGAATTTGGCCAGGAGGATGGCGGCCTGGAGGGTGTCGAGGCGACTGTTGTAGCCCAGGACCTCGACGTTGTACTTATCCTTGCCGCCGTGCTTGCGGAGGATACCGACGAGTTCGGCCAATTGCGGGTCGCGGGTGGCGATCATCCCGGCGTCGCCGAAGGCGGCCAGGTTCTTGGAGGGGAAGAAGGAGAACGCGGCGATGTCGCCGATGGAGCCGGTCTTACGACTTTTATATTCGGCCCCAAAGGACTGGGCACAATCTTCGAGGATGAACAGGCCGTGCTTCTTCGCAAGGGCGAGGAGCGGGTCCATGTCGCAGGACTGCCCGTAAAGATGGACGGGGATGACGCCGACGGTCTTCGGGGTGATCGCTTTTTCAACTTCCTTGGGGTCCAGGTTGAAGGTGTCGGGCTGGATGTCTGCGAAGACCGGGGTGGCGCCCGCATGCAGGATGGTGTCGGCCGTGGCGACGAAGGTGAAGGGGGTGGTGATGATCTCGTCGTCCCGGTCGAAGAATTCCGTGCCTTTCCGTTTGAGGGCCAGGGCGCGAAGAGCGAGGAGCAGTGCGTCCGTGCCGGAGGCCACGCCGATGGCGTGGGAGACGCCGATGTAGGCGGCGATCTTTTCCTCGAGTTCCTGCACCTCGGGGCCGAGGATCCAATGTTGATGCTCCAATGCCCGGGCGATGGCGGCATCCACATCCGTTTTGAGGTATTGATACTCTCTCAGGAGATCTAATAGTGGGATGTTCATGGACAATCCTTGCGAGACGGGCGAGACGGGCGAGACGAATTAGATGGGCATGAGCAATAGATTGGATCCATCAGTTTTTCTCTCGTTTAACGCTTGAAATGAGTCGGCCGATCATGTTCGAAAGATCGGCGATTCTTGTATGTAGGGGATCGAACCCCGAGCGGTCCAGATGTCCAATGCGATGGGCGAGGATCAATTGCGTCCTCAGTTCACCAGTGGAGCCCTTGGCGATATAAAGAAACCGGATGAACTCGCCGGCGGTTTCGCGTTCTTTTCCTTCTGCGATATTGGAAGGAATGGAAACCGCAGTGCGGCGTAAATGGTCTCTGAACCCGAAATCCTTCGCCAAAGCGCCTTCTGAACTGACGCGGTAGATCTCTTCAGCAATGGTCATTGCCTCGTGCCAGCATTTCAAATCTTCGAATCTGATAACCTTCGGCATCGATTGTACGCAGTATAGGGTATCTCGCTCGCCCGTCTCGCTTGTCTCGCCCGTCTCGCAGTTATATCTTCTCTTCTATAACCCCGAGAACTTCGCCCTGCGGTTGATACCGCGACCCGCATTCCGGACAGACGATCTCCTGCCCGTCCTTGGCGTCCTTGAGGGTGGTGCCGCACTTGCACACCCACCCTTTGCGCTTGGCCGGGACGCCGAGCATGAGGGCGTAGTCGGGGACGTCGGTGACCACCACGGCCCCCGCGCCCACCAGGGCGTAACGGCCGACGGTGGAGCCGCAGACGACGGTGGAGTTGGCGCCGAGGGTGGCGCCGCGCTTCACCAGGGTCTTCTTGAATTCCTGCTTCCGTTCGATGAACCCGCGGGGGTTGATGACGTTGGTGAAGACCATGGAGGGGGCGCAGAAAACATCGTCCTCCAGCTCCACCCCGTCATAGATGCTGACATTGTTCTGCACCTTGACCCGGTCGCCGATGGTGACATTGGGCCCCACCATGCAGTTCTGGCCGAAGATGCAGTTGGCGCCGATGCGGGTGTTTTTCAGGATGTGGCAGAAGTGCCAGATCTTGGTGCCGTCGCCGATCGTTACTTGGTCGTCTACAAAAGAAGAATCGTGTTTGAAGTAGGTCATGCAATACCTCGGTCTTTATGGTCGTTGAGTCTATGGAGTCTATTGGGTCTATTGGGTCTATTGGGTCTATTGGGTCTATTGCGTCTATTGGGTCTATTGGGTCTGTTGGGTCTATCCAGTCTGCTTGGGCTTTGGGGGTTGGGCGAGGTATTTGATCAAGTTGGATAACATTTTGGAAAGGTGTTCGAGTTCGGCGCGGATCTGGTCGAACTGGGCTTGTTCGAGATAGTGCTGATCCAGAGCGATATAGAGATGACTTTGGAGTTCTGATGCCGAACCCTTCGCGACAAACAAGAATTGGCGGAATTCCTTGTCGGTGTTTCTTGAAAATCCTTCAGCTATGTTAGCCATGATTGATACTGCGGCCCTTCGAGATTGATCCCTGAGTCCAAAATCCTTTGCATATTCTTTGTTTAAAGTTGCAACGTAGACCTGACCGCAGATCTCCCTGGCTTTCTGCCAGGCAATAATATCTTCAAACCTGTTGATTTTCATATATTTGATCGGGCGTTGTTGCTAAGACTCAATAGACCCTATAGACCCTACAGACCCTATAGACCCCACAGACCCCACAGACCCTACAGACCCTACAGACCCTATAGACTCTATAGACCCAAGAGACTCAATAGACTCAATAGACCCTACAGACTCAATGACTGCCTATCGAGAAAGATTAGGGTGAAGGGAGGAACGGTCGGTGGAGATGTCGGAGTGGCGGATCTTGTGGACCAGTTCGATGGAGGGGTGGGCGTCGCGGATGCCGAAGCCTTGGCCGGCCAGGATGCGCTCATAAACACGGGTGTGCAGGTCGGTGAATCCTTCGGTGAATTCGATCTCGCTCCCGTCCACGGTGATGGAGCGGAAGGCGGAGGCGCCTTGGGCGAGGGCTTCGGCCGGCAGGTCCTGTGCGTCCACCGAGAGGAACCACCGCACCCGCGCCCGCTCCAGTTCCAGGGCTCCGGACAGCTTGTCGGGCCGGCGTAGGTGGACCTGACTCCCTTCGACGCTTCCGAAGAGCCAGATGAGCATGTCGAAGAAGTGAACCCCGATGTTCATGACGAGGCCGCCCGATTTCTCCTCGGAGCCCTTCCAGGAGGAGTGGTACCATGCGCCGCGGCGGGTGATGTAGGAGAGGACGATGTCCGCCTTCCGCCCGCCGCTGTCCGCCTCCATCTGCTGCTTGAGGGCCGTCAGCGCCGGATGGACGCGGAGTTGGAGGATGGTCCAGACCCGGTTGCCGGTCTCGTGCTCCAGCTCCTCCAGGGCGTCGAGGTTCCAGGGGTTGACCACCAGTGGCTTCTCGCAGATGGCGTCGGCCTTCACGCGCAGGGCGAGGCGGATGTGGGAATCGTGCAGGTAGTTCGGCGAACAAATGGAGACGAATTTCACCCGCCCGTCCTCTTCCTTGCGGCGCAGTTTCTCCAGGTGCCGGTCGAACCGCTCGATCTCCGTGAAGAAGGCCGCGTCGGGGAAGAACCGGTCCAGGATGCCCACGCTGTCGTGCGGATCGGTGGCGGCCACAAGCTTGTTGCCCGTGTCGGCGATGGCCTTCAAGTGGCGCGGGGCGATGTAGCCGGCGGTGCCCACCAATGCGAAGTTCTTCATTTAATCAATCCTTGGCTAAATAGGTGCGAGACGGGCGAGACGGGCGAGACGGGCGAGAAAGGCGAGAAAGGCTGGAAAGGCGAGAAAGGCTAGAAAAGCGAGAAAAGCGAGAAAGGCTGGAAAGGCTAGAAAGGCTAGAAAGGCTAGAAAGGCTGGAAAGGCGAGAAAGGCTAGAAAGGCTGGAAAGGCTGGAAAGGCTAGAAAGGCTGGAAAGGCTGGAAAGGCTAGAAAGCAACAAATAACCGTTCAGCGTTCGGTGTGTTTCGTTCATCGGGTGGTCATCACTGCCCTAAGTCCGTCCTCGGCTTGCTGAGGACCCTTCAGAGACTGATCTTTGGCTTCATTTATAGGGTTTCCGAAGAGGTCGGCTTGCATCGTCCCTTCCGGGGAGCACTGCAACCAGGCCATCGGTGTGTCAAGGATGATGCTGGCCTTCCTCATCACCTCTGCGGGGATGGGCTCCCCGGTCCGCTCCAGCCGCTTGTATTCATCCGGCTCCAGGCCGAGTTGCGCGGCGAGATCGGTTTCTGGAAGACCGGCGCGGGAGCGGGCGACCCATAGTCGCAAATTAGGGGTTTCCCGGCCCTTGGTGACGAAGGCATTCCAGAAAACGCCGGCCGACTGGGTCTGACGGACCCATTCCTGCAGACGCTCCAGGGTCTGAAGCGGTGTGATCATCTTGCGCTTTCCAGCGCCTCGGCATCGGCCAGGTCTTGGGTCCGGCCGGTGGCTTTTTTCATCCGGATCAGCGCCGCGCGGGCGATGACGGGGACCTGCATTCCCGCGGCTTCCAGCACCACGGCCGGGACGCTCTCGTATGGGATCGTCAACAGGACATCCACGATGAAGAAAGGGTCCTCGCGGCACACAAAGGAGAATGCCTGCAGATTCTTCTCGCGGACCCACGCTTCGCGCTGGAGAGGATCCAGGAACGCGGAAGCGGGCACGGGGACCCGGGGGGCGAAGCCGATCTTCTCCATGCTTGCCAGGAACCTTCCCGCATTGGCGGGTTCCAAGTCCAACACGATATCCATATCCTGCGTGAATCGGGGATAGCCGTGAAGGACCACCGCCATGCCGCCGATCAGCACATATCGGATATCGGCGTCGCGGAGGGTTTGGAAGATCGTCGGATAATTCATTCAAATAGTCCTTGGTCCGTGGTCTTCAAAAACATGTCCTTGGGCCGTTGGCAAAAGATGGCGAGACAAGCGAGAAAGGCGAGAAAGGCTAGAAAGGCGAGAAAGGCGAGAAAGGCGAGAAAGGCGAGAAAGGCTAGAAAAGCGAGAAAAGCGAGAAAAGCGAGAAAGGCGAGAAAAGCGAGAAAGGCTAGAAAGGCTAGAAATCATGAGAAAAGCGCTCGGTAGTGATTTGCGCTTAGGGAGAGGCCTTCGTCGAACGATACAGAGGGATTGAAGACGAGAAGCTCGCGGGCGGCGGAGATGTCGGCGAGGGAGTGCTTGACGTCACCGGGACGGGGGGGGGCGAAGGTGGGCTTCAGGGAGCGCCCTGTCAGGGTGACGACCGCTTTGGCAAGATCTAGGACCGTTACCCTGCGGCCGCCGGCGATGTTGTAGGGGCGGTTCCACGCCGGCTCGCCGGCCCGCCCCGCCGCCATGTTGGCCGCGACCACATCGCCGACGAAGGTGAAGTCGCGGGACTGCTCCCCGTCGCCGTAGATCACCGGGGATTCGTTCATGAGGCAGGCCTTGAAGAACCGGGGGATGACGGCGGCATAGGCGCCCTCCGGGTCCTGCCGGGGGCCGAAGACATTGAAGTAGCGCAGGCCGATGAAGTCCATCCCATAACAGCGGTGGAATAGGGATGCCATGTCCTCATTGGCTTTCTTGGACCAGGCGTAGGGGGAAAGGGGCGTCCCTTCCTCGCCCTCCACCTTGGGAAGCCGCTCAGAATCCCCGTAGACGGAGGAAGAGGATGCGTAGACCACGCGCTTGACGCCGGCGTCGCGGCAGGCGGTGAAGATGTTGAGTGTGCCGCGGACGTTGACATCAACGGACAACTCCGGATGTTCCATGGACCGGGGGACCGAGCCGAGGGCGGCCTGGTGGAACACCACCTCCGCGCCGGCGGCGGCCCGGGTGCAGGCCGCGAAGTCGCGGATGTCGGCTTCAAGGAATTCGATGCGGTCCAGGCAGTGGGCCAGGTTCGCTTTCCTGCCCGTGGCGAGGTTGTCCATCACCCGCACCCGGGCCCCGGCCTCCAGGAGGCCGTCCACCAGGTGGGAGCCGATGAACCCGGCGCCGCCGGTCACCAATACCGATTTATCTGAATAGAATGTCATGTTAGATAGTCCGTGGTCAAAAGCGGGCGAGAAAGGCGAGAAAGGCGAGAAAGGCGAGAAAGGCTAGAAAGGCGAGAAAAGCGAGAAAAGCGAGAAAAGCGAGACAGGCGAGAAATCATTGATTGTCCGTGGTCCGTTGTCCTTGGTTAATAAGCACTCATGGGCACTCCGCCCAGAGGTCGTTCTGGCTGAAGTCAGGTCGCTACAAAACTTTGGCATTTCCAGGAGTGGCAGCGCGGATCCATGCGCAGATGTGATCCAAAACATCCTCCGGGAGATCGTCACGGTAAACGCGCCGGAAATATTCGGTCCTGGCTGCAGGGGAGTTCTGCGGCTGGTCAAGGGAGGCCACGACCATCGCGCGGGCCGCCTCGAACATCATCGCCCCCATGATGAAGCGCTCCTCGTTGGACCGTTTCAAAAGGGCCTCTCGGTAGAGGGCTTCGACTTCTGGGCTGGTGTCACCCACGGAGCGCGTCCCCCAGCGTTTCTTTGAGGCCCAGGGCCAAGGCCCATCGGTTCAGGCAGGGCTGATCATATTTCGTGACCAGGCGACCAGTGGGACCAGACAGACCAGATAGACCAGATGACCAGATAGACGCTTTTATTGGACCTGCCTCGGGCCCGTCAGAAGGGCTTGCAGATACTGCCCGTATTCGTTCTTGGCCAGGGGGGCGGCGAGGGCCTCCAATTGAGCGTCGTCGATGTAGCCCATCCGCCAGGCGATCTCCTCGACGCAGGCGATCTTGAGTCCCTGCCGCTCCTCCACCACCTGGACGAAATTGGAGGCCTGGAGGAGGGAGGCATGGGTGCCGGTGTCCAGCCAGGCGTAGCCCCTGCCCAGCATCTCGACGGCCAGCTCGCCCCGTTCCAGGTAGCGGCGGTTGACATCGGTGATCTCGAGTTCCCCGCGGGCCGAGCGCTCGATGGACTTGGCCTCGCTGATCACGGCGTTGTCGTAAAAATAGAGCCCCGTCACGGCGTAATTGGACCGCGGCCGGGCGGGTTTCTCTTCGATGCTGATGGCCTTCCCTGAGGCGTCGAACTCCACGACGCCGTACCGCTCCGGGTCGCGGACCCAGTAGCCGAAGACCGTGGCGCCCCGTTCTCTGGCCGATGCTGATTTCAGGAGGGCAGTGAGGTTGTGGCCGTGAAAGATGTTGTCGCCCAGGATGAGGCAGACGCGGTCGGAGCCGATGAAATTTTCCCCGACGAGGAACGCCTCCGCCAGCCCGCCGGGATTGGGCTGGGCGGCGTATTGGAGGTCCAGGCCCCATTGCGACCCGTCTTCCAGGAGGTTCCGGAAGGCGGTCTGGTCCTGGGGGGTGGTGATGACCAGGATGTCCCGGATCCCCGCCAGCAGGAGGGTGGAGAGGGGGTAGTAGATCATGGGCTTGTCGAACACCGGGACCAGTTGCTTGGAAACCCCTTTGGTGACGGGGTGCAGACGGGTTCCGGCGCCGCCGGCTAAGATGATACCTTTCATTAGTCCGTAGTCCTTAGTCCGTAGTCTTTGGTCGGTGGTTATAGATGGCGAGAAAGGCTAGAAAAGCGAGAAAGGCGAGAAATAAAATGCAGTCTGGGAGCGAGACGGGCGAGACGAGCGAGACGAGCGAGACGGGGAGAAATAGTCCATGATCCGTTGTCCTTGGTCTGTGGTCGCAGAGGGTGAGAAAGGCTGGAAAAGCGAGAAAGGCGAGAAATACAAACATTCCGTTGTCTTTGGTCCGTGGCCACAGATGGCGAGAAAGGCGAGAAAGGCTAGAAAAGCGAGAAAGGCGAGAAAAGCGAGAAAGGCTAGAAAAGCGAGAAAAGCGAGAAAGGCTAGAAAAGCGAGAAAGGCGAGAAAGGCGAGAAACCTACACGTAGGTCGTCCGGCCATGATGATGCGTCAAGCCCCAAATCGGCGCGGGCGCACGGTCCTTTTGGCTCGAAAGGTCCGATCAACCCATCGGCGGCTCAGACGCTTTATAATGCTCCGCCCTCCTGAGTTGCATTTCAAGATAGCGTAAATCCTTGAAAATACTCAGGGATATGCTGGCCCTTCCGCGGCGCGTTCGTGTCAAAATCACGGCGATACAAAAATAACCCAGCGCCGGAGCGCTCCGCGTAAGAACAAACGATTATAACACATCTATTAGACCGAAGTTGAACAACACGAA
>DCUZ01000110.1 GCA_002327305.1 Holophagales bacterium UBA2201 | reverse complement strand
CGACTGGAGAGTCGGCCCTACATCCTATGTCCTGCATCGCGGGATGGCAATGTAGCGCAGGTCCTCCGACCTGCGGTATCGGATTGTGGGAAATGCGGCCGACTGGAGAGTCGGCCCTGCATCCCATGTCCTGCATCGCGGGATGGAATGGATGCGGAAATGGTTCACCTTGCATTTCTGGTTAAATTGTGCGATACTATGTGGCTCGTCATCGCCATTGGGCCCTGACGCATCGCGGCAACACCGGCGGCGCGGCCACTTTCACAGCGCCCCGCCCATGCCAAAACGGCGGCTTTACCGGCAATCCCTCCGTTTCCCTCCCCTGTTAATCGAGCCGGACCAACCAATCGGCCCCTCCGGGCGCCAGGCGCTCCCTATCGGTCCGTAGAAAGCGAAAGAGTACCATGCCCTTCACCCCCTTCAACCTCAACCCGAAGCTCCTCCAGGCCCTGGGCGACCTGGGGTTCACCGCCCCCACCCCCATCCAGAAGCTGGCCATTCCGCCCCTGATGGAGGGGCGCGACGCCCTGGGCGCCGCCGCCACGGGCAGCGGCAAGACCGCCGCCTTCCTCCTCCCCATCCTCCACGCCATCATGGACAAGCCCCGCGGCAGGACCCGCGCGCTGGTCCTGGCCCCCACACGCGAACTGGCCGCCCAGATCGTGGAGCACTTCAACGAACTGGCCGCCCACACCCCCCTGAAGGCCGCCGCGGTGTACGGCGGGGTCGGAATGGAGCCCCAGGTGCGCGCCTTCGAACGCGGCGTGGACCTCATCGCCGCCTGCCCGGGGCGCCTCCTCGACCATTTCCAATACCCGTACGCGCGCCTGGAGCATTTGGAATACCTCGTCCTGGACGAGGCCGACCGGATGCTGGACATGGGGTTCCTTCCCGACGTCCGGCGCATCCTGCGCGCCCTGCCCGCGCGGAAGCAGACCATGCTCTTTTCCGCCACCATGCCCCCGCCCATCGTCCAATTGTCGAAGGAGATGCTGAAGGACCCCGTGGCCCTCAACATCGAGCGCAAGTCCGCCCCCGCGGCCGGCATCCGCCACGCGGCCTTCCCCGTGCCGGAGGAATTGAAGAAGTACCTGCTCCTCCAGCTTCTCACCCGGCCCGAGTCCACGAGCGTCCTGGCCTTCACCCGCACCAAGCACCGGGCCAACCGCCTGGCCGACTTCCTGGGCAAGAGCGGTGTCTCGTGCGAACGGATCCACGGCAACCGGAGCCAATTACAGCGCACCGAGGCCCTCAAGGGGTTCAAGGGCGGCCGCTACCAGGTGCTGGTGGCCACCGACATCGCCGCCCGCGGCATCGACGTCGAGGCCCTCGGACTCGTGGTCAACTTCGATGTCCCCAATATTCCCGAGGACTACATCCACCGCGCCGGACGCACGGCCCGCGCCGACCTGACCGGTGACGCCTACACCCTCGTCTCCCCCGGAGAGGAGGGCGACCTGCGCGCCATCGAGCGCCACATCGGCAAGCCCTTCCCCCGGAGGAATCTCGAGGGATTTAATTACTCGCACCGGCCGGCCGACCGCTTCGAGGTCCCCATCGCCGAGCGCATTGCCGCCATCCGGGCCCGCAAGGCCGAGGAGCGCACCCGCGCGAAGGCCAAGGCCGAGGCGAAGGCCCGCCGCGCACAGGAGGGCTCCGGCCGCCCGTCGCCCTTCCCCGCCCCCCGCCCCCCGGCCCAGCCCCCGGCGCGCCAGTATCAACCCGCGGCCGCGGCGAACCGGCCCACCCACTCGAAGCCGCCGACCTTTCCCCATACGCGGCCGCTCCAGACGCCGTCCGGCGACCAGACCAACCTCAAGGGCGGGTTCTACAGCAAGGTGGCCAAGGGGACCAAGCCCGCCATCCCGTTCCGCCAACAGCAGGCCGACCCCGGCCAGAGGCGCAAGCCCGCGGCGCCGTTCCGCCATTCCATCAAGAACCGGGACGCCAAATAAGCGCGCCATCCGACCACCGACCACAAGGGCGGGCCAAGCGGCCCGCCCTTTGTTTCCCGCGGGCGGTGGTCCTTGCGCTTTTGCCGGTTTCGAAGGATAATAGCCGCTTTTATGGGTGAACTCGCCGCGGTCGGGGCCGTCTTCTGCTGGAGTTGGACGGCCATGTTTTTCACCATCGCCTCCCGCCACTTCGGGTCGTGGGCGGTGAACCTCTACCGCCTCGCCCTCGGCGCCCTGTTCCTCTTCCTGACCCATCTCGTCCTCTCCGGCGATTTCCGCATCGCGACCTACCCGATGGTCATGCTCTCCCTCTCGGGGATCATCGGGCTGTTCCTGGGCGACCTCCTCCTCTTCCAGGCCTTCGTCTGGATGGGGCCGCGCCTGACGATGCTGGTCTATACGGTGTCGCCGGCCCTCACCGCCGTCCTGGCCTGGGGCTTCCTCGGGGAGACCATCGGCTGGATGGGGCTGGCGGGCATGGCGGTGACGGTGTCCGGCGTGGTCTGGACGCTCGGGGAGAAACGGGACGACAACTCCGGGAAGTTCCACCTCCCCTCGGTGGCGTTGACGGTGGTGGCCGCCCTCGGGCAGAGCGCCGGCCTCGTCCTGGCCAAGGCCGCCCTCAATACGGGGGTGGATTCCCTTTACGCGACGCTGTGGCGGATGATCGCGGCGTTCGGGACCGCCGCCCTCTTCGCGGCGCTGTTCAAGTTCGCCCGGCCGCGTCCCGGCGTCCTCTGGAAGCGGGGCGCCTCGGGGGCCCTGGTGGGCGGGGCGGTTTTCGGCCCCTTCCTCGGCGTCTGGCTCTCCCAGGTGGCCATCCAGCACACCGCCACCGGCATCGCCTCCACCATCCTCTCCACCACCCCCATCTTCCTCATCCCGGTCGCCGCCATCATGGACCGGGAGAAGGCCACCCTCCGTGCCGTCCTGGGCGCCGTGGTCGCCGTGGCCGGCGTGGCGATGCTGTTTTTCCGTTAGCCGACCTTCTCCACCACCCGCGCCTTGAGGAGGCGCCCGGAACGGTCCACCACCTCGACGAGATGGAACCCCAGCCGCAGGTCGTCCGGACGGAAGCGGACGGTGACGGCGCCCTCGCCGGAGGCGGACGCCCCCACGACAACGCCGTCCACGCGGACCTGCAGATCGTCCCCCCTCAAGGGCCACAGGTGCCGCAGGGGGAGGACCACCGTGCTCCACTCCCGGTCCCGCAGGCGCTCGGGGAACCGGATGGCGCGTTCGCGGCCCCCGCGGA
Organism: Holophagales bacterium UBA2201; assembly: GCA_002327305.1. Classification (GTDB taxonomy): domain Bacteria; phylum Acidobacteriota; class Thermoanaerobaculia; order UBA2201; family UBA2201; genus UBA2201. Next base: position 22,612 of record DCUZ01000110.1, on the reverse strand, counting down.
GCAGGCTGTCCACTTCCAGGCAGAAGGCCCGGTCCGCCGCGCAGGGCAGGGGCGGGCCGCCGTCGCGCCGGCAGGCGCGGCAGGTCGCCGCCTCCCGCCCCCCGCGCGCTTCCCGGCGAAGGGCGCGCAGGGGACGTCCCCTCCACAACCGTTCCAGCGGCCGGGCATGGATGTTGCCCACCGGCGCCCCGCCGGATTCAAGGGCCCGCCGGCACGGATGCGCGGCGCCGTTGGGGGCCACCGCCAAACCCAGCCACGGAAGGACGCAGGCGGTGCGCAAGACCGCCCCCACCCCCGTCAGGCCGGCCCGATGGGAACGGGCGGACAGCAGGGCCCCCACCTCGTCGGCCATCAGGGGATGGGGCGCTTCCAGCGCCTCGATGCGTCCTGCGGCGTCCGCCCCGACCGCCGCGGCCGCGGCCCCGATGAATTCGGCCCTCCGTTGAAGAAAGGCCGCCGCGTCCCCTTGCCGGCGCGAGGCGGCGAACGCCACCGCGTCGGCCCCCGTCGCCGCGACCGCCGCCGTCAGCGCCCCCAGGTGGACGCAGTTTTCCGGAGTGAGGACGACGCGGACCACCACCCGGCAGGGCGACGCCGCGCCGCGTCCGGCCTTCAAATGGCGGAGGACCCGCGCGACCCTCACACCCGCGGGCCCCGCCAACAGGTCCGCCTCCAGGGCGGTGTCGAACCGGAGTTCCAGCCGGCCCCGGACCAGCGGGGCCAGGCGCTCCGCCGTCCCCTCCGTGAGCGCCCGGCCGTCCGTGGAGAGCGAACACAAGCGGAAGGAGGCGCCGGAGAGACGCCGGAGCAGGCTCTCCAGCGACCGGTGCCCCAGCGGGTCTCCCCGGCCTCCGAGGACCAACCCCTTCACCCCGGCGTCCTCCATCTCCTCGAAAAGCATCTCCAGCGTGTAGAGGTCCATCTCGTCGGAGGCGAGCCCGGGCGGCCGCTCCTCCGCCGGGCCGGGCAGGAGCCGCCGGCGGCTCCACTCCAGGTCCACGACGCGCGGCCCACCGGCCGCTTTTCCGTCCCCCATCCCTTTCAGGATGCGGGCCTTGTCGTCGGCGTCCAGGGGGTCCCATGCGTGCGTGTCCATGCATCTCTTGGTACGCACGCGGGGGACAAAGCGTCCGGCAGGTCCACGCCTGCAGTCCGGCCGCCCTCAACCCTTCCTTGACAGAACCCCCTCCCGCCCCCTACACTACCTCCGATGGAACGATTGATCCGGCACGGTCCCGCGGCTTTTTCGGTGATCCTCTATCTCCTGCTCGCCGCCCTCCTCTGCGCCGCGGTCCTGGGGGCCGCCGGCGGCCGGCTCATCTATGTCCTCGACGACGCCTACATCCACATGGCCGTGGCGAAGAACCTCGCCGCGCACGGCACCTGGGGGATCCACCCGGGCGAGTTCGCCTCCGTCTCCTCCTCTCCCCTGTGGACCCTTCTGCTCGCCGGGGTGGTCCGGCTCACCGGGCCCCTGGAGATCGTCCCGTTCGCCCTCAATCTCCTTTTCGGCGTTCTGGCCCTTCTTTTGTTCCACCGCCTCCTCGTGGACGCGGGGATGCCCCCCCCCGCCCGTCTCCTTCTGGCGATCGCCTTCGTCCTCGCCACCCCCCTTCCCGCCATGGCCTTCACGGGACAGGAGCACACCCTCCACATCCTCCTGACCCTGGCGTTCTTCTTTGTGGCGATGCGGGGACTGGACGACCCCTCCCCGGCCCTGAGCCGTTGTGGCGCCGCCGTTCTGGGACTGGCCGCGGCCGCCCTGACCGCCTGCCGTTACGAGGGGGCCTTCCTGGCCCTCGCGGCGGGGCTCCTTTTCGCCGCGCGAAGGGACTGGAGGCGCCTGCTCGTCACGGGGGCCGGCTCGGCCTTCCCCATCGCGCTTTATGGAACCATCTCCCTTTCCAAGGGCTGGGCGTTTCTGCCCAACTCCCTCCTGTTGAAGGGGATCCACCTCGACTTCTCCACCGGCTCCCGGCTCGCCGCCTCGCTCGGGGGGACGGCGCTCACCCAGCTGGCCCGCAACGACCACCTCCTGATGCCGGTCCTGGCCGGCCTCATCTTCCTTCTCCTCGGCCCCTCCGCGCGGGGCCGGGCGGCCGCGCTCCTGTTCCTCCTCTCCACCCTTCTGCACCTGCAGTTCGCGCGGACCGGTTGGTTCTTCCGCTACGAGGCCTGGCTGGTGGCCCTGGCCCTGGCCGCGTTCGCCGCCGCGGCCGGCGGCCGGCGCTGGACCCTGCCGGACCCGCGCCCCTTGCGCCTGGCCGCCCTCGCGGGGTTGGCCGTGGTCGCCGGCGCCCCCTTCGCCCTGCGGGCCTACGGGGCCCTCGTCCAGGTGCCCGGGGCGGCCCGGAACATCTTCGAACAGCAGGTGCAGGTGGGGGAGATGCTGCGGCGTTCCTTCCCCGGGACCGCGGTGGCCGTGAACGACATCGGCGCGGTCGCCTATTATGCCGATGTCCGGGTCCTCGACCTGTGGGGGCTGGCGACCATGGAGGCGGCGCGTCACAAACTGGACGGGACCTACACCACGGCGGTCATCGACGCGCTGGCGCGGGAGCGGGGCGTGACCGTGGCGGCCGTCTATGACGGCTGGTTCGACGCCTACGGAGGGTTCCCTCCGGCATGGGAAAGGGTGGGAACCTGGACCATCCGGGACAATATCGTCTGCGGCAAGGACACGGTGGCGTTCTACGCCGCCGTTCCCGGCGCGAAAGAGGCCCTGGAGAGGGCTCTGCTGGCCTACGCCCCCCATCTTCCCCCTTCGGTCGTCCAGCGCGGCGCCTATCTCGAACGGCAGGGCGCCGGGGAAAACCCCTGATCCCCTTCTTGTTCATGTCATGGATTCACGGCGCGGCGAGCGCCGAATCGCGGCGGGTGATCGGTTCCCCGCAGCGCGCTTAATCCCCCGCTCGGCCGTTCCCCGTCCGGCCCGCCAGGATCCCGTCCAGGGGGACGCTGTCGCCCAGCGGATGGATGGAGTCCCCCAACGCCTGGAACCGGCGGGCGAGGAGGGCTATCACGGGGAGAGTTTCCGGCTGGAACAGGTGGCCGTGGGCCAGTTCGTTGCGCAAGGCCTCAATTCCTTGGAAGAACTTCCGGGCTTTCGTGCCCGAATCGAAGTCCAGGAGAAGGTGCAGGGCCTCGTCCCCCGCCAGAACGCGCGCTTTGTCCACCAGTTGCAGGCAGTCCAGGAGCGAAACCTCCATGCCCCGCCGCGACCGCTCCTCTCTCAGGGCCCGGGCGAAGGAGAGGCGCCGCGGCTGGACCTTCCCCTCCCACCCCCCGTCCGGGTGGAGGTCGCGGATCCGCCGGGTCATGTACATTTCGATGAGGGTGATGGCCCCGAAGAGGAACATCCGGGCCGCCGGCTTCTGCAGATGGGCGGGCAGGGCCACGGCGCTGACGGCGCTGAGGACCGAGACAAAGACGGCTCTCCCCTCCGCCAGCATGGGGACGATGGAGTGGAGGGGGGCGTCCTCCCAGACCACTTCCGACCCGCGGAAGGAGTGCATCACGCTCCGGCACGGCCTCCCGTCCAGGTCCTCCCTCTGAAGATACCCGGCGGCTTCCCCGTCCAGGAGGATCCCCGCCACGGAGACCCCTTCGCGCTCGAGGGCCTCGCGGACCTCGTCCCCCGGGCGGTCGCCGTCGAAGAGGAGAAGGGGATCGGCCAGGTCCATGACGGTGAAGGCCTGGCCGAAGAGGCGCCGCAAATTGGCCCGGAAGGGGCGCCGGCTGCGCACGGGCTCCCCTATCGCAGGTCGGCCGGCTGGCCGGTGGTGGCCAGCACCTGCTGCCATACCATCCCTAAGGGGTCCAAGCGGCGGCGTTTCCCCGCCACGAGGGAAAGGGGGACATGGGTGAAGTGGTGGTTCCACTGCCCCACCATCATCCCCGTTCTCCCCGCCATCCCCGCGTGGACCGCCTGCTGGCCGAGGGAGAGGCAGAATTCGGCGTCGATGGAGTTGGCGGAGCGGCTCCGGATGGTGTAGGAGGGGTCGATGTAGCGGACCGTGGACTCCAGGCCCCGTGCCTTGAAATGGGCGGCCATTCGGTCCCTGAGAAAGGTGCCGATGTCCTTAAGTTTCACGTTCCCCGAAGCGTCGGTCTCCTTGGGCCCCGCTTCGGCCAGAAGCTCCTGCCCGGCCCCTTCCGCCACAACAACGAGGGCGTGGTGCCTCTCCCGCAGGCGCGCCTCCAGCTCCGAAAGGAACCCCTCGAGGGTGAAAGGGACCTCCGGGACGAGGCAGAAATTGACCTCCCCGGAGGCGAGGGTGGCATGGGCCGCGATGTAGCCGGAATGGCGCCCCATGAGCTTGACCAGACACACCCCGTTCCAGGCGCCCCGCGCCTCGGCGTGGGCGGACCGCAGGATCCGGTCGGCCTCCTCCACGGCGGTGGAGAACCCGAAGCTTTTGGAGACCCAAAAGAGGTCGTTGTCGATGGTCTTGGGGACGCCGATGACGGCGATGGGGAGGTTCTGCCGGTGGATCTCCTCCACCAGCGCCTGCGCGCCGGAGAGGGTCCCGTCGCCGCCGACGACGATGAGGATGTCCACCCGCTGGCGCAGGAGGGTGCGCACCATGTCGGCCACTTCCTGGGGACCGCGGGACGAGCCCAGCAGGGTCCCCCCCTGCTCATGGATGTGCTCCACCGAGGCCGGGGTCAACTCGATGGGGGCGACGGGACTGTTGGAGGAGACGCCGGCGTAGCCGTATCGAAATCCGAGGATGCGGCGGCCGCCGTACCCGTGCCACAGCGTCATCACGGCCGCCCGGATGACGTCGTTGAGGCCCGGGCAGAGGCCGCCGGCGGTGAGGAGGCCGCAGGTGGTGACGGCCCCGTCGAAGAAAACCCGCTCCCGGGGGCCGGCCGGTTCGAAGGAGGGGGGCGCCTCCCCGCGGGCGGCCCATTCGATGTGGTCGGGAAGGAGGGCCCCCACCAGGACGCGCCTGGCTTCGTCCACCGTCCCGCGCCGCTGGGCGGCGAAGGGGGGGGGAAATCGGGGCGGCCCCAGGGTGGCGATGCAAAGTTCCGCTGGGTTCGGAAGTTTCATGTCCAACCTCCTCGGCTAAATAGGGGTCGGGGGCCTAATCGACGGTCTCCGACGGGACGGGGCAGGGTTCCACCTGCCAGATGAGCCGGCAGTACTCGGCGATGGCGCGGTCGGAGGAAAATCGCCCCGCCCGGGCCGTGTTGAGGATGCTGGAGCGGGTCCACCCCTCGGGGTCGGCCCAGGCGGCCTCCACCCTCCGCTGGGCGTCGCGGTAGGCCGGGAAATCGGCCAGGACCAGGAAGGGGTCGTGGTGGAGCAGATTGTCGAGCAGGGGGCGGAAGAGGTCGCGGTCCCCCCCGGAGAAGGCGCCGGCGGCGATTGCCTCCAGCGCTTCGCTCAGTTCCGCGTCCGCCCGGGCGGCGGCGCGGGGATCATACCCGCGCCTCCACAGGTCCCTCACCCCGTCGGCGTCGAGACCGAAAAGGAAGAAGTGCCCGGACCCGACGGCCTCGCGGATCTCCACATTGGCGCCGTCGAGGGTCCCGATGGTGAGGGCGCCGTTGAGGGCGAACTTCATATTGCCGGTGCCGGAGGCCTCCTTCCCCGCGGTGGAGATCTGCTCCGATAGGTCGGTCCCCGGGAAAATGTGCCGGCTGTTCTTGACGTTGTAATTGGGCCAGAACGCCACCCGCAGGCGCCCCCGCATGCGGGGGTCTGCGTTGACCGTCATGGCGATGCCGGTGATGAGGCGGATGATGAGTTTGGCCAGGTAATATCCCGGGGCGGCCTTTCCGGCGAAAAGGAAGGTGCGGGAAGGGACCGCCGCCCCGGGGTCGCGCAGGAGACGGTGGTAGAGGGCGATGATATGGAGGGCGTTGAGGTGCTGGCGCTTGTACTCGTGGATGCGCTTGGCCTGGCAATCCATCAGCGCCTCCGGGGCGGCCTCCACGCCGGCGCGGCGCCGGATCTCGCCCACCAGGGCTTCGCGGTTGGCGCGTTTGACCCGCCACCACTCCTCCCGGAACCCGGCATCGTCCGCCAGCGGCTCCAGGGCGCGCAGACGCTCGAGGTCCGACGGCCACCCCTCCCCCACGGCGCCGGTGAGCAACCGGGCCAGTCCGGGATTGGCCTGAAGGAGGAACCGGCGGGGGGTGACCCCGTTGGTGATGCTGTGGAAACGCTCCGGCTGTAGGGCGTAGAAATCATGCAGGACGTCCCGCTTGAGCAGTTCGGTGTGGAGGGCGGCGACGCCGTTGACGGCCCGGCTCCCCACGCAGGCCAGGTGGGCCATCCGGACCCGCCCATCCTGAAGGATCGAGAGGCGGCGCGCCCTGTCCTCCTCGCTTGGATGGATGTGCCGGACCCCTTCCAGGAACCGCCGGTTGATCTCACGGACGATCTCCAGGTGGCGGGGGAGGACCGCGCCAAAGAGCCCCTCCGACCAGGTTTCCAGGGCCTCGGGCAGAAGGGTGTGGTTCGTATAGGCGAAGGTCCTGCACGTCACCGCCCAGGCGGGCTCCCAGTCCCACCCGTGCTCGTCCACGAGCAGGCGCATCAGTTCCGGCACCGCCACCGCCGGGTGGGTGTCGTTGAGCTGGACGGCGTATTTGTTTTCGAACCCTTGCGCGTCGGGGGCGGTTTGGAGGTGGAGGCGGATCATGTCCTGGAGGGAGCAGGAGACGAAGAAATACTGCTGTTCCAGCCGCAGACGCTTGCCGGCCTCGGGTTCGTCGTTGGGGTAGAGGACGCGGCTGATGGTCTCGGAGGCCACCTTCTGGTCCACCGCTCCGTAGTAGTCGCCCGTGTTGAAGGCCTGGAAGTCGAACGACTCCACCGCCTCCGCCTTCCAGAGCCGCAGGAGGTTGACGGTGGGAACGCGGTAGCCCGGGATGGGGGTGTCGTAGGCGACGCCCCTGACCATCCGGTCGGGGACCCAGCGCACCCGGTACCGCCCGTCGGGCCCCACCCCCGCCTCGGTCCGCCCTCCGAACCGGACCGGATAAGCGATCTCCGGGCGCGGGATCTCCCAGGGGTTGCCCAGCCGGAGCCACTTGTCGGTCATCTCCACCTGCCAGCCATCCCGCAGGACCTGGTCGAAGATGCCGAACTCGTAGCGGATCCCGTATCCGATGGCGGGGATCTGGAGCGTGGAAAGGGAGTCCATGAAGCAGGCCGCCAGCCGCCCCAGTCCCCCGTTGCCCAGTCCCGGCTCCTCTTCCAGTTCCAGCAACTGCTCCAGGTCCACGCCCAGCCCCTTCACCACCTCGCGCACCTCGTCCAGGACCCCAAGGTTGATCAGGACGTTGCCCAGGTGGGGCCCCAGGAGGTATTCGGCCGAGAGGTAACAGACCGTGCGCGCCCTGGTCCGGTAGTAGTGCTCGGCCGTCCTGACCCACCGGTCCAAGAGGCGGTCCCGCACCGCGTAGGCGACGGCCAGGTAGTGGTCGTTGGGGGTGGCCACGTCCCAGAATCGCCCCACGACGTGGTAGAGGTTGTTCAGGATCCCCTGCCGCAGGGCCGCCGGGGTGAGCCCCGCGCGGGCGATGGAGGGACGGTGGCGGAGCACGGCTTTGGGGCTGCGCTTGGTCGGCATGACACCTCCTGGACCTCGATGCTGCAGGGTTGATTATAGCCCATCCGGGCCGGTCGGGGGGTCATCTCTGAACATCACCGTCATCTTCACCCACAGAAGACAACGGCCGTTGCTGGGGCTGAGGCCTCCCGGCCCTCAGGCCGGCGGGCATTCGGGCCCGCTTTGCGGTAAAATGGTAAGGTCATGGCCTCCCCGCCGGTCCCTTTGAAGCTTTTGCAGACCTTTCTGCGGTTCCTTCCGGACCCGTTGAACGAGAAGTTCCTGGCCCAGGAGACCGGCATCCCCGTCCGCACCCTCAAGCGGCTCCTCAACCGGCTGGGGCAGGCCCGCCTGGTGGAAACCGAGAAGCGGGAAGGCATGCTGTTCCACCGTCTGACCCTCCCCGAATCGTGCCCCACCCTCCTCAACCTGATCACCGAGTTCATGGAGGAGGAGGAGCGGATCGCCGACGACCGCGCGAGACTGGACCTGGAGCGCCGGATGCTCCACCAACAGATCGAGGAAAAGGAACAGGAGACCTTCAAGGCCTCCTCCCGGTTCGTCACCTATCTTAATTCGCTGGTTTTCCTGGAGGAGATCTCCTCCATCATCCTCCGCAGCCAGAGCTTCGGGGAGGTCTTCCTGGAGACCTTCCGCCGCCTCTCCTCGGCCGTCAACTTCGACCTCGGCGTGGCCGCCCTCCTGGAGGACAAGCTGAACCTCCACGTCATCCACAAGGCGGGCATCCCGCCGCAGAGGGTGCAGGAGGCCATGGCGGCCGCCCGGGAGATGATGGCGATCGGCCTGGCCCTCCCCTACCTCCTCAAGGATTATGCCGTGGTCCAGAAAGTGGAGGAGAAGGAGCCGGCCCCCCCCTCCTCCGGACCCTTCCGCCATCGCCTCGGCGCGGCGTTCCAGAAGGACCCCATGACCCCCGGCTACCTGGCGCTCTTCCGCTTCGAAGACTCCCCTTTCCTGGCGGACGAGAAGCAGGTGCTGGATGTCCTGGCCCCCCAGATCGCCCTGGCCTGCCAGAACATCGCCGCCATGCAGAAGATCCAGCAGTTGGCCGTCACCGACGACCTCACCGGCATCTTCAACAAGCGCTACTTCCGGCAGGCGTTTCTCAAGGAATTCGACCGCGCCAAGCGGTACCAGTTCCCCCTCTCCCTCCTGATGATCGACCTGGACCACTTCAAGAAGGTCAACGACCGCTTCGGCCACCCGCTGGGGGACGTGGTCCTCTCCGAGTTCGCCGGTCTGGTGGTGGAACTGACCCGCTCCACCGACATCTTCGCCCGCTACGGCGGCGAGGAGTTCGCCCTCATCCTCCCGCACACCTCGGAGGAGGAGGGCGTGGAGATCGCCGAGCGGATCCGGGCCCGCGTGGAGTCCAACCCGTTCCCCGGCGAGGACCTCCCCATCACCTGCACCGTCTCCATCGGGGTGGGGATCAACCGGCCGGGGATCGAGACCCCCGACGATCTCATGAACCTGGCCGACGTGAATCTCTACCGGGCGAAGTCCGGCGGGCGCAATCTGGTCATCGCCGGGTAGGCGCGGCGTGCGCTGGACCTTCTTCGTCAATCCCTCCAGCCGCGGCGGCCGGACCGCCCTGCATCTGGATTACATCCACCGCGTCATCCGCCGGCGCCATCCCGAGGCCGAGATCCTGGCTCCGGGATCCGCCGCCGAGTTGCAGGCGCAGATCCGGGAGGCCTCGTTCCGCGCCGAGCGTCTGGGCGTCCTGGGGGGCGACGGCACCTTCTCCCGCGCCCTCGCCGGCCTGATGGAGGGGAACCACCGGACCTGCGCTCTCACACCCCTGCATCAGGGCCGCGGCGGCGATTTTCTCCACACCGTCGGGGCCCCCCGGGGCCTGGGGCGCGCCCTCGACCGGGCGGATGCGGCCCATCCCGTTCCATGCGATTGCGGCCGCATCACCACCACCGCGGGGACCCGCTGCTTCATCAATGTGGCCTCCGTCGGTCTGGGCGGGGCCGTGGACGGCTTCGTCAAGCGCCATCCCTGGCCCCTGCCCGCGACGGTCCTCTACTTCGTCGCCTCCCTCGTAGAGAGTTTCCGCTACCGCGCGTCCCGCCTGCGGCTGACGATGGACGGACGGGTCTGGGACCGCACGTTCCTGGTGGCCGCCGCCGCCAACGGCCGCTATTTCGGGGGGAGCATGCACATCTCCCCCCGGTCGCAGATCGACGACGGCCGCCTCGACCTGGTGGCCCTCCCCGCGTGGCGCCACCCGCGCGCGCTCTGGCTCGCGGCCCTCGTCTACGCGGGGATGCACATCCGGCACCGGGAAGTCCTGGGAGAGCCCTTCACGGAATTGACCGTGGAGGCGCCCGGCGGCGAAACGGTCCCCATCGACGTGGACGGCGATTGCTTCGGCTCCCTCCCCGCCCGCATCGAGGTCGTCCCCGAGGCATTCCTGCTGGCGGTGTGAGATCAGTCAGTTGGCAGTTGGCAGTTGGCAGTTGGCAGTTGGCAGTTGGCAGTTGGCAGTTTCCAGTCGGCAGTCGGCAGTTGGCAGTAAGAAGCAAATAAGGAAAATCGCCGGGGCGGGCCCCGGCGATTATTGTTTGCAGGATTGTTCCTTGATCAGTTTTTAACTGCTGCCTGCGGCCTGCCTACTGCCGACTTTTAATACAGCCACTTGACCGTCTCTTTGGCCATCTCGGCCTTCTCCCCCTCGGGGACGAGTTTCAGGAAGGTCTCGAAGGTGGACTTGCATTTGGCGTAGTCCTCCTCCCGCAGGTAGATGAATCCCAGTTCGAAGTGGGCATCGGCGAAATCGGGGTTGATCTCCACCGCCTTCTCCAGCAGGGGCTTGGCGCCGGCGTCGTCCTTCTTGTTGAGCAGTTCCGCCGCCTTGTTGAACAGCGACTCCGGGGAGTCGGGCTCGAGGAGCTCGAGACGCTTCTGGTACTCCTTGACCTTGTCCTTCTTCCCCTTTTGCGAGTAGGCGCTGATGAGGATGCGCAGGGACACCACCGCTTCCTCATCGGAGGCCCCCAGGGTTTTCTCCGCACGGGCGATGGCGGCGTCCACCTTGTTTTCCTTCAAGTCGATGTCGGCCAGCAGGACGCTGGCTTTGGTGTAGTCGGGTTTGACCTTGAGGCACTCCTCGAAGGCCTTCCGGGCCGCCGCCAGGTCGCCGGCGACAAAGGCCTGCCGCCCCTCCTCGAAGAAGGCCAAATGGGGGTTCTTCTTCATCTCCTCCTGGCGGAACTGCTCCTCCATCTCCTGGCGGGTCTTGAGGGAGAAGTCCCGCTCGATGCTGGCGAAGATCTTGGGCTTGACCTCCTCCTTCAGGCCGAGATAGCCCTCGGCCGAGATCTCGAACACGTACACCTTGGTGCCGTCGGTGAAGGAGACCTCGTACACGCCCGTCTCCCCGCTGACGACCTCCTTGGTATAGGCGCTCGAATCCTTCATGGTGATGCTGATCTTGGCACCGGCGATCCCCTCGCCGGCCGTGTTGGCGATCTTCCCCGTGACGCGGGAGAGGGCCTGCCCGAAACCGGGGCCGGCCGCCAGGAAGACACAAATCACGATCCACGGTACCTTTCTCATAGGACCTCCCTTGGGTGCGTTCTCCATTATTATACGCCACTCCGGTTCAAGGCGTCGCCCCGGGACGGGAGCCGGCGGGGCCGCACAACCTCCGGAGGAGCGCCGTGACGCCGGCGGTCCCCTCCACGGTGAAATCGGCGTCGGGGCAGGGCCCCACCGAAACGCTGATGCCTCGTCCCTTGAGGGCGCGGAAGGCGTCCACGTCGGTGACATCGTCGCCCACGTACAGGGGAACCCGGTCGCGTCCCCACCGGCGGGCCAGCCAGAGGACGGCCCGCCCCTTGTCCCATAGTCCCTTCGGGCGGATCTCCAGGACCTTCTTGCCCGAGGTGATCCGGAAGATCTCTTCGTATTCCTCCAGGACATGGGTGAAACGGGCGAACAGCGGTTCCAGGTCCCGCGGGCGCACCATGCGGTAGTGGACCGAGGCGGTGCCGCCCTTGTCCTCCACGATGACGCCCGGGATGCCCAGCAGGGCCTCCCGGACCCGCTCCAGGCATTCCTCCATGGCGGCCCGGGCGGCCGCATGGTCCTGGCGGAGGAGGATCCGGTCCCCTTCGGCGATCTCGGCGCCGTGGTTGCCCACATAGAGGAGGCCGTCGATGCCGATCCGCCCCCGCAGATCGTCCAGCCCCCGCCCGCTGACAATGGCCACCGGCATCCGCTCGCGCAGACGCAGGAGAAGCGCCCGGTTGCCCGCCGGGAGACGGGCCTGCGCCGGGTCCCGGACGATGGGGGAGAGGGTGCCGTCATAGTCCAGCATCAGGCCGACGGGACGGCCGCCGATGGCGGCCTCGAGCGACCCCCTCTCCTTCGACAGGGGCAGACCGCGCCCGGCGTCGGGGAGCGCGGCCCCCGTCAGGTCCGTCAGGATGTCGCCGATCCAGCGGTGGATGTCGTGCTCCCCGACCTGCCGCTGGAGCGACTCCATCCGCTCCCGCCGCTCCGCGGGCTCCATGCGGAGGGCCCGGCGGATGGTCTCCGCGAACCCCTCGGTGTCGTAGGGATTCACCAGGAGGGCCCCCTCCAACTCGTCCGCGGCGCCCGCCATTTCGGAGAGGACCAGGACCCCCCGCCGGTCCACCTGGCTGGCGGCGAACTCCTTAGCGACCAGGTTCATCCCGTCGTACATGGAACTGACGATCCCCACATCCGCCATCCGGTAATAGGCCACCAGGTCCCGGTGCTCCACCTTGGTGTCCATGAAGATGACCGGGGTCCAATCGGGGCGGCCGTGCCGCCGGTTGACGCGCTCCACAAGGGCCTCCACCGCGGCCCGGTAACTGAGATAGGGCTCCTTAAGGCGGGTGGGAACGGCGATCTGGATGTAGGTGAACCTCCCCCGGAGGGAGGCGTAGCGTTCGAACAGGAGGTCGAGGGCCTGCAGGCGTTTGAGCAGCCCCTTGGTGTATTCCAGCCGGTCCACCCCCAGCCCGATCTGCCGCCCCTCCAGCCCCCACCGCCGGCGCAGGCGCGCCATGAGCTTCACGGTCCGCTCCGCCTCGGCCATGCGGCGGAACGCCGCCGCGTCGATGCTGATGGGATAGGCCTCCAGCCGCGTGGTGTGTCCCCCGAAGGTGATGCGGGAGCGGATGTAGTCCACCTTGGCCTGGAGGCACTCCCGGACGCAGTCGATGAAATTGTGGACGAAGAGGGGGACCTGGAACCCCAGCAGGTCGTTGCCCAGGAGGCCTTCCAGCACCTCGCGGGCCTGGGGGCAGGCGCGGTAGACCGACCAGTCGGGCCAGGGGATGTGCCAGAACTGCGCCAGGCGGAGGTCGGGACGGGCCTTGCGCACCATGGCGGGGGCCAGGCAGAGATGGTAGTCGTGGAACCAGACCGCGCCGGCGCGGGAGAGGTCGAGGACGGCGTCGGCGAAGCGCCGGTTGGCGGCCGCGTAGGCGGACCAGAAGCGTTTGCGGTAATAGACACGGTCCAGGGCCGTGTGACAGAGGGGCCAGAGGACCTGGTTGGCGTACCCGTGATAGTAGTTCTCCACCAGGTCCTCCTCCAGCCACACCCGCTTGAGGGTGTAGCGGGGCTGGTCGGGGGGGACGGCCACGCACCCCCCGGCGTCCACCATCTCCCGGTCCGCGCTCCCGTGCCCCCACGCCACCCAGGTCCCGCCGGTGGAACGCAGGACCTGGTCCATGGCCGAAGTGAGGCCGCCGGCCGGCACCTCCACGCGCACGGCGTTTCCGTCGCGCCGGTGGGCGTACGGCTGCCGGTTGGAAACCACCACCAGCCCCGAATCCGGGGGATGGGCCGGCGTCTCCATCACACCTCCAGGATGGCCTCCCCCGGATGTTCCAGGGAGTGCCAGATGGCCAGGTAGTCCCGGGCCTGCCGCGTGATGAGGAAATGGCGCCGCACGAATTCCCGCCCCGCCTCCCCCACGCGCCGGGCCGCCTCCGGGTCGTTGAGGAGCTGGCGGATGCGGAAGGCGGTCCCCTCGACCGAATGGACCAGGTACCCGGTGGCGCCGTGGACGATCTGCAGGGGGATCCCCCCCACCGCCCCGCCGATGACCGGCTTCCCCTTCCATAGCGCCTCCGCCACGGTCAGGCCGAACCCCTCCTTCAGCGATTTCTGCAGGACCACCGCGGCGGCCCGCTGGAGGGCGTTGATCTCCCGGTCGGAAAAGGGGGGAAGGAGGCGGATGTGGATGTCCGGGTCGCCCGCCGCGGCCTCCTGGACCTCCTCCAGGACCGCCGCCCCCTCGGGATCGTCGGTGGCGGGGCTCCCCGCGAGGACCAGACAGCAATCATTGTATCGGCGCACCATCCGGAAGGCGCCGATCACGCCGATGGGGTCCTTGAACCGGTCGAACCGGGAGACCTGCAGGATCATGGGCCGGTCGGGCGGGATGCCGAGGCGCTCCAGGACCGCCCGCACCTCTTCGTCCGGCAGGGGGATGTTCTTTTCGCTCAACGGGTCGATGGAGGGGGTGATGATGAATTCCGGCATGGGCATGTGCCGGGCGAACTTCGACACGGAAAACACCGCGGCGTCGTACCGGGCCGCATAGCCGGCCAGCCGCTCGAAGACCCCCGGATGGGGGTTGGCCAGGTCGATGTGGCATCGCCAGATCCACTTTCCCCCGCCGCGATGCTCCACCAGGGGCATGGGTTGGGGATCGTGGATGAGGACCGCGTCCGCCTCAAGATCCAGTGCCGCCGCGTTGCGCTCGTTGATCTCGCGGTGGTGCTCCCACATCGCCTCCGTGAAGGTCTCGGCGCTCCCCTGCAGGGCGTTGTGCAGTTTCTTGGTCATGTCGAAGAAGGGGTCGTCCCCCTCGAGCACCTCCCAGCGCGTCCGGACCCCGAGCGAGCGCAGAATGGGGAGCATTCGGTGGAGGATCTCGGCCACCCCGCCCCCCTTGGAGGTGGAATTGATGTGGAGGAACGACCGCCCCTCCAGGCGTTGTCCGAGGCGCTGGAGCAGGAGGAGGTCGCTGCGGGGGGCGATGCCGGCGTAGGCGTTGATCATCCCAGCGCCTCCCCCATGTCCCGGTCCAATTCCTCGCGCACCGCCGCCACCAGGAGGCGGCGCACCCCCTCCACGCCGTGCATGAAGGGGTCGATGGACCGGATGCGCCCCGCCAGCCCCCCCTTCTCCAGCGACCCCTCGACCCAGCGGGAGAAATCATCCATCCCCCCCCGCAAGCGAACGCGCGCCTCATAAAAGTGGAAATAGATGCTCTCGGGGGGGAGGTGTTCCAGCGCCACCAGGAACTCGGCCAGGTTGGCGGCCCGCAGGCCGGCGGGATAGACGAAGGTGACGGGGGTGTTGAAATGGAACGCGTCCCCCTCCAGGGCCTCGCGCGGTGGCGGGAAGCCGGCCAGGTGCTCGTCGAGGACGCGCAGGAGGTCGGCGCGGACCGCCTCCATGGCGGAGGCGGCGTAGGGATCCACGCTGGAGAGGCGCTCGGAGAGGGCCCGCTCCTCCAAACTCTCCCCGGCCCACTGGGCGAAATCGTTGGTGTAGTCCGACACCCGCCCCTTGAGGAAGTACTGGGCGGTGTGGTGGAAAATGGAGTCGCCGGGGACCGTCTCCACGCAGGAACGCAGTTCGGCCAGGGTCCGGGCGCTGACGCCGGTGGCCTTCAGCAGGGTGGCGCATTGCATGAATCCGAAGGCCGTGGGCACCTATTTCTCCTTCTCCGCCCGCATGTGGACCACCCGCTGGGGGAAGGGGATCTCGATCCCCTCCACGCGGAACCGGGCGAAGATGCGCTTGCGCAGTTCGTGCTGGACGGCGTACTGGTCCGTGAACTCCGCCACCTGGCAGATGAGGGTGAAATCGAGGGAACTCGCGCCGAATCCGGGGTTGAACCGGACGAACGGGGCGGGCTCGGCCAGCAGACCCGGCAGTTTCCCCGCGGCCTCCTTCGCCACCTCCAACAACACCGCTTCCACCTTCGCCGGGTCGCAGTCGTAGCTGACCCCCACGGGGATGAGGAGGGACATCCTCTTCTCCGGCAGGTAGTAGTTGGTCAGGACGCTCTGCGACAGTTTGGCGTTGGGGATGATCACCATGTTATTGCTCAGGAGGCGCACCCGGGTGGTGCGCCAGGAGATGTCGTCCACATACCCCTCCTGACCGCTCTCCAGGCGGACGAAGTCCCCCACCCGGACGCTCTTTTCCATCAGGATGTGAATACCGGCGAAGAGGTTGGCCAGGGTGTCCTGCATGGCCAGCGCCACGGCCAGACCGCCGACGCCGAGGGCGGTGAGGATGGGGGCCACCGAAACCCCGAGGGCCCCGAGGATAACGACGATGCCGATGAGGATGATGCCCCACCGGAGGACGCCGAAGACCAGCCCGGAGGCGGCGATGGGGATGCGGGCCTCCTCGATGGAGCTCTTCAGCAGGCGCACGGCGAGGGAGGCCAGCGTCAGGGACACCGAGAGGATGATCGCCGCCCAGAGCGCCTTGTTCGCCACCCCCATGTAACGGCCGGGAAGTTCCGAAACGGTCAGCCCCACGTCGAGCCCGACCGCAATGCACCAGAAGATCGAGGGGCGGCGGAACTCCTGCAGGACGATGTCGTCCAGTTTCGTCTCGGTCTTCCGGGCCCAGCGTCCGAGGAGGCGGAACACCACCAGGCGGATCAGGGTGAGGATGCCCGCGGCGGCGGCTCCCACGGCGACGGGGACGAACCATTGGCTCCAAAGTTCATTCATGGCGGGTTAGGCCTCCTTGACGGCGGATTGTGTTTCTGCTGCGTCTGAAGGAGGGGACACGAAGGCCCCGGACGCCACCATTGTAGCGGACCGCGCCGCCTCCTGTCAAACCCGTCGGCGGGCGGATCGGCCCCTGCGGGCGCACCCTGCGGGGTCCGCCCGGTCCAAAATCTCAGCGGTGAGGGGGATCAGAGCGTGATGAAAATGTACCGGAGGAGGAACAACAGCGAGAAGAGATGGAACAGCCAGTGCGCCTCCCGCGTCCGCCCCTGCGCCAGGCGCAAAAGGGAATGCGCGATGAAGGCAAAGGCGATCCCCTCGGTGATGGACAATGTCACCGGCATGATGATGATGGCCAGGAAGGCGGGGAGGGCCAGGGCCGGGTCGGACCAGTCGATGCCGCGGGTGAGCTGGAACATCAGCGACCCCACCAGGATGAGCGCCGCGGCCACCGTGGGGTGATATACCGCCTCCCCCACCGGCACGCCGGCCCCCACCATGGAAACGACCGGGAAGAAAAAGAGGGAGAGGAGGAAGCAGGCGGCAGTGAACACATTGGCCAGCCCCGTGCGCGCCCCCTCGGCCACGCCGGCGGCGCTTTCGACATAGGCGGTGAGGGTCGAGGTCCCCAGGGCGGCCCCGGTCACCGTTCCCAGCGCGTCGGCCAGGAGGGCCTTCTCGGCGCGCGGCAGTTTCCCGTTCCGCATCAGACCCGCCTGCTGGGACACCCCGATAAGGGTGCCGATGGTGTCGAAGAGGGCCAGGAAGAAGAAGACAAAGATAACCTCGATGTGCTTCACCTGGAAGGCCCCGGCGATGTCCAGCTTGAAGAGGGTGGGGGCGATGGAGGGGGGCAGGGCGGCGATCCCCTGGTACTTCACCAGGCCGAAAGCGGCCGCGGCCGCCGTGGAGGCCAGAATGCCGAAGAGGATGGCCCCGCGCGCCTTCCGCACGGTGAGCACGCCCATCACCAGCAGGCCGATGAGGGTGACCAGGACCGGAGGGGAATGGAGGTCGCCGAACCCCATGAGGGTGCCGGGCTTGGAGACCACGATGCCGCCCCATTGGAGGCCGATCATGCAGATGAGGAGGCCGATCCCCACGGCGATGGCGTGCTTGATGGGGTCGGGGACGATGGTGATGATCTTTTCCCTGAACCCCCATTTGGAGAGGATGACGAAAGCGGTCCCCGCCACGGCCACGGCCCCCAGGGCCACGGGCCACGGCGTCCCCATCCCCAGCACCACCGCGTAGGTGAAGAAGAAGTTGTGCCCCATGGCCGGGGCGATGGCCACCGGGTAGTTGGCGATGAAAGCCATGTAGAGGGTGGCCAGGGCGCTCCCCACCACCACGGCGGTGAAGACCGCGCCCTGGTCCATCCCCGCCGCCGCCATCACCACCGGCTGGACGAAGAGGATGTAGGAGAGGGTGAGGAAGGTGGCCACGCCCCCCGCCGCCTCCCGGCGCACCGTCGTCCCGTTGTCCTGGAGGTGAAAGAATCGTTCCAACATGGCCCTATTCTACTCCAACCTTGTGAACGTCAACACAAAGGGCGAGCCCCGTGGCCCGCCCCTTCATGGCTTCGTTCTTGCTTTCCCCGGCTCCTGACTGCGGGCTACTAACTGCGGCTTCTCAGAATGGCCCTTCGGCCCCGCAGATGGTGTTGTAAGCGGTGACCTGGTAGTACCAGATCGGGCTTGGGCTGGGATTCGCGCCGGAGTGGTCCGTCCACTGGTAATTGGCGGTCCCCGCATCCATATCAACGATATTGGTTGCCACCAGCGACCAGGTGTTTTTGGGCAGATCCGCATCGTTCGAACGCCGCACATTCCACCCCGTCCGCTGATCGCTCTGGTTGGGGTCCTGCCAGTTCAGCGTATAGTCGGTCCCGCTCTTGACCACCGAGTAGAGCCAGCAGGGCTCGTCGGGCACGGAACAGGGAGGCGGCGGGGCGGCCGAGGTGCTGCGCAGGTCGGCTTCGTACAGGCCGTTGGCCGTCAGGGTGTGCCAGGGCCCCCAGAGCAGGAAGGGCGACTTCGCCGGGTGATACTTGACGCGGGCGCGCCAGGTGTACCGCTGGAGGTCCTCCGGCAGGGTGACCGGGAGGGTGCGGTTCACGGGGTTGGAATACCATGTGGCGTCGCTCTGGATCGGGAGGACGGACGGGGCGAAGGTCCCGCCCCACGGGGTGATCTGCCACTGCATCTTCCGCCAGGCCTTCCCCATGGGGCTTCGCAGCGTGAGCCCGAGGCGGAACTGGCTTTGGTAGGCGTTGCCGCCGGGCGCGATGGGGGTGGTGAGGTCGTTGCGCAGTTGCCGTGGCCGCACCTCCGCCCCTGCTCCCCCGTTCCCATAATAGAGGTAAACCTTCCCCGTGCTGCCGCCGTAGCCGTTGGCTCCGACGACGATGTCCGAATAGCCGTCCCCGTTCACGTCACCCGCCGCCGGACCGGAGTATCCCCCCGCATACAAGTCGCCCGGGCCTTCCCCGGCCGTGGACCACGACGCCGTGGTCCCCGGCCCGGAGGCCCCACCCAGGTAGACATAGGCCTTTCCGGCCAGGCCGCCATAGTTGTAGGCCCCCACCACCACATCCGAGTAGCCGTCCCCGTTCACGTCACCCGCCGTCGCCACCGATATGCCGAATTGGTCGTCCAGGGCTTCCCCGACGGCGGTCCACACGGCCGACGGTGAGAGCCCCGACGGGCCACCCAGGTAGAGGTAGGCCTTGCCGGTGCCGCTGTCGTTCAAATAGGCTCCCACCATGACATCCGAATACCCGTCCCCGTTCACGTCCCCCGCCGTAGCGGCGGAAAAGCCGTACCGGTCGCCCGGGGCCTCGCCGGTGGCGGTCCAGGAGGGCGTGGAGGAGAGCCCCGACGCTCCCCCCAGGTAGAGGTAGGCCTTGCCCGTGCTGCCGCCGTAGCTGGCGGCCCCCACCACCAGGTCCGCGTAGCCGTCCCCGTTGACGTCCCCCGCGGCGGCCAGGGCGTGGCTGAAATTGATGTTGGTGGTTTCCCCGGTGGCGGTCCACACGGCCGTTGACGAGAGGCCGGCCGGCCCGCCCGAGTAAAGATAGACCTTGCCGGCGTCGTCGCCGTAGCGGAGGCCGCACACCGCCACATCCGCGTAGCCGTCCCCGTTCACGTCCCCCGCGGTCGTCACGAAGATCCCAAACAGGTCATAGGCGTTCTCGCCGGTGGCCGTCCACGCGGTGGAGGACGAGAGTCCGGCCGCTCCTCCAAGGTAGAGGTATGCCTTTCCGGAGGCGCTGTCGTGACCGAAGGCCCCCACCACTACGTCCGCGTACCCATCCCCGTTCACATCCCCCGCTGAAGCCACCGAGACCCCGAATTGGTCGCCGGCGGCCTCCCCTTCGACCGTCCACGGGGCCGTGGTCGATGGCCCGGACGCTTCGCCCAGATAGAGGTAGGCCTTCCCGGTTCCGCTGTTGTGGCCGAAGGCCCCCACCACCACGTCCGCGTACCCGTCCCCGTTCACATCCCCTGCCGTGGCCACGGAAACGCCGAACGCGTCGCCCGCGGCGTCACCGGTCCGGTTCCATGAGGATGTGGATGCGAGACCCGACGGTCCTCCCAGGTACAGGTATGCCTTTCCCGTCGAGGCGCCGGCGCTGAAGCTGAAGGCCCCCGCGACCACGTCGGAGTAGCCGTCCCCGTTCACGTCACCGGCCGTGGCCACGCTGTAGCCGAACCGGTCGGGCGAGCTCACCCCCGTAGCGACCCAGGCGGCCGGGGCCGACAGGCCGGTGGCACTCCCAAGGTAAACGTAGGCCCGGCCCATGTGGAAATCGTAGGCGAAGGCGCCCGCGATCAAGTCGGCATACCCGTCACCATTCACGTCGCCCGCGGTCCCCAGGGAGCAACCCAGCGAGCTCACGCCCTCCCCAACGGCGGTCCACGAAGCCGCGGTCGGCAGCCCCGCGGCCCCCCCGAAGTAGAGATAGACCTTTCCAGCTTGACTGCTGTACTCGGTGGCCCCCACCGCCAGATCCGCATACCCGTCCCCGTTCACGTCCCCCGCCGTGGCGACGGCCCAGCCGAATCCGTCGTACGGGTTTTCGCCGGTGGCGGTCCAGGAAGGTGCGCTCCCGAGCCCGGATGGGCAACCAAGGTAGAGGTAGCATTTTCCGAGCCAGGCCGCCCCCACGGCCACGTCGGAGTACCCGTCGCCGTTCACGTCCCCGGCTGTGGCCACGCAGTTTCCGAAGCGGTCGCTCGCCGCAGCGCCGGTGGCGGTCCAGACTGCCGAGGACGACAGCCCCGTGGCCCCCCCAACGTATAGGTAGACCTTTCCGGCTTCCGAGCCGTAGGCGTACGCGCCCACCACCACGTCCGAGTAGCCGTCCCCGTTCACGTCCCCCGCGGTGGACAGGGATGTGCCGAAACTGTCGGATGCGGCTTCTCCCGTGGCGCTCCAGGCCGGGCCGGCCGGCGTGCCCGTCAAGCCCGCGGGACCGCCCAGCAGCAGATACGCCTTGCCCGCATAGCTGTTGAAGCCCTCCGCGCCGAGCAGGACATCGGAATACGCATCCCCGTTCACATCCCCTGCCGTGGCCACTCTGCAACCGAGGCGGTCACCCGCATTCTGCCCCACGGCAGACCAGTCCGCCGCACCGGAGAGGCCCGATGCCGAGCCCAGGAACAGGTACGCTTTTCCGGCAGAACTGCTGAAGGCGGGGGCCCCTACGATGACATCGGCGTAGCCGTCCCCGTTCACATCCCCTGCCGTCGCCACGGAGTAGCCGAAGTTGTCGCCCGCGTTCTCCCCCAGGGCGGTCCAGGCGGGGCTGGTGGCGAGGGGATCGATGGTGAGGGGATACACCGCCCCGGCGGCATCAATGACAATTCTGATGCCGCCTCCCGACCGGCAGCTGGCAGCTGGCAGCTCGTAGCTCGTCACGCCCGCCCACCCCTCAAAACGCGCGGGCAGGACGCGGCCGGTGGCATCGGTGACGATTAGCTTGGCGTAGTGGATGACGCTGACGTTCCAGTTGTCGTAGAAGTCCACCGCCTGGCCGTCGTCGGCGAATTTTGGGCGAAGATTGCCGGAGAGGCGGAGATCGATATGTAGCGCAGACTCTCCAGTCTGCGCACCGCTGATCGCAGGCAGGAGTGCCTGCGCCACATGCTCTTCCCCGTCTGCCATCTGCCAGCTGCCAGCTGCCGGGAGGGGGAAGGGAATGGTAAACCCTTGTTCCAATCCCTCTGGCGCATTCACGTACCATTCGGTTATCCACCCCCGGTCGAACTCGATGCGATTCTCCGACACATGGATCCCCGGTTTTTGCTTTTCCCCGGCTTCTGGCTTCCAGCTTCCAGCTTCCGGTCCCAGCAGTTCCAATCCCCAAACCCAACTTGCTTTCTCGCCGGTGCGCGGCACCACCCGGATCCCCTCCTCGGTGAACCAGGTCCGGAACCCCTGCGCCCGGTTGGGGGCCTGATAGGCGGCCTTGATCCCGGGCAGGCCTGTCTCCTCCTGCCAGGTGATGGCGTATTCTTCCTTCTGGATATTGGCCTGGACCTGGCTCCACCAGTCCGCCTGCACCCCGGCCGGCAAAGACGGCGCCCCCTGGCCCGGAGGTCCGGCAGGTTTTATGGGGATCGTCTGGCCGAAAGCGGTGAAAGGGAGGAGAACAACAGCGGAAATGACGGAAGCGAAAACTGCCCGATGCCACATGATCGACCTCCTTTGATTTCCCATCTCATTATGCGGTATCGGCGGCGAAAATTCAAGCGGACGGGCGCGTCCCGTAGCCACGGACCGCCCCAGGCCGCCTTCCTCTTGCCGGCAGTCGCCCGGGGCCCCCGCTTCCTCCCCGCCGGGGTGCGTTGACAAGGCACGCGAAACCTTCTAAACTATGGTGAATGTGAAATCCAATACAAAGAGAGGTGTCGTATGGGTCTCGTGACCAAAGAAGAAGCGCTCGAATACCACTCCAGGGGACGCAAGGGCAAAATTGAGGTCGTCACCACCAAGCCCTGCCTGACACAGAAGGACCTTTCGCTGGCCTATACGCCCGGAGTGGCCACTCCGTGCCTGGCGATCGAAAAGGACCCCGAACTGGCCTACGAATACACCGCCAAGGGGAACCTCGTCGCCGTCATCTCCAACGGCACCGCCGTCCTGGGCCTCGGCGACATCGGCGCCCTGGCAGGCAAGCCGGTCATGGAGGGCAAGGGCGTCCTGTTCAAGAGGTTCGCCGACATCGATGTCTTCGACATCGAGCTCAACACCCACGACTCC
>DCUZ01000028.1 GCA_002327305.1 Holophagales bacterium UBA2201 | reverse complement strand
TCGTAGAAATATGTGCCACTTGACATTTGTGACGGTAATCAAATATTTCAACTGAAACAGGGCACCCCTTGGCTGTGAACACAGTAAGAAGTCAAAATTATGAAGTATGACGGCATATGCAAGGCAACGAAGCTATGGCCTGCGGATGCATCCCCCTGCCCGTGAAAGGCCGTCCCGAAGTGGAGTCGGGCCGTTGCAACGAAAATGGAGAGCTACTCGGCATACAGCGCCCTCAAACACGGCACCTGGACGGGGGCGCCGAGGACGGTGGTGAAGGTGATGTTGCCGATGTATTCGCCCACCACGCGGACGCCGGTGTTGTAGTTGATTCCATCGAGCGGGAAATCGGCGACGAAGCAGAACTTGTACCTACTGCCCACCTTGACGAGGTGGGAGCCTTCGATTTCCTGGACCAGGACGCCGTTCCACAAAAAGACGCGGCCGGCGTGGCTTTGGGGGCTGGCGGGCGGGGTGAAGACGAACTGCATGTCCTCGTCCGGGTCCCATAGGAGGCGGGCCAGGGCCATGCTGTCCACCTCACCGGGGGCGATGGCGCCGCGCAGGTTGGCGATCTCCGCTTCCACGGCCTCATTGCGCGGGTCCCACTCCGCGGCTTCGCGGAGAAGGCGCAGGGCGTCGCCCTTGCGGCCCGCCCTGCCGGCCTGGCCGGCTTCAAGGAGTTTTTGCCGGGCGACGGCGGCGCTGAGCTGGCGGGCCTCGGCCTCGACCTGGGGATTGTTGTTGTCCAGGTTCCTGGCGATTTGGAGGGCCTCGACGGCTTCCTGCAGTTTGCCCTGCTCGCGCAGGATGCGGGCCCGGTTGAGGAGGACCTGGACTTCGCGCTCCCGGTCTTCGAGTTCGGCCCGGACCTCCGTCTGGCGCTGGGCTTCGGCCTCCACCCGGGCCTCCGCGCGGGCCTCGCGGGCCTGCTCCTCTTCCTGCAGGCGCCGGGCCTGGGCCTGTCGCCTGGCCTCTTCGGCGGCGTGGCGGCGGGCCTGGAGGTCCGCCTGCGCGGCCGCGAGGGCCCTGGCCGTCCGGTCTTCACTTCCATAGCGGTCCAGAGCCTCCTGGTAGAGGGCAATGGCCTCTTCAAGGCGCCCGGCGCCGCGTTCGACATCGGCCCGGGCCAGCAGGGACTCCTGGGCCTGCCGTCGTTCTTCGGCTTCGATTCCGGCCAACAGTTCCCGCGCCTGGGGGGCCTCGGCGCCGTTGGGGTCCAGGATGGGGACGCGGGTGAGGTAGGCCCTGGCCTTGCCGGTCTCCCCCTCGTCCTGGGCCTGCCGGGCGGTTTTGAGGTAGATGAAGGCGTTGTGGTGGCGGACCTCGGGATCGGCGGTGAGCTGGAAGGGCCGGGGGGTGGTGTCGATCTCCAGGCGGCCGTCCCATCCGGCCAATTCCACGCGGTGGATGACGGGGAGGGGCTCTTGGAACTGCAGGAAGACAAGCCGGATGATGCCGCGGGGCGGGGCCGTGCGGAACTGGTCCCACTGCCGGAGGAGGAGTTGGAGGTTGAGGCGGCCGGACTCGGTGGCGGGGTCGGCGAAGCGGGTTTGGTCGAACTCCACCAGGTAGAGGTTTTCGCGGTCGAGGTCGGGGGGGAGGCCCTCGCCCAACTGGGAGTCGGGGGCGATGGCGGTGACGGGCATGCCCACCCACAGCCGCTGGGCGGGCAGAAGGGCGGGGATGAGCACGGCGATGAGGGTGAGCAGGGGCCGGAGCGGGCTTGGGGTCATGGATGCCTCCTGGGGTAGTGTAGCCGAAAAGGGCGGAGTGCTGCCACACGGCCGGCCGCCCGGCCGGTGGGCAGTGGGCAGATGCCACCGCCCGGCCAGTGGGCAGTGGGCAGTTTGAAGTGGGCAGATGGGGTGGGGGTGCCCCTCCTTGGTAAGGAGGGGTTAGGGGAGATTTGGGAGGGGGGGGGTGGCTTGTTGCGAAATCCCCCTCAATCCCCCCTTAGGAAGGGGGGAGGCCCGGCCGCCCAGTGGGCAGTGGGCAGTTTGAAGTGGGCAGATGCCACCGCCCGGCCAAGTGCCGCAGGTCAGAGGACCTGCGCTACATGACGACGCCCCCGCCCGGCCGGGCACCGGGGTAGTCCCGTTGCGCATCCTCATGGTCTCAGCCGCAAGGGCCGGTCAGCCGATCAGTTCGTCCAGATGACTGGCTGCTTCTGTGTGCTTGCTCCTCAGCCGCTTGATGCCGGTCTGGAGCCGGCGGACCCACGATGGGCCCTGGGACTTGAGCTGTTTCCACGCTTCCGTTAGGTCGCCCGGCCGCTCTTCTGCCAACGCGGAGATGACCTGGGCCGCCTGCCGGAGGTCCTTGTCCGACTTGGACGCCATGGCGGCGCCGCGTTCGCAGGCGAGGATCAACTTGTGCAGGGCGAACCGGGCCGGTTGGGGCACCCGGACCAGGACGCCCTCGCCGTGCGGGATGGCCGCGGGGATGGGGGATTCGATGAGGTAGTCCAGAAAGGGAAGGGGTTGCGCGGCGGTGTTGAAACGCTGAAGGACGACGGGTGCGGAGGCGCCGGCCCGCCGGGCGGGGGTGAGGAGATCCAGGCGAAGGGCTTTGCCCCTGATCTTGAACGAGGTGGTGGGATGTCGGGGATTGAAGGGGGGAACGGGCAGAAAACCCATGCGGAGACTTTCCAGGGTCCCGGGAATGTCCGCCCCATCGCCGGGCAGAACGAGGTCCATGGAGCGTTCCCCGGCAATGTCAATGTCCTGAGTGGTCAGGGCCGCCCGCTCCCAATGCATCCCCAGCGCGTTGCCCAGGAAGAGGAAAGCGTGGGTGCCCACCAGGACGCCGCCGAGCCGGAATACTCCCGCTTCCCCCAGCGCGCGCAACACTCTTGCGGTGGAGCCGTCGGGAACCATGGCGCCGCCGGCGGCCAGCAGGGAGGAGAGCCGGCGCAGGGCCGTGCGGTCTTCCTGGGCGGATCGGCTCTTGTCCTTAAATTCGCTGATCACCTTGTCCAGGACGGGCCCGGACCGTCCGACATAGATCTGCCGGATGCTCCCCGTGGGGTCCGTGCTTTGGAAATAGATGTACGACGCTCCCTTGACCGTTTTGGAGGTGAAGCATCCCCTCAGGTGGCCGAGGTCCCGCCGGGCCTCAAAGGCCGCGAGCTGTTCAAGGAACTCGGCGTAAAGCGTTTGGATCTCCAGCGGCTGTTTCGGCATGAGGGCTCTCCTTGGGTTATACGCAGTGTATAGCATATTTACGTATAACTTTTCAAGGGCCGGGACCTCTTTCCTGATCGCTTGCTCTGTGAAGGTGTGGGGACTACGGGGCCCCCCGCCCAGTGGGCAGTGGGCAGTTTGAAGTGGGCAGTGGGGGTGCCCCTCCTTGGTAAGGAGGGGTTAGGGGAGATTTGGGAGGGGGAGTGCGGCTTGTTGCGAAATCCCCCTCAATCCCCCCTTAGGAAGGGGGGAGGCCCGGCCGCCCAGTGGGCAGTGGGCAGTTTGAAGTGGGCAGATGCCCCCGCCCGGCCAAGTGCCGCAGGTCGGAGGACCTGCGCTACACCGCCACCCGGCCGGAAGCCGGGGATGCGGGGGCATCATCCTGAGAGGGGAATAAGGAGCGTCCCATTTATTTCGGCCCTCCCAACGGCCGGGGTCAGCGAAGGCAGAAGCCGCACCAGAGGCCGGTGGATTGCATTTAACCCGGAGTGGGTCAATGCAGGTCGCCTGAAGCGAGCAGGTGCAGGGGAGAGCCCACCATGATGCCGGGAGCCAGGGGATAAGGTGTGTCCACCGGGGCGATCACCCATGCCTTCTTGATGCCCAGGTCCTTCAGTGCCGAGTGGAACCCGGGGCCGACCTGGGGCGCCTTCGAGGCCTTACACTCCAAAGCCAGAAGGCGCCGCCCGCGAACCAGGACCAGGTCGAGCTCGGCCCCTTTGGCTGTAAGATAGAAATAGCCCTGCCAGCGATCGGTTGCGGCGAGGATCGTTTCGATCGCCCATCCCTCCCAGGATGCCCCCACCACCGGATGGCCCATTAGACCGGAAAAATCGTCCACCTCAAGCAAGGCGTGCAGGATGCCGCTGTCGCGGATGAACAGTTTGGGGCTCTTAATTAGGCGCTTCCGAAGATTGGGTAGGAACGGGGGAAGCAGGCGGACCATATAGGTCTCTACCAGAAGGTCTAAGTGGTGGCGCACGGTGGGGTGCGTCACGCCGAGCGCCTCCCCGAGGCGGGTCAGGTT
This sequence comes from Holophagales bacterium UBA2201, assembly GCA_002327305.1. Lineage (GTDB taxonomy): Bacteria > Acidobacteriota > Thermoanaerobaculia > UBA2201 > UBA2201 > UBA2201. The sequence continues at coordinate 14,107 of DCUZ01000028.1, read as the reverse complement.
GAGCAACTGGCCGTGCAGGTGGGCGCACATGGTCCACAGGCGCTCGATCGCCGGGGTGGGGACCCTCAGTCCCAATTGCGGGATGTCGCGCTCCAGGAAAGTGCGGATGAATTGCCGCCTCCACTCCACGCTGGCCTCGTCGGACCCCGCCAGCGCGCTGGGCGGGAAGCCGCCCCTCGACCACAGGGTCCGGTTTTTCTCCCTGCCCTTGCCCAGCTCGGGCGGAAGGAACGGGGTGAGCTCCAGATAGCTGATGCGTCCGGCCAGGGATTCGGAGCTTTGCCGGAGAAGGTCTCCGGAAGCCGAGCCCAACAGCAGGACCTGGCCAGGCCCGCCTCCCGAATCCAGGACGCTCCGGAGGACCGGGAACAACTCCGGTGCCCGCTGGATCTCGTCAAGGCACACCAGCTGTCCGCGGTGATGCTCGAAAAACAGCTCCGGGTCGCTGAGCTTCCGGCGGTCGGACGGGCGTTCGAGGTCCAGGTAGATCGAGTCCCGATGGCCGCCAAGCAGGGCCTTCGCCATGCTGGTTTTGCCGCACTGCCGGGGCCCGAGCACGGCCGTGGCCGGGAAACGCTCCAGGGCCGCCTTGACCCTGCCTTCAAGACGCCTGGGATAATATGGAGGGTGCATATCGTAAATATACCTTACAATATGCACCTCGTCAAGTCGTTCCGCCGCGGGCTCCCGGCAAACCAAGGACCATACAGAACATCGTTGACGGCTTCCACCGCGGCCCACTTCAGTGGGGCCGGCTCTTGGGCGGGGGGCACCCGTTTTCCCCAAAGCCGGCCTCAGCAAGCTGAGGCCGCACCAGGAACAAACGCAATGCCTCAGGCCGTCCACCCCCAAACGGCCGGCTGTCGGAGGGATGGCGGTATCATGCGCCCTGCACCTTCTGCCGCCGTTCCACGGCGGGGGACAGCCCCCCGCCCGCCCGGTGGGCAGTGGGCAGTTTGAAGTGGGCAGTGGGGGTGCCCCTCCTTGGTAAGGAGGGGTTAGGGGAGATTTGGGAGGGGGAGTGTGGTTTGTTCCGAAATGCCCCTCAACCCCCCCTTTGGAAGGGGGGAGGCCCGGCGGGCGGGGGGTTGCAAATCAACCACAAGATGGTTATAATGCAACCATGATCAAGCGGGCTCTGGCGCCACGACTTTTGGAGTCGCTCCGGGATACGCCGGTGGTCTTTTTAAGCGGCGCCCGGCAGAGCGGGAAGAGCACTCTGGCTCAAGGGCTGGCGGCCGGCCCCTATCCCGCCCGGTACCTGACGATGGATGATGCGGCCGTCCTTTCCGCGGCGCGCGGTGATCCTGAGGCCTTTCTGGAGGGGTTGAAGGGGCCCACGGTGCTGGACGAGGTGCAGTTTGCGCCGGACCTCTTCCCGGCCCTCAAGGCCAACATCGACCGCGACCGCCGGCCCGGGCGGTTCCTCCTCACCGGGTCGGCGAACATCCTGCTGTTGCCGCGCCTGGCGTCCTCGTTGGTGGGCAGGATGGAGGTGCTGACGCTGGCCCCTCTGGCACAGGCCGAACTGAGCGGGGGAACCGGCCTCTTCCCGGATGCCCTCTTCGCCGGCCGTCCACTGCCGCCGGTTTCCAAGAGCATCGAAAAGGGTGAGGTGACGGGGATGGTCCTGACGGGGGGGTATCCCGAAGTGGTGGCCCGTTCCTCGAAGGGGCGGCGGGAGGCATGGTTCGGGGCCTATCTGACGACGCTTCTGCAGAGGGATGTGCGGGAGTTGTCCAATATCGAGGGGTTGGGGGAAATGCCGCGTCTCCTCTCCCTGCTGGCCTCGCGGGCCGGCCAGATGGTGAATTACGCGGACCTTGGCCGCAGTATCGCCATCCCCCAAAGCACCCTGAAGCGCTATCTGGGTCTCCTCCAGGGGACCTTCCTCGTGCACGCCCTTCCCGCGTGGTCCGTGAATCTGGGGGCGCGGGCGTTCAAGACGCCGAAATTATATGTTAACGACACCGGGCTGATGGCGTATCTCCTGGGGGTGGACCAGGCCCGGCTGGCGGCCGACGCCGGCCTGTTCGGGACCCTGCTGGAGAATTTCGTGGTGATGGAGGTCCTGAAGCAATGCTCCTGGAGCCGAACCCGTCCCGCCGTGTACTACTATCGTGCGCAGACGGGCGTGGAGGTGGACCTGGTGCTCGAACGGCGGGACGGGCGGGTGGCGGCCATCGAGATCAAGAGCAGCCGTACGCTGGATGCCCGGGACGCCCGCGGCCTCCGGTTCCTCCAAGAGCGGCTGAAGGAGAAGTTCGTCCGCGGCGTCATTCTGTATTTCGGCGACGAGAGCGTGGCGTTTGGACGGGACATTCATGCCGTCCCGATCCAGGCCCTGTGGGAGTGAGCCATGGCCACGATGATCCCGGCGTTTCCCAATCCCTATCAATGGAGCAGGGCGGAACTGCGGCTGTTCGACCGGTTGAAGGAGGAACTGCCGGAACACCCCGCCCATCGTGGAGGAGGCCTGCACCCAGGCGGCGATCGCGACCATGCCCTGCATGGTCCGGGAGGGGATCGAGGTGTTCAAGGCGTATTACGCGGACGACGAGGACCAGAAGGCGCTGATCGGAGCGCTGATCGAGGAGATGAAGGCCGGCGGGGGGATCCCCTGGCGGGATGTGATCATCCTTTCCGCCAAGGGGGAGCATGAGACCTTCCTCAATGGCCTGCGGACGCTGGGCGGGGTGCCGATCAGGCCGTTCGACCCCACGGTCCCGCCGGACGACGAGGCCATCCGCTATACGACGGTGCGGAAGTTCAAGGGGCTGGAGCGCAAGGCGGTGATCCTGGTGGAGATGGAGAGCGCCAGTGCCGACTTCTTCCGCCGGGCCAATTATGTGGGGATGACGCGGGCGAATGTGTTCCTGGCGGTGTTTCTCTCGGATAAGTTCAAACAATAGCGGGACGGGTGCGAAAACAGTGGACACATCATGTCCTATACGCGGTGCTATCCTTGTTTCATGAATAGATCATCGAGATGCAAGCGCTGTCGCAATGAACTGGTGCTGGGGGCGCGCCACTGCCACTGGTGCGGGACGGAGCAGGCGGGCCGCCTGGCCGGTAAGGGGAGGAAGGCGTGTCCTTCCTGTGGAGAGGGGGTGGTCTCGGGGGCATCCTTCTGTGCCTGGTGCGGCGCGGGACCGGCCGGTCCCGGCATGGTCCTGTCGGATCTCGAGGGGTGGGAGTTCGAATGGTCCTGTCCCTCCTGCGGAGGGGCGGTGGTGTGCACCATGAAGCATTGCCCGTCATGCGGCAGGCGGGTGGCCCTGAAATTGAAGAAGGACGAACGGTGCCGCCATTGCGGGGGGTACTTCCATCCCGGGTGGTATTTCTGCGCCCAGTGCGGGGGGATGCTGGAGCCCTTCCTTTTCCTTCCCGCGATGAAGGGGAAGGTGAGGATCTCTCCCCAGGCCCTGTTCCTGATGTGCCTGGCGGCGACCGAGCGGTTCCATCAGGGGAAGGGCCCCAAGGGAAAGGGGAAGCCGCTGGAGGCCCTCGGCCTCCTGCTGGGCAAGCGCGGGCGGAACGGATACCGGGTGACGCACGCCTATCCGCTGGTGGCCGCCGAGGCCCTGCCCAATTCCGCTCACGCGGACCCGGCCCACCTGGGGCCGGTGGGCAAGCTCGACTCCCTGTGCGGGGCCGGCCTGCAGGTGCTGGGGACCTTTCACAGCCACCCGAACGGGCCGTCCACCCCCAGCATGAGGGACCGGCAGGTGTTGCACGGGGGGGCATTCGGCATGATCGTGGGGGTGGAGCCCGCCCGTGGGAAGCACGATTGGGACTTCGACCTCCTGCGCCTGGGGTTGGTTGGGGGGGTGGGGGGGCTGAAGTTCTCCGTGGCGGCCTACCTCATGGGAGAGGATGGGGTGGTCCGGAGTTTGCCGGTGGAGAGGGGTTGAGGTACTCTGCTCCTTGCTGGGGCTATAATGCATGTCAAGCCGGTGTGAAGGCCTGAAAGGAGGCGGCATGAAGCTGAAGAAGGAAGCGCTTGAGGTGATCCGCACCCTGGAGAGCGGGCAGTTCAGGGCCGAATGCCCCCACTGCATGGAGGAGTTCCGGCTGAAGGATGCCGGGCTCTTTCACCTGGACGATTTCACTCCGGCGGCGCGGCAACTTTACGCCGGGAGGCAGGAGGAGCAGATGGAGCAGGCGAAGGAACTGCGCCAGGCGCGCAAGAAGGTGACGGTCCGGTCTGAAGTGGGGACCCGGGCCGTGAACCTGGGGTTCATTCTGGAGCGCCTGGCCCCCACGATGCCGGGGTTCCGGTTCCACCGCAACGACTGCCGCTCGCTGTTCGACCCCATCGACTATGTGGTGTTCGAGGGGCTCAGCCGGAAGGGCTCGGTGGAGCGGATCATCTTCTCGGACATCAAGACCGGCGGGGCCCGGCTGTCGCCGAAACAGCGGGAGATCAAGGCGCTGGTGGAGGGGGGCAGGGTGGAATGCGACCTGTACAAGGCGGAGGTGGAGCATGAGGAGTGACCTGCTTTACTATTTCACCCTTCAGCGCGGCATTTTCGGCGTGTGTCCCTGCTGTGGGGAGCTATTCCGCCTGTCCGACGCCCAGGTCTTCATCCGGACGCGCCCGGTGAAGGACTGGATGGACCGTCTCAATGCGGAGGACGAGCGGCTGGGGCGCCTCGAGGAGCGCCTCGAGGAGCAGAAGGAGGCCTTGAGGGAGAAGGCGCGGGTCCGGGCCCGGCTGGAGGCGTCCAAAGTGGTCCGGAAGATCGATCGCGTGTTCGCTCCGAGGCGCCTGAACCCCGACGATGCCAAAACCATCCTGCACCCGGTTGATTTCCTGGTGTTCAACGGGATGAAGGAAGGTCCGGCGATCCGCAAGCTGATCCTGCTGGACCACGAGAGCCGCTCCGCCGACCGCCGCCGCCTGCAGAAGAGCATCGAGCAAACGGTATCCCAGGGCCGCTACGAGTGGCGGACCCTGCGGGTGGACGAAGTGGGGAGGGTGAAGGAGGAGTGAGGGGCGGTGGGGGGTGCCCCGGCCGGCCGGAAGCTGGTGATGCGGGGGCATCATCCTGAGCGGGCATCTTGTACCCCAGAGCGGGCCCGAGCGTAGGGAAGCCGGAAGCTGGGGAAGAGCGGAGCCACCGCCCGGCCAAGTGCCGCAGGTCGGAGGACCTGCGCTGCATGACGAAGCCCCCGCCCGACCGGTGAGCAGTGGGCAGTTTGAAGTGGGCAGTGGGGGTGCCCCTCCTTGGTAAGGAGGGGTTAGGGGAGATTTGGGAGGGGGGGAGGGTGCGTCCGGGGTCCCTTGTCCTTGGTCCTTCGTCCCCGAGGCATGATCGGGACTCAGGATGACAGGCTGGAGAACCTGCGCTGCATTTCGCTGCGTTCCGGGTGTCGGACACAACATGTCCTCCTTTCCGCCTACACTTGTAGGGGACGGTACAGAAAGGAGAAACCCGATGAACGAGATCCTGGATCCATTGACGCACGGGCTCAAGCTGGGGCGGCTGAAGACGCGCGGCCCGCTGGGGCTCATCCCGGTCTCCCTGCCCGACGGTGAGGGGGTGGAGTACCTGACCCTGGGCGAAGCCATGGCGCAGGGGAAACTCGCCATCACCGAGGTGTCGGAGGGGGGCAGTGTGCCCGAACTGAAGGTGACCAACCGCGGGGCCAAGCCCGTCCTCCTGATGGACGGGGAGGAACTGCGGGGGGCCAAGCAGAACCGGGTGGTCAACGCCACCATCCTCATCCCCGAAAAGTGCGAGCGCGTCATCCCCGTCTCCTGCACGGAGCGGGGGCGGTGGCACGCGGTGTCGCGGCAGTTCGACGACGCCGGCGTGGTGATGGCCCGCCACATCCGGGCGCAGAAGAACCGCTCGGTGGCCTATTGCATCCAACGGGAGGGCGCCTTCCGTTCGGACCAGGGGGGGGTGTGGGAGCGCATCGCCTCCCTGGTGGCCGATACCGGCGTGCACAGCCGCACCGGCGCGATGCACGATGTGTTCCGTGAGAAGGGGGACGATCTGGACGGACTGGTCCAGGGGTTCGACTGCGCCCAGGGGCAGAAGGGGCTGATCACCTTCATCCACGGGGAGGTGGCGGGTTTCGAGATCTTCTCCAGCGCCCGCGCCTTCGGCCTCCTCTTTCCCAAACTCGTGCGGTCTTACGCCATGGAGGCGCTGACGGTGAAGGGGGACAAGCGCAAGGTCGCCTCCGCGGCCAAGGCCCAGGCCTTCCTGGGACGGTTGGACAAGTGCCTGGTCAGCCGGCACCCCTCCGTGGGGTACGGCGAGGACATCCGGTTTGAGGCCGCCGGCGTGGTCGGATCGGGGCTTCTGCACCAGGGCGCCTTCGTTCACGCCGCGTTCTTCGCCCTGCCCAAGGAGCGCCAGCGCCGGATGAGGATCGAGGAGATCGAATGATCGGATAGTGCGACCGTTGCCCTGTTTTTGCCGATGGGCTATGCTTGTGGTCGTCCAGCGCCGTCCGCGGATCCGCTCCTCCGGCCGTGCCGGCCGGGGCCCGCGGCCGCGGCGGGTTTTCCTCGGACACATGATGTCCGTTTTGGGGCCCATCATTCTATTGGAAGCCGGCAGTGACCGCGAATCCAGGGAGGTGCAGAATGAGCGAAAACGGATTGTTCGGCGGCAAGAAGGCACAGAGGGACCTGCGGGTCCTGGGCATCGACCTCGGGACCACCAATTCCACGGTGACGGAGGTGCGGGCCCCAAAGGGGGGCGGGCCCGAGGTCCGGACGCTGGAACTGGACCAGACCACCACGGATGGTGTGTTCACCAGTCCCCTGGTCCCATCGGTGGTGGCCATCCTGGCGTCGGGGGGGCAATGGGTGGGGGAGGGGGCCAAGCGTCTTCGGGCGCGCCCGCAGGAGGCCGGCCTCCAGGTGGAGAAGACCCTGTTCTACGAAACCAAGAACGAGATGGGGCTTCGGAAGAGCTACCACCGGGCGCCGGAGAGCCATGACCGGCCGTGGAAGATCGCCGGGCATGTCCTCTCCTTTCTGGTCCGGCAGGCGGGGGGCGGGGGGGACCGCGCGGTGGTGACGGTCCCCGCCTCATTCCAGCTCAATCAGCGGAAAGACACCCTTCTGGCCGCCGAGGCCGCGGGGCTGGACCTTCGGCCCTGGGACCTCCTGGACGAGCCCACCGCGGCCCTCCTCCACTACCTCGCCGTCAGCGGGGACGATCTGTCCCTGCCCGCGCCGATGAAGGTCCTGGTGCTGGACTTCGGGGGGGGCACCTGCGACGTCTCCATCATCGAATTGGCCCGCCGGGGGGGCGCGCTGAACGGGGCCCTGCGGATGACTTCGCGGTACCACCGCCTCGGGGGCGGCGATCTGGACGCGGCCATCGTCCACGAGCTCCTGATCCCCGCCCTGCTGGAAGAGGCGAAGATCGACCCCCGGAACATCCCCTGGAGCCAAAAGAAGAAGGGGCTGGAACCCCAACTGCTGGGCACCGCCGAGGCCCTCAAGATCGCCCTCTGCGGGGAGATCGGCCGGTTGGAGCAGTTCCAGAAGTACGCCTCGGCCGACCGATGGGCCATCACCGCGAAACAGCCGGCGGTCACCTGCGCCCTGGGCGGCCGGAGCTTGACCCTGCCCCGGCCCGAACTGAGCGCCGCCCGATGGGAGATCCTGCTGGAGCCGTTTTTGGACCCCCAAACCCTGTTCCTGCGGGAGACGGAGTTCCGGCTGACGCAGTCCATCTTCGCCCCCATCGCCGACGCCCTGGAGCGGGCCGGCATGCGCCCGGCCGAGGTGGGGGCGGTGCTCCTGGTGGGGGGCAGCACCCTGATCCCGCAGGTCCGGACGGCGATCGGGCGGTATTTTTCCTCGTCCCGGATCTGGGCCTTCGAGGACCCCCTGGACGCCCAGTTGGCCGTCAGTTACGGGGCGGCCTGGCACGCCTGGTGGCTGGAGACGGCCGGCGAGCCCTTCATCCGGCCGGTGGCCTCGGACGACATCGCCCTGATGACCGAAGGGGGGCGGCCTTATGTCTTCATCCCCGCCGGAAGCCCCCTGCCCTTTCCGGCGGACGGCAGTTTCGCCCAGGCGGCCGACATGGAGGCGCCCCGGGAAGTGGGGCGGATCAAGATGGAGGTGGTGACCCTCCCGGCCCGGCAGACCGTGTTCAACGCGACCTGGGAACTGAAATCCTCCGCCCGGGCCGGGGACCCCATCGCCGTGGCGTTCCGGCTGGGGGCCAACTCGGAGTTCGAGGTGCAGGCCCGCCTGGCGGGGAAGCCGGAGGAGGCGTTCGTGATCAAGGTGGAGAACCCGCTGTGCAACGTCCTGAATCCCGGCGTCACCCGTCTCAAGATCGAGGAGACGGAGGAGTTCCTGCGGCGGAAAGGAGGCCCGTCGGATGAGGACCGGCAGGACCTGGTCAACCTGGCCGACTGGTACGCGGAATTGCGCCACCTGGAGAAGGCCCAGGAGTTTCTCTCCACGGCCCTGCGCCTCCATGGGCGCCCCGAGTCCAACCTCCTGAACAAGCAGGGGATCTACTACGGGATGATGGGGGACCGGGAGCGGCAGGTGCGGGCCTACCGGGAGGCGGCCGAAGCCGACCCTGCGGACAGCGGGCCGCTGTTCAACCTGGCGCTGACGCACCTGCGGATGAAGCGGATCGATGAGGGATTGGGGGTGGTGAAGGAGGGGCTGGGGCGCGAGCCCCGCTCGGCCCCCCTGTACACCCTGAGGGGCCGGCTTCTGCAGGTGGCGGGGCGCGTGGTGGAGGCGAAGGAGGCGTTCGGGGAGGCGCACAAACTGTACGGGCCCCTGCCGGGGCTGGACGACTGGGCGTGGGACTGGTACTGCAGCAACGCCGAGAGCATCGGGGACCCGGCCCTGCTGGAGGGGGTGGAGAAGGAACAGAAGAGGCGGCGCGAGGCCCGGCTGATGACCGTCGGCCCCGACACCGCCCGGCCGCTCGTCCGCGAGAGCCGGGCAGTGGTGAATTGAGGCGGGGAGAGGGGAGATGAGACAAGGGAGACGAAGAGCGCACGGGGTGGTGGTGCCCCTCCTTGATAAGGAGGGGTTAGGGGAGATTTGGGGGGAGGGCAGTGTGTTGCGACGAAATCCCCCTCGATCCCCCCTTATGAAGGGGGGAAGCCCCCGCCCGGTCGGAATGAAGGAGGGAGGGCGAAGGAGCGGCCCATGGTGAGGCGGACCTGGGCGCAATGGCTGAGGTTCTTCTGGGGTTGGCTGCGCTTCTCTTGCACCCGGCGGTGGCGGGAGGCGACCTGGGACCTCCCGTCCGGTGCCCACGGTCCGCAGATCGATCCCTTCCTGTCCGAGTTGAAGAGGCAGTTCCCGTTACCTGCGGAGCGGAAGGAGCATTATCCCAACCTGCCGGACCCCCGTCCGGGCAAACGCCCGGCTCCGGCCGCGGGGGGAGGGACGGGCTGGCTCCTGCCCCGCGTTGAACTGACGCCCGGACAACTGGCGATGGTGGAGGCCTCCGCCGACCGCCACCGGTTGGTGGTGGGGTTCCCGGGGTCGGGCAAGACCCAGGTGCTGGTCCATCGGGCGGACCACCTCCGCCACCGCTTCCGCGTCGCCCCGGACTCCTTCCGGATCTTCCTCTACACCAACATCCTTCGGGACTATGTCCGCTCCGCCCTGAACCTGCTGGACCTCCCCCCGGAGTCGGTCTGCACCTTCGACGCCTGGTGCCACGATTTTTACGCGGCCAATATCCGCCGGACGGTGCCCCGCCGGTCCCGGCAGGGCCGGCCCGATTTCGACGCCGTTCGCAAAGGGGTCCTGGACTATTTCATCCGGCATGGCCCGCCGAAAAAACCGTTGGAATTCGCCCTGGTGGACGAGGGGCAGGACCTGCCGCGCGAGGCCTACCTCATCCTGAGATGGATCACGCGCCACCTGACCGTGTTCGCCGACCCCCACCAGCAGATCTTCGACGGCGGATCTTCCCTGGACGCCATCCGGGAGGCGCTGGAGGTTGAGGGGGGGGCGGTTGCGCTTCTGGGCGCCTACCGCAACAGCCCCTATGTCGCCCGGCTCGCCGCGCGGTGGATCGACGACCCCGCCGAACGGGAGCGGTACCTGGGGCAGGGGTGCACGGTCCAGAAGGTGAAGGAACTGCCCCTGTTGTTCATGGCGCCCACCTTCGAGGCCGAATTGGACCGGCTGGCGCAGGTGGTGCGCGGCCGGCAGGCATTGAACCAGCGGGTGGGGGTCCTGACCGCGGGCAACCGGATGATGGAGGAGGTGGCTTCGGCGCTGGAGGCCCGGGGCGTGGAGGTGGAGCGGGCGGCCCCCCCGCCGCCGGCCGTGCGCGCTTCCGGCGCCACCTGGGTGCGGTTCGACTCGATCACCCCCAAGGTGGTGGGCCTGCACAACGCCAAGGGGCTCACCTTCGACTGCGTCCTCATCCCGGGGCTTTCCCGGGAGTGGTTCGACTGGATGCCGGCGGACCTGCGCCGGCGCCTCCTCTTCACGGGGATCTCCCGGGCCACGCAGTGGGTGTACCTCAGCGCCACCGAGCCCGGGGCCCTGCCGGAGATGGAGGGGCTGAGGGACTGCGAGCATGAGGGGGTCCTGACCGTCCAGCGGTACGCGGCCGTGCTCCCTCCCGCTCCTGACACAGACGAGTGCTCGCTCCTGTGAGCCGGGCAATTCCCCCGCCCGCCCGGTGGGCAGTTTAAAGTGGGCAGTTGGCAGTTGGTGCGGGGGGGCCCCTCCATGGTAAGGAGGGGTTAGGGGAGATTTGGGAGGGGGGGTGTGGCTTGTTGCGAAATCCCCCTCAATCCCCCCTTAGGAAGGGGGGAGGCCCGCCCGGTGGGCAGTGGGCAGTTTGAAGTGGGCAGATTCCACCGCCCGGCCAAGTGCCGCAGGTCAGAGGACCTGCGCTACATGACGAAGCCCCCCCCCGCCCGGTGGGCAGTTTAAAGTGGGCAGTTGGCAGTTGGTCCGGGGGGGCCCCTCCATGGTAAGGAGGGGTTAGGGGAGATTTGGGAGGGGGATGTCAGGTCACGCAGAGGAAGTCGCGGAACTCCTCCAGGCCGCGGGAGGCGAGGCGGCCGCGCACTTCGTCCCTCTGCTCCAGGCGGGGGAGGGCGACGAGGTGGAAGGGGCCGGGAGTGAAGGGATGGGTGCTGTACTCCTCCACCCGGACCCCGCGGATGACCTTGCCGATGCGCGTGGGGCGGATGTCGAGGATTTTGTCGACCTTGAACCCGTCGTCCTGCAGGAGGGCCAGCCAGGCGCGGGCCGTGGCGCCGCCGCCGATGATGTTGATCGCCCGGCCGGCGGCCAGGCGCGGGGCGAGGTGCTCCCACTTGACCCGGCGGAAGGCCCGGGGCCGGTAGCGGGGGTCGGTCATCGTCAGCCGCGCCGGGTGGTGGGTGAGGGTGAGGAGGTCTCCCTCCGCTTTTTGGAAGGTCCAGCCCCGAGCGACCATCCTGAGAAAGAGGTCGTAGTCCTCGGGCAGGTCGCCGGGGCGGTATCCGCCGAGGGAGAGGAGGTCGCCCGGACGGGCGAGCCAGGTGGGGTGGGGCAGGGGGCAGTCCACGAAGGCCTCCCGGAGGACCCGCGCGTGGGTGTCCACCGACGCGAGCCAGCGCTCGAAGCGCTTCATCCCCCCCGCGATCCGGACGCCGCACCCGATCAGGGCGGGGGAGGTGGTCGTTTCGGCGAGGCGCATCTGCCGCTCCAGCCGCTCGGGGGCGGCCGTATCGTCGGCGTCCATCCGGGCGACGAAGGGGGCGGTGGCAAGACGCAGTCCCTCGTTGAGCGCCGCGACCAGGCCGCGGTGCCCCCGTTCGACGAGACGGAACCGGGGGTCCCGGGCCGCGAAGGCCCGGGCCATGGCGAGCAGATCGGGGCCGGCCCCGTCGGCGAGGAGGAGGCACTCCCAGTGGGGGTAGGTCTGCCCGGCGACGCTTTCGAGGGCCCGCCGGAACAACGGGGGACTGTCCCGGTGGAAGGGGAGGAGGACCTGGAGCGGCGGCGGGGGGGCGGGGACAGGCATGTCGGGAGTATTATGGCAGAAAGGAGAGGGGCGGGGATGCCGCCGCCGGGGCGCGACGGGAGATGCGGGGCAATGCCTTGTTCCGCAGCGGCCGATGCTTGGGGCGGTCAGGGTTCCGTCGGCCGGGGGTGGGCGAGCAGGTGGTCCACGGTCTCCAAAAAGAGGGGGATGTCCAACGGCTTGGTCAGGTACCGGGAGATGCCGGCCTCCTTCACGGCCTGGATCTCCTGGGGCATGGCGGAGGCGCTGACCGCCACCACGGGGATCGCCTTTGTCTCGTCGCGGGCGAGCAGGCGGTTGAACACCTCCACGCCGCTGATGTCGGGGAGGCGGATGTCCAGCAGGATCAAATCCGGCCTGTGGGCCAGGGCCAGTTCGACCCCCAGCGTCCCCTGCGGGGCCGTGATGAGCTGGATGTTGGGGCGCCGGCGGAGGATCTGGGCCACCAGCGCCAGGTTGGCGGGATTGTCCTCGATGTACAGGACCGTGTGGCGGGAATCGGTGGGGTCGGGCGCCGGCCGCGGCGGGGAGGGGGCGGCCACCGCCGCGACGGCCTCGGGGGCCTTCCCGGCACATCCGGGCAGTTCGATGTGGAAACAACTCCCCAGCCCCGGCGTGCTCTTGAAGCCGATGGAGCCGCCCATCATGATGACGAGCTTCTGGGCGATGGCGAGGCCGATCCCCGTCCCCTCCGCGGTGGTCTGCTCGGCCCGGAGGCGGTGGAACGGCTCGAAGACATGGTCCTGCTGGTCCTCCGGGATGCCCGGGCCCGTGTCCGTGACGGAGATCCTCAACCGCCCGTCCTCCTGCGGGCGGCAGTCAAGCGTCACGAGCCCGTGGGCGCGGTTGTACTTGACCGCGTTGGAGAGGAGGTTGAGCAGGATCTGCCGCAGGCGGTTGGCGTCCGCCTGGACGAAGTGCTCCCCGGGGGGGAGGATGTCGTTCTGGATGGAGACCTGCTTCTGGTCCGCCAGGGGCCGGATGATGGAAAGGGCCTCCTCGACCAGGGGGCCCACCTGGACGGGCTCGACGGAAAGGCTGACCCGTCCGGCCTCGATGCGGGCCAGGTCCAGCACCTCGTTGATCAGCCGCAGGAGGTGGTTGCCCGCCTGCATCACCTGCCGGATGTTCTGCAGGTGCGAGGGGGAGAGGGGCTCGGCCGCGTCGGATTCCATGAGTTGGGAGAACCCCAGGATGGAGTTCATGGGGGTGCGGAGTTCGTGGCTCATGTTGGCCAGGAACCGGCTCTTCGCCTGGTCCGCCTGCTGGATCCTCCGGTTGGCCTGCGCCAGCTCTTCGGTGCGCGCCTCCAGGTCCCCGGTGAGGCGCGTGAGCTCCTCCACCTTCCGGCTTTCGCCCTCCTTCAACTGCCGGATGAGTTGGCGCTTGTGCTGGAGCGTCGCCACGCCCCTCAGGACGAAGGAGCAGGCCAGGTAGAGGAAGACGATCTGCGTCAGCGCCTGGAAAAAGGCGGGTTCCAGCCAGCGCACGCCGCCGGTGGCCAGCAGGAGGCCGAGGTAGAGGACCATGTCCAGGCCCGCCAGGACGACCACCCAGAACATCCCCCCCAGAAAGGCGGCGGAGGCGAGGTTGGCCGCGTACCACAGGAAGAGGGGGCTGGAGACCCCTCCGGAGATGACGACGCCGCCGGTGATGAGGAGGGCGTCCGTGACCAGCCAGTAGGGGTCCAGGTTTTTCCGCCAGTGCTTCTGGTAGATGGCGTAAAAGAGGAGGCCGCTGGCCACCGCCGCTCCCGCCACGACCGCCGCCTCGACCAGCCGGACCTGCCAGATGCCCATGGGTTTGAACAGCGAGGTCATGATGAAGGAGAACACCCAGAACAGCATCCGGTTCTTCTGCGTGGCGAGTTTGTAGCGCTTCAGGCCCGGGTCCTGCACGGCTCCGGAGGCGGATCCCGTCATGGGGACATTCTACCTTATTTTTTCCGCCGGAAACCGGGAGGCGGGGGGCGGAAGCGAGAAGCCGGCATCGGGGATGAAACGGATTGGGTTAACCCGGATTTCTCACAACTTGTCGCAGCGAAAGGCCCGAGAGGGCTTTGGATGCAAGGCTTTGCGACCGAGGCCGACGATGGCATAGCCTTGCCCTAT
>DCUZ01000019.1:47029-81344 GCA_002327305.1 Holophagales bacterium UBA2201 | reverse complement strand
GGAGCGCCAGCCGTAGGAGCCGTACTTGGTCCGGGTCCCGAACTCCCGCGCCCGCGGTTCCAGCCAGTCCTGGTCCACGTGGCGGATGTTGGGACCTTGCAGGGCCGGGCCCAGGGCCTCGACGAATTGCTTGTAGGCTTCCAAGTTGAAAATATCACCGGCCATGGGTCACCTCGGGAAGGCTAGAAGGCTGGAAGGCTAGAAGGCTGGAAGGCGGGAAAGCGGGAACGCGGGAACGCGGGAAAGCCGGAAAGCCGGACAGAATAAACACAGGACGATTGCTGTGGGCATTTTCTCTCACGCTACGCTCCCTTGCTGACGATCTCCAGGACCTTGCCCTGGGCTTCCTCGGCCGTCATCCCCGCGGTGTTGAGGACCACCGCCTTGGCCCCCTTGAGGAGGCGGCGCCAGAAGCGCTTCTGCAGTTCGGCGCGCTCGGAGGTGTCGGTGAGCCAGTGGGGGTTGTAGAAGGGCTGGTTCTTGACGGTCCCCGAGCCGTAGGCCTGCCCGAGCTCGAGGTGGCGCACGGCCTCCTCGGCGTCGAGCACCTGTGTGGGGAACCCCAGCGGGTCGTTCTTGAGGAGGAAGACGAAGCGCACGTCGATGCGCTTGACGTGCTTGCGCATCCCGCCCAGCCAGTAGGGGTCGAGCAGGGCGTGGGACTTGCCCGCGGCCTTGAAGCAGAAGGGCGACCCCTTGTCGAGGCGGCAGTCCTCAGCCAGGAGGCACTCGGCGTGGCGGCAGTCCTCCTTGGCGGTGACGACGTTTTCGCACCGCGAGCGGTCGATCAGCTTGGCCAGCGGCGGGAACGCCTCCACCACGCGGGTGGGGAGGTAGGCCTTCCGCTCCGGGTTGTCGGCGGCGGCGAACCCCCCGCCGTAGCGGACCAGGAGGTAGTCGGCGCTGTGGAGGGCCACGCCGGGCTGGGCCAGGAGGCCGAAGGCGATCTCGGTCTTCTTGGTCCCCGCCGGGCCCACGAAGACGGCGCCGGTCCCCTCGATGTCGAGGGAGAGGCCGCGGACGCCGTGGACGTCGAAGAGGCGCTCCCCGACGTCGGTCACCAGCCCGAGGGCCAGCGAGCGGAGGGAGCCGTAGTGGTCGGCGTTGAAGAGGAAGCCGGTCTTGGTCTCGGAGCAGTAGAAGGCGTGGGGCTCCCGGCCCGTGAGGCCGTCCACGGCGTAAATGAGGCCGTGGGGCTCGATCCCCGCCTCGAGCTCCGCGGGGTACCAGTTCTCCATCCAGAAGTCGTAGAGGTGCGGGACGTTGGTGCGCAGTTGCACGACGACGCCGTTGATGTTGGCGTTCCACTCGTAGTAGGCGTCGTGGGTCAACTGGCTCTGCGCCTCGCCGGCCAGGGCGTCGCGCCGGTCAGGGGCGACACGGGCGTCCACGGGGACCTGCTTTTTCACCTTGGTCACGGCGTTCTGCAGGGCCGTGCGCCGCACTTTCTTCGGGGTTTTGAGCCGCGCGAAGGCATCTATTAAGCGGCTCATCCCCTTCTCCAGGTTTTCCATGGAGGTGGCGTAGGAGATGCGCATGTTGGCGGGGGCCCCGAAAGCGTCGCCGGGGACGATGGCCACGTTGGCATGGCGCAGGAGGTAGTAGGCCATGCCGTAGGAGTTGCGGATGACGGTACCGTCGAACTCCTTCTCGTAATAGGCCTCGATGTTGGGGAAGGCGTAGAAGGCGCCGTCGGGCTTGACGCAGTGGATGTTGGGGATGGACTCGAGGCGGTTGAGGACATAGTTGCGGCGGCGCTGGTACTCGGCCGTCATCCTCGACACCTCGTGCTGGGGCCCGGCGAAGGCCTCGAGGGCCGCCTTCTGGGAGATGGAGGCGGCGTTGGAGGTAGTCTGGCTTTGCACCTTCCCCATGGCGGCGATAATGGCAGCGTCGCCGGCGGTATAACCGATGCGCCATCCGGGCATGGCGTAGGCCTTTGAGACGCCGTTCACCAGGAGGGTGCGCTTCTTGACCTCCGGCCCCAGGGAGGGGAACGAAGTGTACTTGAAGTCGTCGAAAAGCAATTTGTCGTAGATTTCGTCGGCGATGCAGAGGATCCCCTCGGCCACGACGACCCGGGCCAGGGCCTCCAGTTCGCCGCGGGAGTAGACGGCCCCGGTGGGGTTGGAGGGGGAGTTGAGGAGGACGGCCTTGGTGTTGGCGGTGATGGCCGCCTTCAGCTGTTCCGCCGTCAGCTTGAACCCGTTCTCCTCCTTGGCCTGCACGATCACGGGGACCCCCCCGGCCAGGCGCACCATTTCCGTGTAGGAGACCCAGTAGGGGGCGGGGATGATCACCTCCTGCCCGGGGTTGAGGATGGCCTGCATGATCAGGGAGAGGGAATGCTTGGCCCCGCAGGAGACGAGGATCTCCCCCGGCTGGTACTGGACGCCGTAGTCCTCGCGGATGCGGTCGCAGATGGCCTGACGCAGGTCGGGGATCCCCTCGTTGGCGGTGTACTTGGTGAAGTTGGTGTCGATGGCGCGCGCGCCCGCGGCCTTGACTGCGGCGGGAGTGGGGAAGTCGGGCTCGCCGATGGAGAAATCGACCAGGTCGATCCCCTCGGCCTGCATGGCCTTGGCCTTGGCCGCGATGCGCAGCGTCGGCGAGGCCGCGATCTGGTTCGCTCGTTCAGAAATGGTCATGGGACGCCTCGGCCCGGCGGACCGCTATTCCTTGCCGCCGGAGAATTTTTCCTTCAGGATCTTCTTGAGGTCGATGCCGGAGACCGCTTCCACCACCTCGGGGATCTGGGCCATCACCTCGGCCACCTGCCCCGTGAGCTTGCCGGCGCCGGTCTTGCCGTCGCTGCCGATGAGGACCACCTTCTCCACGCGGGAGAGGGGCTCGGCCACGGCCTTGGCCATCTCGGGCATCATGTCCACCATCATCTTGGTGACGGCGGCCTGGCTGTACTGCGCGTAGGCCTTGCCCTTCTCGGCGATGGCGGAGGCCTCGGCCGTCCCCATCTGCTTGACCGAGGCGGCGTCCACCTCGGCCTGCACCCGTTTGGCTTCGGCCTTCCCCTTGGCCTCGGCGGAGAGGCGGAACGACTCGGCCTCGGCCTCGGCCTGGATCTGGTACTTGCGGGCGTCGGCCGGCTTGATGACGGAGGACTCCAATTCCTTCTGGCGGCGCACCACCTCGAGCTCCTCGAGCTTGATGGCGTTGTCCTTGTCCATCATCTTGACCGCGTGCTCCTCCTTTTTCAGCGCCTGGGCGATCTTGTTGCGCTCCAGTTCGTAGGACATGTCGGCGTGGGCCTTCTTGGTGTTGACGGCCACCTGTGAATCGGCCTTCTTCCCCTCGTTCTCCCACGACTTGCCGGCGATGACGGCCTCGGCGGCCAGGCGGGCGATCTCGGCCTGCTTGCGGGCCTCGGCGGTCTGGATGGCGGCGTCGCGGTCGGCCTCGGCCTGCGCCACCTGGGCGGCCAGCTTCACCGCGGCGATCTTGGGCTTGGCCAGGGCGTCGAGGTAGCCCTGGGTGTCGGAGACGTCCTTGAGGGCGAAGGAGACCATCTGGAGGCCCATGCGGGCGAAGTCGTCCTCCACCATGTCCCCGACGCGCTCGGCGAACCCCATGCGGTCCTTGTAGACCTCCTCCACCTTCATCTGGCCGATGACGGCGCGGACGGCCCCCTCGAGGATGGTCTCGGAGACCTGGCGGATCCCCTCGGCGCCGGAGCCAAGGAACTGCTCCACGGCCAGGGCCAGCGGGTAGTCGGCGGTGTCGATGCGCACCTGGGCGGTCGCCTCGGCCACCAGCGGGACCCCCTCGCCGGAGAGCACTTCGGGGGTCTTGATCGTCACAGAGATGACCTCGAGGGTCATCGTCTCGGCCTTCTCGGTGAAGGGGTTGATGAAGGCGCCGCCACCCACGCGGAGGCGGTATCCCACCTGCTTGGTGGCGCCGTCGGGGCCGGTGAGGGTGTATTTCGCCCCGCCGGAGACGACGAGCACCTGGTTGGGGGCGACCTTCTTATACTGCTTGGTGAGGAAGGCGATGAGAATGGCGACGACCGCTACGGCGGCCAGGATGATAATGACCCAAGTCAACATGACGACCTCCTGTTGTTGTCGATCGAACGGAAAAAATTCACGCCAGCCCGCCGGGGGGAAAAGCGGGTCCGACCCGAGGCCTGTGTTGTGAATATTTTCTCAATAATTATAGTAACGCAGACGGGGGGGCGTGTCAAGGCGGGGGGGGATATTCCGCGCTACCTCCCGCCCAGTTTCAAGTTCCAGGTTTCAGGTTCAAAGTCCCCGCCCCTTGAGCCAAACCGGGGGTTCATATACAATAGGCGGATGCCTCAACCCGCCAACGCGAAACTTCCCCGCCACATCGCCGTGATCATGGACGGCAACGGCCGCTGGGCCAAGGGGCGGGGCCTGCCCCGCATCGAGGGGCACCGGGCGGGGATCGAGTCGGTGAGGGCCGTGGTGACGGCGTGCGCCGAGCGGGGCATCGGCTACCTCACCCTCTTCGCCTTCTCCACCGAGAACTGGAAGCGGCCCAAGGAGGAGGTGGACGCCCTCATGGGGCTGTTGAACCTCTACATGGAGCAGGAACTCCCCACCATGATGGCCCACAACGTCTCCTTCCACGCCATCGGTCGCCTGGGGGACCTCCATCCCGCCGTCCAGGCCAAATTGAAGCAGACCATCGCCGAAACGGCTAACAACACCGGCCTCTATCTGACGCTCGCGCTGAACTACTCCGGACGGACGGAGATCCTGGACGCCATGCAGCGCCTCCTGGACGAAGGGGCCGGAGCGGTGGACGAGGCGGCGCTCCAGGCCCGGTTCTACGACCCCTCCCTCCCCGACCCCGACCTGCTCATCCGCACCAGCGGCGAGATGCGCGTCAGCAACTTCTTCCTCTGGCAGTTGGCCTACGCCGAACTGCACATCACCCCCGTCCACTGGCCCGACTTCCGGGCCGGGCACCTGAACGCGGCCCTGGAGGACTACGCGGGGCGGGAGCGGAGGTTCGGTGGCCTCGGTTAGGCGCGAAGCCACGGCCGCCGTCGGCATCGCCCTGATCGCGGGGATCTTTTTCCTCCTTCCCCCCGCGGGGTTTCAGGTCCTCGCCGCCCTGGTGGTCCTTCTCGCCGCCGCCGAGGCCGCGAAACTCTACCTTTCCCGCACCAACCCCCTCCTCTTCGCCCTGGTCATGGCCCTGACGGCCCTGTGGGGGGCGTGGCTGTTTTTCCGCCTCCCCGCCCTCCCGGTCCTGTGCGCGGCCCTCTTCCTCCCGGCCATGGCGGTGCTGGCGATACCTCAACCCCTCCAGGGGGGGGCTTTTCGCCTCTACTACGCCACGGCCCTGCCCCTCCTCTTCGGCCTCCCCGGAGGGGCTGTCGCCGCCCTGCGGACCCATTTCGGCCCCGAAGAGGGGATCAAGCTGATCCTCTATCTTCTGGCCGTCGTCTGGGTCTCCGACAGCACGGCCTATTACGCCGGCAAGACGATGGGCCGGCACCCGGTGGCCCCGGCCGTGAGCCCCAAGAAGACCTGGGAGGGGACGGTGGCCCTCCACCTGGCCGCCGTCGCCGTCACCCTCGGTTTCTTCGGCCTCTCCTGGCCGAACGCCGCGGCCGGCCTGGCGATGGGGCTGGCCTGCTTCTGGGGCGACCTCATCCAGTCGCTGTTGAAGCGGGACCTGGAGGTGAAGGACAGCGGCGCCTTCTTCCCCGGCCACGGCGGGTTCTGGGACCGGACCGACAGCTTGCTTTGGGCCGCGCTGGCCCTCTACGCCTGGAAGTCCTTGCCGTGAAGCGCCTCTTTCATAGACTGATCGGGAGAGGGCGGCTCGCTCTTACCACCGCAAGGGCACAGCATGCGGTGCCCCTACAAAGAAACCATCCCGGCCTGGCCCTCTACGCGTGGAAGTCGCTCCCGTGAAGAGGATCATCCTCCTCGGCTCCACCGGCTCCATCGGCGTCTCCACCCTGGAGGTGGTCCATCACTTCCGGGACGAGTTTTCCATCGCCGCCCTCGTGGCGGGCAGGAACACCGAGCGGCTGATCGAGCAGGCGCGCCGGTTCGGCGTTCGGCGCGTCGGGGTGGCCGATGCCGGGGCCGCCAGGGAGGTGAAACGGGCCCTCCCCCGCGCCAGGGTCTATGCCGGGGACGCCGCCATCGCCGATCTGGCGGCCGAGACCGAGGCCGAGATGGCGGTGGCGGCCATCGTGGGGGAGGCGGGGCTGGTCCCCGCGTTCCGCTGCCTGGAGTCGGGCAAGGACCTGGCCCTGGCGAACAAGGAGGCCATGGTGATGGCCGGGGCGCTGTTCAACCGGGAGGCCCGCCGCCGCGGCCGCCGCATCCTTCCCATCGACAGTGAGCATTGCGCCCTCCACCAGGGCCTTCGATCGGGGAAGCGCAGCGAGGTGGAGAAACTGATCCTCACCGCCTCCGGCGGGCCGTTCCTGAAAAAGAAACGGTCGGAATTCGCCTCCATCACGGTGGAGGAGGCCCTCCGGCACCCCACCTGGTCCATGGGGCCCAAGATCACCATCGACTCCGCCACGCTGGGGAACAAGGCCCTGGAGGTGATCGAGGCCCACTTCCTCTTCGGCTTTCCGGCCCAGGCCATCGAGGTGGTGGTCCATCCCCAGAGCCAGATCCATTCGATGGTCCAGTACCGCGACGGTTCGGTCCTGGCCCAGGTGAGCCCCAACGACATGAAGTTTCCCATCCAGTACGCCCTTTCCTGGCCCCGCCGCCTCCCCTCCCCCTTCGGGCGGGTCCGGTTCCCGGGGATGACGCTTTCGTTCCTCCCGGTGGATGGGAAGAAGTTCCCCCTCCTCCCGCTGGGCTACGAAGCCCTGCGCCGCGGGGGAGGGTACCCCATGGTCTTCTCCCTGGCCAACGAACTGGCCGTGGGGGAGTTCCTGCGGGGGCGGGTCGGGTTTTTGGGCATCGCGGAAGCGGTGCAAAACGCCCTCGAGCGGTGGGACGATCCCCCCATGCCCGACTTGCCGGCCCTCCTCGACGCGGCCGGGCGGGCCCGGCGCCTGGCCCGGGCCGAACTAAACGGTGCCGTCCGAAAGGTTGAATAATCCATGGCCGTTCTGCAGAGCATCCTCGGTTTTCTCATCGTCCTGGGCATCCTGGTGACCCTCCACGAGGCGGGGCACTTCCTCCTGGCCAAGGCGTTCCGCTTTCCCGTGGAGGTCTTCTCCATCGGCCTGGGGCCCCGGGCGTGGGGGTTCCGCCGGCAGGAGACCGACTACCGGGTCTCGTGGATCCCCCTGGGGGGGTACGTCAAGGTCAAGGGGCTGGGGCTGGACGAGTCCGACCTCATCGCCCGCGAGGGGGACACCCCGCCCCCTTCGATGGCGGGGCCCCGGTGGAAGCGGTTTTTCATCTTCATGGGCGGCTCCGCCGCCAACCTCGTCGCCGCCCTTCTCTTCACGAGCGCCTCCTTCATGGTCGGCATCCAGGTGCCGGCGCTCCTGGAGAAGCCGGTGGTGGTGGGGTTCGTGGACGCCGAAGGGCCCGCCGGGCGGGCGGGGATCCTCCCCGGAGACCGGATCACCGGCGTGGAGGGGAAGGCCCTCCCCGATTGGCAGGCCTTCTCCGAGACCGTCCTCCTTTCCGGGGGGGAGCGGGTCACCTTCGAGGTGCTCCGCGGCGGGGAGGGCCTCCGGCTCCCGGTGCAGATCGAAAAGAAGGGGAAGTACCGGGTGGGCGACATCGGCGTCTACCCCGAGGCGCGCCCGCGCATCCAGCAGGTCAACCCCGGCACCCCGGCCCAGGCGGCGGGCCTCCAAGCGGGCGACATCATCGCCGCCGTGGACGGCGCGCCCATTCATCACTACGCCGCGGTGGTGGAGATCGCCCGCGCCAATCCCGGCGCCACGCTCGCGCTGGAGGTGGAGCGGGGGGCGGAGCGGGTCCGGACCGAGGTGACCCTGGCGTCGGTGGACGGGGTCGGACAGATGGGGGTCCTCTTCGACGCCGCCGGCGAGGGGACGGCCCTGAAGCGCTACGGGTTCGTGGAATCGTTCCGCCGGGGGGGCATCGCCTGCCTCGACGGCGCCACCCTCTCCTACCGTTTTCTGAAGAAACTCCTGCAGGGCAAGGGCTCCATCCGGCAGGTCTCCGGCCCCCTGGACATGGCCCGCATCTCGGGCGAGTTCATCCGCACCGGGCCGGCCAACTTCCTCCACCTGATGGGGCTCATCTCCCTCCAACTGGCCATCTTCAACCTCCTCCCCATCCCCCTGCTCGACGGGGGGCACATGTTCATCCTGACGCTGGAGGGGTTGATGCGGCGCGACTTCAAGGCCGCCTTCAAGTATCGCCTCATCCAGGCCGGCTTCGCCTTCCTGATGACGCTCTTCGCCGTGGTCCTCGTCTTCGACATCCTCAAGCTCCTATGAGGCGCAAGACCCGGAAGCTCCTCATCGGCCCCGTGGCTGTGGGCGGTGGCGCCCCCGTGAGCGTCCAGACCATGACCAAGAGCGACACCCGAGACGCGGCCACCACCTTGCGGGAGGTCCGTTCCGCCGCCCGCGCGGGGTGCGACATCGTCCGCCTCGCCGTCCCCGACGCCGAGGCCGCCGAAGCGCTGGGGGCCATCGTGAAGGGTTCGCCCCTCCCCGTCGTGGCCGACATCCACTTCGACCACCGCCTCGCCCTGGCGTCGCTGGACGCCGGGGTCCACGCCCTGCGCATCAACCCCGGCAACATCGGCGCCCGCGCCCGCGTGGAACGGGTGGTCGAGGCGGCGCGGGCGCGCAGGGTCCCCATCCGCATCGGGGTCAACGCGGGGTCGCTGGAAAAGGAACTGCTGAGAAAGCACGGCTGGCCCACGGCCGGCGCGCTGGTGGAGTCGGCCCTCGGCCACGCCGCGATCCTCGAGGATCTGAATTTCCGCGACATCAAGATCTCCGTCAAGGCCTCCGACATCCCCACCACCGTGGCGGCCTACCGCCTCCTGGCGAAGAAGACCGACTACCCCCTGCATCTCGGCGTCACCGAGGCGGGGACCGCCTATGCGGGGACGGTGAAGTCGGCCATCGGCATCGGGATGCTCCTGTTCGAGGGGATCGGCGACACCCTCCGCGTCTCCCTGACGGGGAGGCCCGAGGCGGAGGTGAGGGCGGGTCGGGAGATCCTCCGGGCGCTGGGGATGCTCCCCGGCGGGGCGGTGGTGGTGTCGTGCCCCACCTGCGGCCGCACCCGCGTTCCCATCCTGCCTATAGTGACTTCGGTGGAAAAGGCCATCCGGAAAAGGAAGTGGGACGTCCACGTGGCCGTGATGGGGTGCGAGGTCAACGGCCCCGGAGAGGCGCGCCTGGCCGAGATCGGCCTGGCCTTCGGGGCGGGGCGGGCGCTGGTCTTCAAGAAGGGCAGGCCCCACAAGGTCCTCGGCCTGGAAAACATCGTCGAAGATTTTCTCTCGGAAATCGAACTCTACATGGGCGAAAAGGCCCCGCGCCCGTAAGCGGGCGGCGGGGCGTCCCCGGGAGGGGCGAAGGAGGTTGGGAGAGACCCGGGGGATTCAGGGAGTGACGAGGATCGGGATCCTGGCGAGGGTGACGGCGAAGCCGTCGGTGATCTCCACGTTCAGTTGAAGGGTCTTGTTGGCGTCCTGCGTGGACGGGGCGTAGTAGACCGTCCCGGCGCGCTCGTCGGTCAGCATCATCCCGGCGGGCGGGTTGACGAGGCGGAAGGTGAGGGGGTCCCCCTCGGGATCGCGCGCGGCAATCGTGAACAGATAGTTGAACAGATAACCGGTGGAGAAGGGGATGGCGTTGTCGAGGACGCCGTCGCCGTCGGCGTCGCGGTAGTCGAGGGTGCCGTCGGAGGTGGTGTCCACGCCCAGGAAGAGGGGGGGCTGGTTGGACTGGAGTTTCGGCGCGAGGAGGAAGACCCCGTCGTTGGTGCCGTTGTCCACGCGGGAGCCGTAGACGATGGCCGTGCCCTCGGTCAGCACGGCCTTGACGAGACGGCCGCCGCCGCCGCTGAAAAAGGCCTCGGCGCCGTTGTACTGCTCCTGGACGCGCCCGGCGTAGGTCTTGTCCACCTGCGCGATGACGGCGCCGTCGGGGGCCAGGAGCTGCCAGGCGATCGCCGCGTCGCCGAGGGTGGTGACGCCGAAATTGAACCGCTCGTCGGCGGAGCCGCCGGGAAGGACCAGGAAGAGCTCGGCCCCGGCGGCGGTCACCGCCTCGGCGGGAACGGCGGGGACCGCCTGGCCGAAGGTGCCGGCTTCGGTGGTGGTGTAGGTGCGGCTTGAAACGCCGAGGGCGGTGCGGGCTTCGTCGGGATAGGAGAGGGCGAGAAAGCCGGCCCCCTGCGCGCCGAACCAGCCGAGGATATCGGACTCGGCGAAGACGGCACCGGGGGGGAGCGTCGCAGTCTTGACCTGCGCCCCCCCGGCTTGACCGGAGGGCTGGAAGGTGAGCGTCACCTCGACCGCCTTCTTGCCGGCGTTGAGGAGGGTGAGGTCGGACTGCCATAGGCTGCCGTAGGCGCCCCCGGTCTTGGCCACGACGGGGACGATCTGCTCGTAGCCGAACGCGATGGTACTGAAGAGGGCGACGGTAAGGATCATGATAGTGCGCATACATTCCTCCAAAATTCGTTCATTCAAGATTTGTGACATCCATCATCAATCCCGGGTTGTGTGTCGTCACACCCTGCGATACGGGGCGGCGCAGGGGAGCGTTGGGAGGGTGGAATGCGGCCGCACCCTTCAGGGTGCGCGGTTCTCGCGCCGTTGGAGCGTTGAAGTAGGGGGATGTAGCCGCACCTTTTAAGGTGCGGTATTTTCGTTCGATATGGAATATCGGATTTCGGATTTATGATTTCGGAGCGGGGACGGGGGTGCGGTATTTTCGTTCAACCATCAGCCACCCCGCTCCGCACCTACATCTTCTTCAGGAGCTCCTCCAGCCGTTTCCGTCCCTCCTCCTGCTCGCGCGGGTTGCCCTTGAGGAGGTAGAGAATGTACTCCAGTTCGCGCCGCACGGGCGGGACGCACCCCTCCATGGCGCGGTCGAGGCGGGCGGCGTAATCCCCTCCGCCCGGCCGGGCGCCGGAGAGTTCCACCAGGCGCCTGAGCATCTCCGCCTGGGGATTGGAGGGATCGTCCCACAACCCCGCCTGGAGCGCCTCGACCGCGATGTACGGGTCGCGCTCGGAATCGGGGTATCGCTCGAAGACGATGGCGACGGAGGCGCGGGGCACGATGGCCCCGAAGGGGATCTTCAACTCCTCGTCGCGCGCGAGGTGGCGGTCCGCCAGAAGGACCCTCGCCCCTTGCCCGTCGTCGAGGGTGACCGAGCGCAGCATGACCGGGGCGTTGCCCCAGAAGAGGTTCTTCTTCTTGGGGCACTTGAGGCGGAGGGCGAACCAGTTCGTCCCGTTCATCTTCCACTCCAGCTGCTTACGGTCCACCTCCACCCCTTTGGAGACCGTGACGGCCGCCTTATCCGACAGGCGGGCCCACCGGTAGGTGCCGTCGGGAAGGGGCCCGCGCGCCTCGTGCAGGGCGTCCGCCACCAGCCGGGCGACGAGGCCCGCCGCGGCCTCCTCCTCTTCGGCGAGGGGGGCGAGGGCCCGGGCGGTCCGGAGGCGCTCGCAGTTGTCCACGGGGTCCTGGGCGGACAGGGAGGCGGCCAGCAGGAGGAGGAGCAGGGCGGTCGGGGGTCTCATGGCTTCATTATACTTTGATACATCGCCAGAAGGGCCTCGACGGAGGCGTTTAAGGGAAAGCGGACCGGCGGCCGCTCCTCCCACTCCCCCCGCTCGGCCCGTTCCAGGGCGCGGACCAGGCCCGTCGCGTCTCCCGCGGGGAAGAAGAGGCACCGCCCCGAAACCACCTCCGGCAGGGAGCCGGCGTCGGAGGCCACGACGGGGACGCCGAGGGCGCAGGCCTCCGCCGCCGCCAGGCCGAACCCCTCGCTCAACGAAGGGAAGACGGCCGCGTGCGCCGAGGCCAGCCGGTCGAACAGGGCCTCGCGGGGAAGGGGTTCCCGCACCGCCAGGGCGGGCCCGAGCCCCAGCGCCTCCGCCAGGCACAACAGGGCGGCCCGCTCGCGCCGGGGTTCAGGGCTGAGGATGAGCTCAAGCCGCGCTTCCGACCCCCCCGCTCGCCGTGTGGCGAAGGCCTTCAGCAACAGATCGAGCCCCCTCCAGTGGCCCGGGCGGCCGAAATACAGGAAGGTGAAGGGAGGGGGGGGGGACGACCAGCGGACCCCCTCCGGGACGGCCACCGGCGCGGGGACATGGAACACCGGCCGGCCCCCGGAGAAGGGGTGGAGGCGCTCCATCGTCGCCCGCGAAACGGCGGAATAGGCGTCGTAGGGGAGGCGGAGGAGGAACCGCTCCTGCCACGGGGCGGTCCAGCGTTGGAGGGCCGGAACGAAGGGGACCCGCTTCCAGAGGTCCAGCCACACCTCGTGGACCGAAACGACCGCCGGCCGTCCCGCCGCCCGCGCCGCATGCACGGCCGACCAGGTCCCCGAGTAGGTGGAGGCGTGGACCAGGTCGGCCTCCCGGGCCAGGGGGGACAGCCGCCGCGTCATTCCAAAGGTGAACCGGAAGCGGCGCCAGGGGCCCAGGGGGACGCGGACGATCTCCACCCCTCCGGCCGTCTCCCGGTCCGGCGCCCCCGGGACGCTCCCCGTGAAGACCCGGACCCGGTGCCCCCGACGGGCCAGTTCCCCCGCCAGGGCGGCGAACATCGTCTCCACGCCGCCGATGTGCGGGGGATAGTATTCGAGGACGAAAAGGACGGAGAGGGGCTTCACGGCCCCTCCATTGTAACGGAAAGCGGGGGCCATTTGACAAGAAGGGCGGAAGGAAATATCATTCTACCCGCAAAGCGTTATCATGCAGGCCCAGGCCGGCGATGCGGCATGGTCCATATCCGTAAACCCTATTTGGAGGCAAAAATGCACTATCATCGGATTTCCCCGTGGTTCGCCCTTACCATCCTCCTGCTCGGCCTCTCCCTTGCGGCCCCTGCCCTCGTGGTGCGGATGCCGCTGGAGGAGATGGTCGGCCAGGCCGACCTGATCCTCTCCGTCCGCGTCCAGGCGATGGAGAGCCGGTGGGTGGAGGAGGGGGACGGGCGCAACATCTACACCACCGTCACCCTTGTCCCCGGCCGCCTCCTCAAGGGCCATGCCCCCGGCGAGACCCTTCTCCTGACCCTTCTGGGCGGAGAGGTGGGCGAATGGAGGCAGGTCGTCACCGACCTGGCCACTTTCGAGGTTGGCGAAGAGGCGGTCCTCTTCCTCAAGGGGCCCCGGCGCGTCGTCATGGGCGGTTTCCAGGGGAAGTTCCCCATTGAGGCCGGCTCCGTGCGGGTCGAGGGGGTGGAGGTGCCGGTCGAACGGTTCATGGACGCGGTGGAGGCCTTCCGGCGGGATCCCGGCGCCGACCTGTACGGGACCCTTCTGGGGCTCGGCCCCGTCGTCGAATCGGGGGGCGCCATCTCCCCGTTGGACGCTTCCCGGATCGAGAAGCCGGCGGACGCCGCCGCCCCGCCGGGACGGGCGCTGACCTCCAATCTGGTTTTGGCGAACTGGGACTACGAGGTGGACTATGACGGCGACGGGTACATCCAGTTCGGCCGCCTCCTGTGGGACGCCGACGTCAAGGGGGGGAGCGGCTCCATCACCGTCTTCGACAAGGTCTATTGGCGCCTGGCGGGGACCACCGCCTGGTCCCACCTTTATACCACCCCGCTCTATGTCATCACCAACTACGATTCCACCGACGCGCGGATCCTCAATCTCTACGGTTCCGCGCGCCAGGAATACGATTTCCGCATCGAATCCTACCGGGAGGGGCAGGCCGCTCCCGACGACTTCATGGATCCGTCCAACAAGGAGTGGGCCCTCATCGCCAAGAAGATGGAGCCCCCCGCGGAGGACCAGCCGGGCACCGGCCCCATGATCGTGGAGATGCACCCGGAGAAGGCCTCCGCCGGCACCGGCACCGAGGCCTACATCCGCGGCGTGGGGTTCGGCACCAAGGGGACCAGCAGCCGCGTCCAGTTCACCTTCGAGGGGCAGTCCACCATCACCGGCTCGACCATCTCCGAATGGAACGACAATGTCATCCGGGTGCAGGTGCCCATCGGGCGCGTGGCCGGGTATCCCGGCTCCGCCGCCACCGGTCCCGTCTGGGTGACCAACAGCGCCGGGGCCAAGTCGCCGGGGTACGATTACAAGGTCTCCTTCGGCTACGGCGGCATGAAATGGAACGGCGCCCCCCCCACGATCTCCTATTACCTCGGAAGTAATATCCCCGATTGGACCGCCACCGTGGCGGCCTCCACCGGGACCTGGGGCCAGCACGGCAACATCGTGTTCACCCAGGCCGGGACCACGGAGAATCGGGACCTGCGCAACAATGGAAAGAGCGAGATCATGGCCTCCGACCTCGGGCCCGGCTACGAAAACACCCTCGGCTACGCCACCTATTGGTCCAATGCCCAGGGATACATGGTGGAGGCCGACCTCGTCCTCAACACCAAGTTCAACTACAGCATCGCCGAAACCACGCCCAGCGGGGCCTTTGACGTCCATTCCATCGTCCTCCACGAGACCGGCCACTGGCTCACCCTGCGCGACCTCTACGGGGATGGCGACGATCGGGACAAGGTGATGTACGGCTACGCCGGATCGGGCCCCTCGAGCAACAAGCGGACGCCCCACCCCGATGACGCCGCGGGGGTGGCCTGGATCTACGGTTTCAACGCCCCGCCGGTGGCCGATTTTGCCTGGTTCGCCGGCCGCCCCGAGATCGGCACCGGCCTTCAGTTCGTGGACGCCTCCTCCCTCGTCCCCACCGCCTGGTCCTGGGACTTCGGTGACGGGACCACCTCGATGGAGCAGAACCCCGTCCACACCTATCTTTTCTCCGGCACCTTCCCCGTCACGCTGACGGTTTCCAATGCCTTCGGAACCTCATCCGCCACCAAGCAGGTCATCGTCTACGGACGCGGCATCGTCCCGCCGCTGACCACCGCCCAGCCCTACACCTATCTTCTTCCGGCGGCGGCCAAGGCCCAGGGGGCCAACAACACCAACTGGCTCTCCGACGTGGTGGTCCACAACCCCCGAAGCGCAGAGATCTCGGTCTACGCCTACTTCCTCCCCAGCGGGCAGGACAACGCCGCCGCCGCCGGGTCCGAGGTGATCCTGCCGGGGTTCCGGTTCGTCCGGCTGGGGGACATCGTGGGGAGCATGTTCCGCCTCAACAACCTGGCGGGGGCCCTGTGGCTGACCTCCACCCAACCCCTGGCGATCACCTCCCGCACCTACAACGACCGCGGGGTCCTGGGCACCTACGGGCAGTTCATCCCCGCCACCCTCTCCTCCCGCCTGCTCAAAAGCGGGGAGGAGGGGATCCTCCTGCACCTGGCCAAAAACGCCGGGTTCCGGACCAACGTGGGGGTGGTGAATGCGGGGAGCGGTTTCGTCGAGGTCAAATTCTCCTTCCACCGGGCGGACGGGTCGCACATCGGGGACTGGTCGCGCACCCTCAACCCCTTCGAGCACTACCAGCAGAACTATGTCATGGACGCCCTCACTTCGGCCGCCGTGGACGACGCCTACGCGGTCGTGACCTCTTCCACGCCGGGGGCCGTGTTCGCCGCCTACGCCTCCGTCGCCGACAACATCTCCTCCGATCCCATCTTCATCCCCATCCAGCGCGCCGGCGACGTCCAGGGGCAGGCGCATCAGGTGGTGGCCGCCGCCGCCCGGACGCAGGGGGGGTACGGGTCCAACTGGCGCACCGATTTGCGCCTCTACAACCCGTTCGCCTCCCAGGCGGTCACCCTCACCTACGTGGCCGCCGGCGCCACCGCCACCGCCAATCTCACGATCGGGCAGGGGGAGCTGGTCTCCCGCGATGACATTCTCACCACCCTCTTCCCCTCCGTCACGGGCAACACCTCGGGGGCCCTGCACCTTCAGTCATCCCAGGGGTTGATCGTCACCTCCCGCACCTACACCTCGACGGCAGGGCTGGGGACCTTCGGGCAGTTCATCCCCGCCCGGGGGGCCGCCGCGGACCTCATCGCCCCCGGCGAGACGGGCCTTCTGCTCCAACTGGCCAACACCGCCGACTACCGGAGCAACGTGGGGTTCACCGAGGTTTCCGGCCAGGGCGCCCAGGTGCAGGTGAAGCTGTACGACGCCAACCGGTCGGTCCTGGGGTTCAAGACCTACCCCGTCCCCGCCCACGGCAATTTCCAGGTCAACATCTTCAGCGACCTCGGCATTGCCGCGCCGCATGCGGTGGCGCTGGGCGAGGTCTCCGTCCTCTCGGGCGGCAGCGTCTACGCCTACGCTTCCGTCGTGGACAATCGGACCACCAGCAACGACGCCTTCTTCATCCCGGCGCAGAAGTGATCCTGCGCTTCTGCAGGAAAAATTAAAGGGGGGCCCACGGGGCCCCCCTTTTGGTTTCACCTATGGTGGTGCCGCTATTTCTTGTGACACTCCGTGCATTTGACGGGCGCCTTCTTGGCGTTTTTGGCGTTCTCGTCCTTGTGGCAGCCCTGGCACTGCTTGTGGAAGGCGTCCTGCGCCTTGGGGGCCTTGGCGTCCACGCCGTGGCAGGCGGAGCACTTCTGGACCGCCTCGCCCTCCTTGGTGGTGTGGTGGCAGGTGGCGCAGGCGATCTTCAGCGCCTCCGCGTGGGCCTTGTGGGGGAACGTGACATCGCCGTTCTTGGCCGTGAGTTTGATGTCGGCCGGGGCGTCGGCCGCCGCCAGGGAGCCGGCCAGGACAAGGATGAACGCCAGGAAAGTGAACAACACGGTGGCTCTCTTCATAGGTCTCTCCTTAAATAAAATTCGGCTTACCATATCACAATACGGGCCTCGGGTTCAAGGTGTTTGACGGAAAGGGGCGCAAATAAATGTTAGATGGATATAATAACCAGTAGGGGCGCTGCATGCCGCGCCCCACAACCGAGGCCTAAGAAGCCGGGAACAATGAATCCAGGAAGCGTTCCAGGTTCTCCCGGCTGCCCAGCCCCTTCAGGATCAGCTTCCCGTTGCAGAAGAAGGTGGCTTCCGTCCCGAGAAGGGTCCCCTGGAGCATGATGTCCCCGATCCGGCGATCCACCGTCATGACCGCCCGGATGCGGGCGATCGCCTCCCCTTTTTTCTCCGGCTTGAGGAGGAGGATGAAATCCTTCTCCTGCCCGCAGGTGTCGTCGATGTGCCCGACGTAATTCTGCCAGCTCATCCCAGGGATTCCAGGACGGCCAGGCAGCGGTCCACCTCCGCCTCCGTGTTGTAAAAGGCCAGCGAGATGCGGGCGCTGGACGAAAGGCCGAGGCGTTCGTGAAGGGGCTGGGCGCAGTGGAACCCGGAACGGATGGCGATCCCCTCGCCGTCGAGGGCCGTGGCCACCTCGGAGGCGGAGAGCCCCTCCACGGTGAAGGGGACGCACCCCACCCGCCGCGACAGGTCCTCCGGCCCGATGAGGCGGACGTGCTTCATCCGGCGCATCCCCTCCACCGTCCGGCGGAACAGGGATTCCTCGTGGGGCCGGACGGCGTCCCAGCCAAGGCCGGCCAGATAATCGATGGCGGCGGTGAGCCCCACCGCCCCGTCCACATTGGCGGTCCCCGCCTCGTATTTCCACGGCAGGGCCTTGAGGCAGAGGGAGCAGACCCCCCCCACCACGCAGACGGTCTCCAGCATGTCGCCGCCGCCCAGGAAGGGTGGGAGCCGGGTCAACAGCTCCCGCTTGCCGTAAAGGACCCCGATCCCCATGGGGGCCAGCACCTTGTGGCCGGAGAAGGCGTAGAAGTCGGCGTCGAGGGCCTGCACGTCCACGGGGAAGTGCGGCACCGCCTGCGCCCCGTCCACCACGACGAGGGCCCCGGCCTCGTGGGCCAGGGGGATCAGGCGCTCCAGGGGGGAGATCCAACCGGTGACATTGGAGACGTGGGTCATGGCCACCACTTTCGGGCGTCCCGCCAGTTTGGCCTTGAAATCCTCGAGGTCGAGGGTTCCGTCGGGGAGGGCGTCCACCATCCTCGTCAGGATGCCGAACCGCTCCTTGAGAAGGAACCAGGGGATGATGTTGGAGTGGTGGTCCACCCGTGTGATCAGGACCTCGTCGCCGGGTTTCAGGTGCCCCAGGGCGAGGGCCGTGGCGGCCAGGTTGAGGGCCTCGGTGGTGTTGCGGACGAAGATGATCTCCTGCCAGGAGCGGGCATTGAGGAATGCGGCGGCCTTTTGGTGGGCCTCTTCGTAAAGGACGGTGGACTCGGAGGCCAGCGTGTGGACGCCGCGGTGGACGTTGGCGTTGTTCTGGCGGTAGTAGCGGTCCACCGCCTCCAGGACCTGCCGCGGCTTCTGCGAGGTGGCGGCGTTGTCGAGGTAGGCCAGGGGCTTTCCGTTGACGGTGCGGGCGAGGATGGGGAAGTCGGCGCGGACGGCGGCGATGTCCATGGTCATGGGTGGAGCTTGTGCTCGATGGAGCAGGCCAGCTCTTCCTCTTCCTGGGCGTTCTTCTCCTCCTCCGTCAGGTCCGGGGGTATCCAGGCCGGGACGGCGCCGCGGGCGCGGTAGTACTCACGGATGGCCCGCTGGAGGGCCCCCACGGCCAGGATGCCGCAGTGGAACTTCACCTTGGGGAGGCCGCCCAGGTCGTCGGAGAGGCGCTTCCAGGAGACCTTCCACGCCTCCTCCAGCGGCCGGCCGGCCACCAGTTCCGTCAGGTACGAAGCGGTGCCGATGTTGGCGGCGCACCCGTAGCTCTCGAACGAGATGCGCTCCACCGCGTCGCCGGCGACCTTGAGGTAGAAGGTGATCATGTCGCCGCAGGCGGGGCTGCCGGCCTTGGCGACGACGTCGGCCGCCTCCATGGGCCCCTGGTTGCGGGGGTTGCGGAAGTGGTCCAGGAGGACCTTGCTGTAGGGCAGGGGGGTGCGGGACATGCCGTTCTATGCCTCCTTGAAGCCGGAAAGTTTCCGCAGGCGCTCGATGGCCTCCGGGAAGATTTTCAGGACGTGGTCGATGTCGGCGTCGGTGTGGAAGGGGGAGATCTTCATCAGGATGGAGCCGTGGGCCGCCTCGTACTTCCGGCCGATGGCGAGGAGGACATGGCTGGGCTGGAGCATCCGGCGGGTGCAGGCCGAGCCCGAGGAAACGTAGACCCCATGGTCGGAGCACTCCACCGTGATGGCCTCCCCCTCGGCTCCGAGAAAGGAGATGTTGGCGTTGTCGGGGGCCCGTTCCGTCCGTGGGCCGTTCAGCATCGTGTGCGGGATGGCCAGGAGTCCTTCGACGAGCCGGTCGCGCAGGCGGCGCATGTGGGCCGTCCGGGCGCTCAGCTCCGCCATCGCCCGTTCAGCGGCCTCGGCGAAACCCACCAGGAGGGGGAGGTTCTCGTCGCCCGGCCACAGCGGCTGGGTGCTGTAGGGGCCGGCGAGGAGGGGTTTCAATTTGGCCCGCTTGCCCTTGAAGAGGGCCGCGGCGCCCCGGGGGCCGAAGACCTTGTAGGAGGTGACCAGGCCGATGTCGATGGGCAGGGCCGACCCCTCGAAGGCGAGGCGGCCGAAGGCGTCGGAGAGGTCGGAGATGAAGTAGGCCTCGGGGGCCCGTTCCCTCACGATGGCGGAGAGGCGGTCGAGGCGCTGGATCGTCCCGATCTCGTGGCTGACCCAGGAGACGGCGACGCTGTGGGTGTCCTCCGTGCAGGCCTCGGCCAGGGCGTCCTCCCGGACGAACCCCTCGCCGTCCACGGGGACCTTCACGACGCGGAAGCCGTGCCGCTCCAGGTTCTCCGCCGCGTACAGGATGTTCAGCGGCTCGATGGACGAGAGGACCACCGTTTTCCGCTTGATCGGCCGTCCCAGGATCAGCCCCTCGAAGGCGAGGTTGGCGGCCTCGACGGCGTCGTGGGTCAGCGCCAGGTCCTCGGGCGGGACGCCGAGGGCCAGGGCCAGACGCCCGAGCGACTCCTCCACGGCGGCGTAGGCCTCCCATCCGATCCGGTGGGTCAGCGCCGAGTGGCCGTAGGCGCGGGCGCCGAAATAGGGGAGCATCGCCTTGAGGACGGGCTCCGGCAGGGGGGTGGCGTTTTCCAGGTCCAGATACACTTCCATGAGGGTTCCGATCGAGTGGATTTTTCCTCTTCCTGCCCCCCCTCCCCCCTCCTCGCCTCAGGTTTCCCCGGGAGGACGCCCCTGGCAGGGTTAAGTTTAACCATTTCAAGTAAATAAGGCCTCTCCCGTCCATTTTATTCCCCCCCGGGGGGGGTGTCAAGGGGGGGATAGAAACAAGTCTAGAGTTTCGAGTTTAAAGTTTCGAGTTCCCCCGCCCTACCGGTTCCCGTCAGAATCGTAATAAGAATCGGCATTTTGGCCATGTGCAAGCCGGAAGGGCTGCAACGCGCTGAGCGATATGCGTCGATCGGGCCGCGGTCAGGGCTTGGTGTTAGATGTCCCGGCTTGGGCGTCGAACAAAAGCCGTGATGCCCCGGTGCGGCCGTCGATCAGGACGATCTGCGAGCGCCCCGATCTCGCAATGATGGTATCGCCTTGGGCCCAGGAGGCGAAGGCAAAGGGGCCGACGGCGATCTCTCTTGAGGTCTTCGTCGAGGGATCAAAGACCATCAGCCGTGCTCTTTTGCGGCGATTGCCATTGGCGGCATCCAGGTACACAATGCCGGATTCCCTCCAATCAAATTCCGTGAACCAGTGGTCGCAAGTGAAAAGGGGGTCCGCCGATTTGTTGTTCAAGTCAAGCGCATAAAAGGTTTTCCCGGCATAGAACCCGATGCTGTCCGGGTCGGGCGACAAGGTCAGATACGGGAATTGGAAATCGTCCTTGGAGTCCAATTTCGGAGAATATACAACCTCGGATTTTCCGGATGAGACGTTCATGCGATGGAGCCGCGCATCTTTATTGAATAGTATTTCTTCGCCATTGGCCAACCAGCACCAATTGTCGCTTTCAATCGCGTGCACCGCGTCCATGGATTGTCTGGCGGCGAAATTGTGGATTCGGAGGGTATTTCCGCTCAGGTAGCCCAAGTATTTTCCGGTTGGGGAAAAGTGTACGGTGTTGAACCGGGGGCGATTGTCAACCGCCTTGGAAGGGGCGGACGCTGAAACAACGCTCTCCGACAGCGAGCGGAGATCGAAGAGACGGATTGAGCTTTCATCGTGGCTCTTGTAGGCCAGGACGGAGGCATCGGGAGACCACGAGAAGGGAGTGAATCCCAGCGAGGTTTCCAAGGTTGTCGGTGCCACGGCGCCGCTGTTCAGGTCCAAGGTCCAGATCTTGATATCGAAAGGGCGTTGCGGCGGCTTTTGAGAAACGATGAATGCGGCCATGGTCCTTGTGGGAGCCACACAGATTTCGCTGACCATTGGTTTGTGGTCTTCGGAATCAATGTCTGAATCATGGCCTTGACAGCCACAAAGAACAAAAAGAAAGGGTAACAGGATGAAATATTTCATTCCCAACTCCTTTCTGGGTACGCTCCTGCCCCCAGGGGCAGCTTCGCTGAACGCCGTACGCCGAACGGCCTCGCATGGGGCGGGGGAGCCTTCCGGCATTCCCGCCTTTCCGCTTTCCGGCCGTTACGGCACCAGCGCCAGGGCCTCGATCTCGATGCGGGCGCCCTTGGGGAGGGCGGCCACCTGGACCGTGGAGCGGGCTGGCTTGTGGCCTCCGAAGGCCTTTTCGTAAATGCCGTTGAACTCGACGAAGAGCCCCATGTCGGTGAGGAACACGGTGGTCTTCATCACATCCTTCATCTGGCAGTCGGCGGCCTTGAGCACCTCCTTCAGGTTGGCCAGGACCCGCTCCACCTCGGCGGCGAAGGTGGCGTTGTCCATCTGCCCGGTGGCGGGGTCGAGGGGGATCTGCCCGGAGGTGAAGACGAAGCGGTTTTCCCGGATGGCCTGGCTGTAGGGGCCGATGGCGGCCGGGGCCTTGTCGGTCTGGATGATGTTCATGGCGTTCCTCCTTTGCGATGTCGCATTATTATACCTCTGGCCCGCTCCCAAGGGAGGTCGGACCGCGGGGGGCGGGACCGGCGTATAATGGAACCAAAGAAAAGACGGAGGTGTCCGCCATGTTCGAAGCCGTGGAGCTGGGGTTGAAGGTTGCCAAGGAAGAGTACGACAAGCGGGTCCCCGACCTGCGCATCAAGCTTCTGCAGGCGCAGGAGCAGTTGAAGGACCGCCGCTTTCCCGTCCTCATCCTCATCCACGGGGCCGACGGGGCGGGCAAGGGGGAGGTGCTGAACACCCTCCACGAGTGGATGGACCCCCGCTTTCTGCAGACCACCGCCTTCGGCCCCCGCTCCGGGGAGGAGCGGGGCCGCCCCGAGGACTGGCGCTACTGGCTGGCCATGCCGCCCAAGGGGCGCACGGGGATCTTCTTCTGCTCCTGGTACACCCGCCCCATCCTCCAGCGGGCCTACGACGAGATCTCGAAGGGGGACCTGGAGCGGGAGGTGGAGCGCATCCGCCTCCTGGAGAAGGCCCTCACCGACGACGGGGTCCTGCTCATCAAGTTCTGGTTCCACCTCTCCAAGAAGGACCAGAAAAAGCGGCTCAAGGCGCTGGAGGCGGACCCCCGCACCGCCTGGCGCGTGACCAAGACGGACTGGAAGCACTACAAGCTCTACGACCACTTCCGCGCCATCGACGAGGAGGTCCTGCAGGAGACCCACACGGCCGAGGCGCCGTGGACGATCGTGGAAGCCAAGGACCGCCGCCACCAGATGCTGACCGTGGGCACCACCATCATGGAGGGGCTCACCGCCCGTCTCCAGGAAGCGCCTCCGTCGAAACCTGCCGCCGCGACAGCGTCCAGGGCGGGGAAGAAAGGGGCTTTGGGGGAGGGCATCCACAGCGTCCTGGACCGCCTCGACCTGACGAAGAAGCTGGAGGACAAGGAATACAAGGAGCGGCTGGAGGAGGTCCAGGGACGGGTCAACCGCCTCTGGCGCAAGGCCAAACCCAAGGGCCTCTCCGCCGTCCTGGTCTTCGAGGGGTGGGACGCCGGAGGCAAGGGGGGCACGATCCGCCGCCTCACGGCCTCCCTTGACGCCCGCGACTACCGGGTCATCCCCATCGCCGCCCCCACCGAGGAGGAGCGGGCCCAGCACTACCTCTGGCGGTTCTGGCGCCACCTCCCCGGCCGGGGCCGCGTGGTCATCTTCGACCGCTCCTGGTACGGGCGCGTCATGGTGGAGCGGGTGGAGGGGTTTGCCAAAGAGCACGAATGGAAACGGGCCTACGCGGAGATCAACGAGTTCGAGGAGGCGATGATCCGGCACGGCTACATCGTGCAGAAATTTTTCCTCCACATCTCCCCCGAGGAGCAGTTGCGCCGGTTCAAGGAGCGGGAGAAGACCGCCTGGAAGCAGTTCAAGATCACCGAAGAGGACTGGCGCAACCGCAATAAGTGGGACGCCTACGAGGCCGCCGTCGGCGAGCTAGTGGAGCGCACCTCCACGC
The DNA here is from genome assembly GCA_002327305.1 of Holophagales bacterium UBA2201. Lineage (GTDB taxonomy): Bacteria > Acidobacteriota > Thermoanaerobaculia > UBA2201 > UBA2201 > UBA2201. The sequence goes on along the minus strand of DCUZ01000019.1, from coordinate 57,861 downwards.
CCCACGCGCCGTGGACCCTCGTTGAGGCCGTGGACAAGAACCATGCCCGCGTCAAGGTGCTGGAGACCTTCGCCAAGGCGGTGAAAAAGGCCCTGTAGCGACAGCCAGTTTCGAGTTTCGGGTTTCGAATTTCGAGTTCAGGACGAAAAATGCCGTAGGGGCGCAGCATGCTGCGCCCTCTTGTCTCGGTTGAAAGCGATATCACATCGGCCTTGGTTCGTTTAATATCTTCCTTGATCACGCTGATAAGGTCCATTTGAAATTACATCCGCTCGACCGACCGCGACATTCGTTTCTCAATGCCGCGGCCGCTCTGCGCGACATCCCCACATAAATATGGCTTCCGCGCCAACTCGAAACTCGAAACTTTAAACTCGCAACCGGCGCATATTCACTGCGCCGTTCATCCCGCATGCCTTTTCAGCTCGAACCCCTTGACGACGACGAAGGCGATCAGGGCGAAGAGGAAGAAGACGAGGAGCATCCAGGTATCGGCCTGGAGGGCGCCGACGATGGTGCTGTAGATCTCCAGGACCCACCGGTCGTGGGTCAGCTCCAGCACCTTCCCGGTCTCTTTATCCGGCGTGATGTAGCGGCCCAGCTCCCACAGCCGGACGCCCCCCGAAACGCCGACGACGGCGATGGCGAACATCACATAGCGGCTCCAGGCGGACTGGATCTCCTCCCCGATGATGCGGTGCAGGACCGCCCGCACGGGCTTGCGGAACACCAGCACCACCACCGCGGCAACCGCCGCGGCCAGCAGGAAATTGACGAGCAGAAGTTGCAGGAACATGTGATCCTCCTTGATCAGGCGCCGGCCGTTTTGGCCAGCGGCTTGTGGTGAAGGGTGAAGCCGGGGGGTTCGCCGGCGGGGTCCCATCCCCGGATATTCCAATTCGCCACCCGTCTATTATAGGCAAGATTGATGGCCGCGGCGAAGGGGAGGACCCGGGCGGCGTGCCTGCGCGTCGCCGCCCACCCCAGGCGCCGGGCGATGCGTCGCGGGGAGTAGAATGCGCGCGTGATCCAGTCGTGTCCGGCCTTCAGTTCCTCAGGGGACATCCCCGCCGGCTGGAAAACGGCGTGATGGTAGTCGTAATGGGACCAGTCGCCGTCCAGGATGCGGCCGCGCATGGCCTTAAAGAACGGCGTTCCGGGCAGGGGGGTGAGGATGGAGATCTGGGCCATGTCGATGCGTAATGCGTCCAGCATCGCCAGGGTGTTGCGGAAGACCTCCGGCCGGTCGTGGTCGAACCCGAAGACGATGCCCGCCTCGACGCCCATGCCATGGGCGTGCAGGCGGGCGATCCGATCCCGGTATTCCTCCGCCTTGTTGAACCCTTTGCCGACCCCCTCGAGGTTTTCAGCGCTGAAGGTTTCCAACCCCGTGAAGACCGCCACGCACCCGGCGCGCTCCGCCAGGTCCAGCAACTTTCCGTCGTCAGCGATCCCGAGGGTGGCCTGGGTCATCCACCGCTTATTCAGCGGGGCCAGGGCCGCAAATAGCGCTTTGGCGTAGTCGGGCTCGGCCGCGAGGGAATCGTCCGTGAAAATGAAAAACCTTCCGGGCAGGGAGCGGATCTCGGCGATCACCTGCTCCATGGGGCGCGTGCGGAACAGCCCCTCATGGAAGGCGGAGACGGAACAGAAGGCGCATTGGTGCGGGCACCCCCGGGTGGCCTGGACCGCCTGGACGGTGGCATAATGCCGGGAGCGCAACAGGGCGCGCGGGACCGGCTTGAGGAGGAAAAGGTCGGCCGGCGCGGGAGCGCGGTACACGCCTCCGAGGCGGCCGGCCCGGGCGTCCTCCACGATGGCGGGCCAGACCCCTTCGGCCTCGCCGGCGCACACCGCGTCGGCGTACGCCAGGGCCTCCTCCGGCATGAAGGTGGGGTGCATCCCCCCCAACACGACGGGGACCCCCGCGGCGCGGAAACGGTCCGCCAAAGCATAGGCGCGGGGCGCCGCGGCCGTCATGGAGGTGATCCCCACCAGGTCGAAGCGTCCGCTGGTGGGCACCTCTTCGATCTGTTCGTCCACGATGCGGATGGTGGTTCCGGGGGGCGTCTCGGCGGCGACGGAGAGGAGCGAGAGCATGGAGAAGCGGAAGGTCCGTCCCCCGAAGAGACGGCGGCGGCCCACGCCGCGCCATGGGCCGCTGGCGGGGGCGATCAGCAGGATGTTCATGGGGGGCCTCCGTGAGATAAAGTAAGAAGGTAGAAGGAGGAAGGATGAAGAAGGAAGGCAGAAGAACGAGGAACGAAGAACGAGGAACGAGGAACAAGGAACAGGAAGCAGATAGAGTGTACATATACAGTATACTAGTGAACCATATAATGCAAAAAAATCCAGGGGATTCTTGCGGGTGATCATTTAGGCCTTCTTTGGATTAGGGTTTTTGCGCAGGGAGGCCCGCACCCGCTCCAGGGTCCGGCAGAGGGCCTCCTGCTCGGCGGCGCGGAGGGCGGCGACCACCTCGCGCGTCCTCGCGACATAGGCCTGCTCGGCGGCGCGGAGGACCTTCATCCCCTTGGGAGTCATCCTGACCCGGTTGACGCGCCGGTCGGCCGGATCGGCCATCCTCTTCACCAGCCCGTCCCGCTCCATCCGGTCGATCAGGCCCGTGACATTGGAGCGGTTCACCACCAGCATCCGGCCGAGGGTGCTCTGGTCGGCCCCGCCGTCGGCCGTCTGGTGTTCCAGCAGCATGAGGATGTCGAACTGGGCCTTGGTGAGGCCGTGCGGCTGGAGGACCCGGTCCGCCTCCTTGCCGAGGGCCTCGGCGGTGACGAAGATGTTGAGCATGGCCTCGTGGGCCAGCGTGGCGACGGGGTGGGGAAGCCCCAGCTCGTCCTTCAATCCCATGGCGCTCGTCCTTTCATATGTATATTGTATGCTAATAAACAATCAGTGTCAAGGGGATCTTTTTCCCGGCGGCAGGTTCATCTCCATTGCCTTGAAAATCAACGGTTTGCTTATGGGTTGCGCCCCTCCGGGTCCGTGCCCGAAGGCACGGACTCCGTCCCGGGTCGTTCCGGGAGTCCTTGGAGTTTGGTGAAGGCGCGCATCAGCAGGGGAAAGTCCACCCACAACTCCGCAAACGCCTCCCTCTGAAGCCCCCTTTCGGCGCGCAGGATCTCCTGAATTTTCGCCGTCGCCCCTGCAAGATCAGGTCGATCTCGGTCACGCCCCGCGTCGCCCCCGTCCTCCGGTTTCCGGCTTCCGGGCAACCCGTCCAGAAGGGAGGCGGCGATGACGGCGTCCTGGTAGCGGCCCAGGCAGTCCTGGAACCGGATGAACCGGGCGATGGCGCCGTCGAGGGCGCCTCCGTAGAGTTCGTTGAAATACTCGCAGGTATAGCGGAGGCGCTTGAACAGGATGCGGAGGCGGTGCAGGTCCGCCGGACGGGTGAGGTCGGCCCGGCGCCCCCAGGCGCGAAGGGCGCGGGCGGCCTTCCGGAGCATGCGGCCCGATGCCTCCCGCGCGGGCGCGTCCGCTCCGCTCAGCGGGACCCGCTCCAGGACGAGGACCAGCGCCAGGAAGCGGCGGCCGGCGAGCATCCGCACCAGCACCGAACGCCCTTGCCCGCGCCTGCGCCGCAGGGCGCCCAGAAGGGCCCGGCGCTGATCCGCGGACAGCCCGGCCTCGTCCGCCAGGGAGGGCAGGCCCTCCAGGAACACATCCAGGTCCCGCACCCGCCCCAGGGCAAGGGCCACGCGCCGCAGGTCCGTCCGGAGACGGTCGGCCCGTCCGGGGGGCATCCAGGGGGCGAAGAGGCGGAGGGCGAAGCGGAGGCGGCGCGTGGCCACCCGCATGTCGTGGAGGGCCTCGCAGTCCCTCCCCTCACGGGTCCCGGGCGCGTGCTTGCGCATCCGTGCCACCTGTTTGAGGATGATCTTCCGCGCCGCTTCGGCCAGCGTGTCGCCGGGATGGAGTCCATAGGATGCGACACGCACCTGGCGTTTTAATATCAAAGCTATTCCTTCAACCTTCAGCCTAAAGCCCTCAGCCTGTATTTACGGTTGAGGGGGCAATTGGATCCACAGCGCCTCGAGCAGGTCCTGGAGGCGCTGCAAATCCTTGCCCCGCCCCTTCTTGGGCTTGACCTTGAGACCCTGGATCGCCTCCAGCATCCGGTCCACGGTCTTGCGGGAGGGGAGGACCGGGTGCTCCGACCCCTCGGGCGGCTCCACGACCTGCATCATCTGGACGAGCAGGCCGTTGGTCCGGACCGAATAGTGCTCCTGGACCTCCTGGAGGGTGGTCCGCAGAGCCAATAGGCCGGCCTTCAGCCGCCCGGCGTGGCGCGCCTTGCGGGTCTCCTTTCCGGAGGGTTTCGGGGCCGGGGCGGCTTTGGGTTGGGGCGGGGCTTTGCGCACGGGCCGGGCCTTGCGGACGGGCTGGGTCTTGCGGACGGAACGGGTGGGCATGGAAGGTCCTCCTACTTCATCCCTGCAAGCCGGGTGTCCAGAACGGTCTGGACCCGGGCTCGCAGGTCGGCCTGGATAGCGCGGATGGAGCGGTTGGCGTTGATCTCTTCGAACCCGTACTTTTCCTTCATCCGGTGGAACTCCACCCGCATCCGCCGCTGGTAGGCCAGGAAGGAGTCGAACCAGTCGCGCGAGAGGCCCAGGTCCATCCCCGACTCCCAGTAGTCCATGAGGGCGTGGGAGTGGAGGGTTCGCTGGACCAGGGTGCGGGAGGAGACGATGAACGAATAGACGGCGTCGGGGACGATGGCCATCCCGTAGAGCGACTCCAGCCAGGAGCGGTCGCCGCCGCGGACGATGTCGCGCGCCATGAGGGTGAAGAAGTACCGGTCGGCCAGGACCACGGTGCCGGCCCTGAGCGCGGGGACGATGCGGTTCTCCAACTGGTCGTAGAAATCGGTGGCGTAGAAGAGCGACATGGTACGGGGCGAAAGGACGTTCCCCGCCTTGGCCTGCTCCAGCTCCAGCCCCACCAGTTCGGAGCGCTTCAGCCCCGCCTGGGCCACGGCGTGGCCCCGCTCCTCCAGCCACTGCGCCAGCAGGCCGATGTGGGTGGAGCGCCCCGACGAGTCCGGGCCCTCGATGACGAGAAGGAGGCCCGGCAGTTTGGCGGGGACCACGCCCGGAAGGGGCTTGAGGTAGCAGCGCTTGGCCCTCATTGGAGACCCCTCTGATGGTATTTCGCCAGGTCGATCCGCTGGGCGATGATCCTCCGCACCTGCTCCTGCTGCGCGTGAATGGGGCGCGTGGCGTCGATGACGGTGAACTTGAACTCCTTGGCCATCCGGTCGTACCGCTCCATGATACGCCCCTGAAAGATCTTGAACGACTCGATGATGTCGGGAGAGAGCCCCATGTCCATCCCCGCCTCGAAATACTTCAACTTGGGGCGGCCCTCCAGGATGCGCCCCAGCGAGACGGCCAGGGGGAGGCGGAAGTAGAGGGTGATGTCGGGGACGCGGGCGAACCCGTACAGGGTGCGCAGCCACTTCGGATCGCAGCCACGCACCTCGTCGCGGCCGAAGGGGGTGAAGATGTAGCGATCGCACAGGACGATGTGCCCCCCCTTGAGCATGGGGAGGATCTGCCGCTCGTACCGGTCGGCGAAGTCGGTGGCGTGGATGAGGGAAAAGGTGACGGGGGTGAGGATCTGCTGCTTCTTCCCCCGCCGCGTCGCCCCCTTGACGAGGCCGCTGGAGTTCCACTCGGTGAAGAAGACCCCGCACCGGAGCCCCTGGAGCCACTGATGGACCAGGTGGATCTGCGTGGATTTGCCCGACCCGTCGAGCCCCTCCACAGCGATCAGTTTTCCCGGGATCATGGTTTCTCCCCTTGGGATCATGGTTTTCCCCCTGTGGTGAGGATGAGTTCCCGGCCGTACGTCCGCTCGAAGAGCCCCGCCTTGCGCCGCAGGGCCCACCGCTCCAGCACCCGGTCGCCCGTCCCGTCGACGCGGAGGCGCACCGTGCGCCCCGCGCCCCGCGCCCTGATCCCCCGGACGGCCTGGAGGTGCTCGCGGTCGAGGGCGTCGGCCACCCTCAGGAGGGCCGCGAGCTTCCGCACCCGACGCTGGTCCCCGCGGGGCAGGTCCGCGAAATCGGGATGGGTCGGGCCGGGCTCCGCCTTGCGGTGGTAGCGCGCGATATTGGCCGTGAGGAGCATCTGCTCCGCCGAGAATCCGGGGAGCTCCGACTGGGCGATGAGGTAGAGCGAGTGCTTGTGGTGTTTCCGGTAGGAGACGTGACTGCCGATGTCGTGCAGGAGCGCCGCGGCCGTCAGGAGCCGGCGGTCCGTTTCTCCGAGGCCGTGAAGGGGCCGCAGCTGGTCGAACAGCGAAAGCGCCAGGGACGCGACCTGCTCCGCGTGGGCTTCGTCGAAGCGGTACCGCCGCCCCAGCGCCAGGGCCCCCGCCCGGGTCTGCCGGTCCTGCCGCGCAACATGGTCGCGGTGGGTGGCGGCGTCCTCCACCAGGTCCAGGAGGAGCCCCTCCTTCAACCCGGCGCGGGGAACCCAGATTTCCCTGGCCCCCGCCAGCTCGGCGGCCCGGTCGTAGACGAGGGCGGCCGGAAGGATGACGTCGGCCCGATCGGGGCGGAGGCCCAGGTCGCGCACCCGGCGGGCGTGGGAGAGGCGCGAGAGGGTTCCGATGAGTTTTCGGAGGTCGGCCCTTGGGAGCCGGCCGGGCCCGCCGTTCGGCGGGAGGGCCCCCGCCAGGAGGGCCAGGGCGTCGATGTTGCCCCCGGTGGCGATGAGGCCGGCGGGGCGCTGGCGCCCCAGGACGGCGGGAAGGTTGAGGGTGGCTACATATTCCTCCAGGAGGCGGCGGAGATGACCCGGCTCCTGCCTTCCCCCGGCCAGCTCCTCCAACAGGCGCACGGCCCCCATGGTGTGCGATTCGCTCCAGACCAGCCCCTCGGTGTCGGCGAGGGTCACCTCCACGCTCCCGCCCCCCACGTCCACCATCAGCCATGGCCGCCTCCCCATGGGGACCCGCCCGCGCACCGCGCGGTGGATGAGGCGGGCCTCCTCGTAGCCCGAGATGGTCTCGCCCCGCAGGCCCGTCGTCCTCTCCACCCGCTCCAGGAAGGCCTTTCCATTGACGGCTTCCCGCACCGCGCTGGTGGCCACCATCCGGAACAGATCGATCTTCAAGGCCTGAAGGCGCGCGGGGAGGCCCGCCAGCGACGCCAGGGCCTCCTCCATCGCCGCCGCATCGAGGCGGCCGGAGAGGAAAACGCCGGCCCCCAGGCGCACGGGGAGGCGTTCATCGTCGAGGACGGTGGATTGGGTGGGGGAGCCGAACTCGGCGGCGAAGAAGCGGATGGCGTTGGAGCCCATGTCCACGCAGGCGGCCCTCAGGGGGAAGGGGGCCTTCGTCGGGGGTCGCGGTGCGCTGAGGGAGGCGGTCCGGTTCTTCATGGCTGAGGTCGGGACGCTATGATGATAACCCGCCAATGTTAAGAAAAAATGAAGCCGGACGGTTGATTCGCTTCCTTGGTCGGCCTGTTCGGGGCATGGGATTATTATACCTTGCCCCGGCGCAGAGAGAGCGGCTCACCGGAAGATTCTTCCCTGGGGAGAACCCTGAGTCGTGATGAGCGGGAGGATATTGCCGGGGGGGCGGGACGAGGGCAACCCGCCCCGGTTCTATTCTTCCTCCTCCGCTTCCCCGGCCTTCTCCTTCTTGGCGGCGGCGATGACCTTCTCCTGCGCGTGCTTGGGAACTTCCTCGTAATGGGAGAACTCCATGGTGAAGGAGGCGCGCCCCTGGGTCTTGGAGCGCAGGTCGGAGGAGTAGGTGAGGATCTCGGCCAGCGGCACCTGGGCCTTGACCACCCGGTTGTCCCCTTCCACGTCCATTCCCTGCACCCGGCCCCTTCGGCCGTTGAGGTCGCCCATGATGTCGCCGGTGAACTCCTCGGGGCTGACGATCTCCAGGTTGAAGATGGGTTCCAGGAGGGTGGGGCCGGCCTTGGCGAAGGCCTCCTTGAACCCCATCGAGCCGGCGATCTGGAAGGCGCGGTCGGAGGAATCGACGGGGTGGAACTTGCCGTCCACCAGGCGGATCTTGAAGTCCACCACCGGGTAGCCGGCCAGCACCCCCTTGACGGCCGTGGCCTGGATCCCCTTGTCCACGGAGGGGCGGAAGTTCAGGGGGATGGAGCCGCCGAAGATCTCGTCGAGGTACTCGTACCCCTCGCCGCGCCCCGCGGGCTCGATGACGATGGAGCACTCGGCGAACTGCCCCCGGCCGCCCGTCTGCTTCTTGTGGCGGTAGGTGGTTTCGGCCCGGCGGGTGACGGTCTCCTTGTAGGGGACCTTCGGGAGCTTGAGGTTCACGCCGACGCCGTACTTCGTCTTGAGCTTGTTGACCACGATCTCGATGTGGATCTGCCCGGCGCCGGAGAGGACGATCTCCTTGGTCTGCTGATCGCGGGTGAGCCGGAGGACCGGGTCCTCCTCCATGAGGCGGGCCAGGGCGCCGGAGATCTTGTCCTCGTCGCCCTTGCTCTTGGGCTCGATGGCGAAGGAGATGGAGGGCTCGGCGAGCTTGAGCGGCTCGTACTTGACGGGCGCGCCCTTTTCGCAGAGGGTGTCGAAGGTGCGGGTCTCCTTCAACTTGGTGATGGCGACGATGTCGCCGGCCGGCGCTTCCGTCACGGGGGTCAGGGTCTTGCCCTGGATGGCGGTGAGGGAGCCGAACCGCTCGGGGGTCTCGCGGTTGGCGTTGTAGTAGGTGCCGTCGGACTTGAAGGCGCCGGTGACCACCTTGAAGATCGAGATGCGCCCGGCGAACGGGTCCGAGATGGTCTTGAAGACGAAGGCGGTGGGGGCGCCCTCGGCCGGGGTGGCGGGCTCGCCGCTGACGGCGTTCCTGGCCTCCCAGGCCGCCGAGGCGGGCGCGGGGAGGAGGCCGGTCAGGACGTCGAGGAGGGTGGTCATCCCCGCCAGCTTGTCGGCCGAGCAGAAGCAGACCGGCATGATGTCGCGGGAGGCGATCCCCTTCTTCAGGCCGGCCAGCATTTCCTCGGGGGTGAGGGTCCCGGCCTCGAAGAACTTCTCCATGAGTTTCTCGTCGCCCTCGGCCACCTTCTCCACCAGCGCGTCGTGGGCGGCTTTGGCCCGGTCCTTCAGGTCGGCCGGGACCTCCGCCTCCTTGCCGGCGGGGTTGCCGTCCTTGGGGAAGAGGTGCGCCTTCATCGTCACCAGGTCCACGATCCCCTGGAAGGCGGCCTCGCGGCCGATAGGGAGCTGGAGGGCGATCACCCGGTGGCCGAACTTTTCCCGGAGCTGGTTCATCACCTTCTCGTCGTCGGCGTGCTCCTTGTCCATCTTGGTGACCACCAGGACCGCGGGGAGCTTGAACTGCTCGCCGAGCTTGAAGAGGCGGTCGGTGCTCACCTCGATGCCGGCCACGCCGTTGACCGTCAGGACCAGGGCGTCGGCCACCTTCATCCCCGCCATCGTCTCGGCGATGAAGATCGCGTAGCCGGGGGTGTCGAGCAGGTTGATCTTGTGCCCCTTCCATTCGGCGTTGGCGACCCCGAGCTGGATGGAGATCTTGCGGGCGATCTCCTCCTCGTCGAAATCGGTGACGGTGTTGCCGTCCTCCACGCGCAGGAACCGGTTCACGGCCCCGGCGGCGAAAAGGAGGCCGGAGATGAGGGTGGTCTTGCCCGTGTCGTTGTGGCCCGCGAAGACCACATTCCGGATGTGCTCGGTGTCGTAGGCTTTCATGATCGTCTCCCTGGGAGGAAAATGAATTGGTATTATACCACCATCCCACCGCCCCTCCCGGCTCCGCATTCCGGGCGGCCGCCGAGGGGATGGAGGCCCTTTTCGATTGCCGGCCCGGCCGGGGGGGATCATCGCCATGGGACCGGAGCGGGGCCACCGGGTCTCCATGACCGGCTTCGGCACCTTCGCCTCCCGCCGCCGGTCCGTCATCCCGAAAAGGCCCTTTCCAACGGGGTGTTCGGGGAGGGAGGGCGAGAAAATGCAGAAAATACTTGACAACTCTCGGGTTGGGGCCTATACTATCCAATGAAACACACTATTCTCTAATGGAGGAGCAATGAACAAAACCGAATTGGTCCAGAAGCTCAACAAGGTCACCGGGATCGGCCAGACGAAGGCCGCCGCGGTGGTGGACGCCCTTTTCGATTGCCGCCCCGGCAAGGGGATCATCGCCATCGAACTGGACAAGGGCCGCAAGGTCTCCATCCCCGGCTTCGGCACCTTCGCCTCCCGCCACCGGAAGGCGCGCCAGGGGCGCAACCCGGCCACCGGCAAGCCCATCAAGATCGCCGCCAAGAAGTATCCCACCTTCAAGGCCGGCAAGACCCTCAAGGACCGGGTCGCCAAGTAATCGCCCGTTTTTTCCGTTTTCTGACACCCCGCCCCGTGGCGGGGTGTTTTGTCGATGGTGTGCCGATCCTACAACAGGTTCTGGGGGTCCATGTCCACGCTTCCGCGGAAGGGGCCGGCCCGCAGGAGGGCCTCGACGAGGCGATGCAGGGGAGGGCGGTGACCCGCGCGGAGGAGGATCTGCCAGCGGAATCGCCCCTGGATCCGTTCGATCGGGGCGGGGGCCGGTCCCAGGATCCGGACGCGGGAGGCCGCCGGATCCGCGCGAAGCGTCCGAGCGGCCGCCTCCGCCTCCCCGCGGGCCGCGGCCGCCGAGGTTGCGGAAAAGGAGAGGAGTGCCAGGTGCCCGGCGGGCGGGTAGAGAAAGGCGTCGCGGAACCCGCGCTCCCGGGCGTAGAAGGCCTCCACGTCCTGCGCGGCGGCGAGGCGGATGCTGTAGTGCTCGGGGTGGACCGTCTGCACCAGCACCTC
>DCUZ01000019.1:11730-46976 GCA_002327305.1 Holophagales bacterium UBA2201 | reverse complement strand
CCGATGAGGGCCTGGAGGGCGCCCGACGAAAAATCGCGCAGGGTGCGCGCGATGCGCCCCCGGCGGGAAGCGGCGTCGCGGTCCAGAACGCCGAAGGGGACTTTGGGGAACCGTTCGCCGAACCTCTGGGCCACCTTCTCGGTGGCGAAGCCGATGTCCTCCAGCACCTCTCCGCCGCAGGAGGGGCAGGCGGGGGGGACCGGGGCGCGATGGCCGCAGTAGTGGCAGACCAGGAGCCGGGGCCGGCGGTGGAGGGTGTGGCTGACGGAGCAGTCGGGGCAGGGGAACGCGTGGCCGCATTGGCGGCAAAGCAACAGGGGCGCCCATCCCCGGCGGTTCATCAGGAGAATGGCCTGGTCCCCCGCCGCGAAACATCGCTCCAGAGATTCCAACAACGGCCCGGAGAACAGGACCCGGCCGTGGTCGCCGGGGACCGGGGCCTCGCGGCGGAGGTCCACCACCGTCACCGAGGGAAGGGGCCGCGCCTCCACCCTTTCGTCGAGGGTCAGGAGCGTGTAGCGCCCGCGCCCGGCGTTGGCGAGCGATTCCATGGAGGGGGTGGCCGAGCCCAGCAGGACCGCCGCCCCCGCCTCCCGGGCCCGCACCAGGGCGGCATCCCGGGCGTGGTACCGGGGGGACTCCTCCTGCTTGTAGGCCGGGTCCCCCTCCTCGTCCACCACGACCAGTTTGAGGCGGTCCAGCGGGAGGAAAAGGGCCGAGCGGGTCCCCACCACCACGTGGGACTCTCCCGTGCGGGCGCGGTGGAACTCCTGCAGGCGCTCGCCCGCCGAGAGGCCGGAATGGAAGAGGGAGACCCGGCCGGGAAACAGCGCCCTCAGGCGGGCCGCCGCCGCCGGGGTGAGGGCGATCTCGGGCACCAGGTAGAGGGCCCGCCCCCCGCGGGCGAGCGCCTCCCGGATGGCGTGCAGGTAGACCTCGGTCTTGCCGGAGCCGGTGACGCCCCGCAGGAGGAAGGGGCTGAAGCCGCCCCGTTCGAGGGCCGCATGGACGGGGGCGAAGGCGCCCGCCTGGTGGGAGGTGAGGGGATGCAGGACGGTTTCGGGGGCGGTGAGGAGGTGGCGGTCCATGGCATAGACCCGGTCCCGGCCGAGGCGCTGGACCAGGCCCGAGCGGGCCATCGCCAGGACCACCGAGGCGCTCGCCCCCGTGGCCGCGTGGATGGCCTCCATCCCGGCCGGTTCCCCCTGTTCCCGAAGCCATTGCACCACGGTCCGGCGCACCGGAGCGCGTCCGCACCGGGCGAGCAGGGTTTCGCAGGGTATCGCCGGCAGGGCGAACACCGCCCCCCCCGCCTGGATCCGGCTTCCCGGAGGGATCGCCGCCGCCCACCCGGAGGCCGCCAGGACCTCCCATTCGGCGAACCGGCGGGCGTCCGCCTGAACCTCCGAGAGGGGGATGGCCCCCCGGGCGGCCAGCTCCCGCAGGAGCGCGGGACCGTCATCCGACCGCTCCAGACCCTCCGGTGTGGGGCGCACCGGCGGGTCCACGGCCTCCAGCGCCGTCGGGGGAAAGGCCAGGGCGAGCGACTCGCCGGGCGGAGAGAAATAGTATCCGGCGATCCAGCGGCACAGGCGCAGGACATCGTCCGCGATCAGGGGCTCGCGGTCCAGAACGGCCAGGACCGGTTTGAGCCGGTTTTGGGGGAAAGCGGCCGATCCCGGCCCCCAGAAGAAGCCGACGACGCGGCGCCCGCGAAAGGGGACCAGAAGGCGGACGCCGGGGGTCAGGCGGGGGACGAGATGCGCGGGAGCCGCGTAGGTGAACGGGGAACGGAAGGGGAGGGGGAGGACGAGGTCAACTCTGTCCACTGAAGGTGGGGACGGGAAGATCGAGGCGGCGGAGCACCAGTTTCATGTCCTCCCAGACCTGGCGCTTGGCCTGGTTCTGCCGGAGGAGGTAGGAGGGGTGGAAGGTGGGCATGACGGGGATGCCCTTGTAATCGTGCCAGCGCCCGCGGATGCGGGAGATGCCCTCGGGATTGCCGGTGAGGAACTCCGCCGAAAACCGGCCCAGCGCCACGATGACCGCCGGCCGGATGGCCTCGATCTGCCCCTCCAGAAAGGGGGTGCAGGCCACGATCTCCGAGGGCTCCGGATTGCGGTTTTGCGGGGGGCGGTGCTTGACGAGGTTGGCGATGTAGACCTGCTCGCGGTCCAGCCCCATGGCCCGGATGATCTTGGTGAGCAACTGCCCGGCACGGCCCACGAAGGGCTCGCCCTGCCGGTCCTCGTCCTCGCCGGGTCCCTCGCCGATGAACATCAGCCGGGCCCGGGGGTCGCCGCCGCCGAACACCATGTTCTGCGTTCCCCGCCACAGGCCGCAGGCGCGGCAGGCGGCGGCCCGTTGCCGGATCTCTTCCAACCGGGCCTGGGGCAGCCGGTCCGTCGAGGACGCCGGCGGATGGGCGTAGAATCCGTAAAAGCCCAGCCCCAGGAAGTAGCTACACCAGTCCTGCATCGGCGGCCACGGCCCGGAGGATCTCCAGGGCCAGCGCCTCCTTGGCCTGTTTGGGGAAGAAACGGCGCTCCATCGCCGTGATGAGCGTGGCCTCATTCTCGTCGCTTCCGAACCCGATGTCGGGGCGGGAGACGTCGTTGGCCACCACCGCGTCCACCCCCTTGGCCGCCAGTTTCTTCCCGGCGTTGAGGAGGAGGTCCTCCGTCTCGGCGGCGAAGGCGACGGTGAAGGCCTTCGTCTTCCGGCGCACGCTCCGGATGATGTCGGGGGCGGGGCGGAAGGCGAGCGAGAGCCCCTTGGCGCGTTTGATCTTGGACGGGGAGACCTCGGGGATGAAATCGCACACCGCCGCCGCCATGAAGATGAAATCGGCCCCGGGCGCGGAGGTCTCGAGCGCGGCCTGCAGCTGCTCCCCCGTGGTGAAGGGGACCACCGTCGTTCCCGTGGGGGGGGGCAGGGCCGCCGGCCCGGAAAGGAGGGTCACCTCCGCGCCGAGGAGCCAGGCCTGGCGGGCCAGGGCGTAGCCCATTTTCCCGGAGGAGTAATTGGAGATGAACCGGGCGGGATCCATGGCCTCCACGGTGGGACCGGCGGTGACGATGACCCGTTTGCCGGCGAAGGGGTGCTCCGGCCCGGCGGCCCGGACGGTGTGCCAGAAGATGTCGGCCGGATCGGCCATCCGGCCTTCGCCTTCGTCCCCGCAGGCCAGGTCCCCCGTCCCCGGAGGGACCACCGCCACGCCGCGATGGCGAAGAGACTCCAGGTTATCCCGCACGGCCGGGTTGTTCCACATGGCCGTGTTCATGGCCGGAGCCACCACGGTCGGGCCCCGGTGGGCCAGGAAGTAGGTGGAGAGAAAGTCGTCGGCGATCCCATGGGCGAATTTTCCCAGGATGTTGGCGGTGGCGGGGGCCGCCAGGAGGGCGTCGGCCCAACCGGCGAGCTCCACATGGTCCACCCCCGTCTCCCCTTCGGGGAACGTGTGGGTGTGGACCGGCCGCCCCGTGAGGACGCCGAGGGTGAGCGGCTGGATGAAGCGGGTCGCGTTCGCCGTCATGACGGCCCGCACCGCGTGGCCCGCCTTCACGAACAGGCGCGCCAACTCGGCCGCCTTGTAGGCGGCGATGCTGGAGGAGACGCCCAGGACCAGGTTCATTCCTGGATGGGGCCCAACCGGACGGTCTCGCCCCGGATGTCGGTGTAGGAGGCCTGGACCAGGTCTCTGTTCACTTCCTCGAGGGCGATGTAGGTGGGCTTGCTGTGGCCGGTCGGGACCTTGGGCTCGGCGCCGGAGACGATTTGCTCGGCCCTGCGCGCGGCGATGAGCACCAGGCGGAACTTGCTGTCCAGTTTCTTCATGGGTTTCAACTCCCGTCGGAGGATTTCAGGGGAAGGCGGAGAGGATGGCGTTGACCCGGGACGCGAGGCGGGGCATGGCAACGCGCCCGGCCCGCACGATCCCTTTCAGGTTTTCCACGGCTTCCCCCAGATCGTCGTTAATAATAACATAGTCGTATTCCGCGAACCGGGACAGTTCCGCCCTGGCGTTGCTCAGGCGGACGGCCACGCTGGCGGGGTCGTCCTGGCCGCGCCCCTCGATCCGCCGGCGGAGCTCGTCATAGGAGGGGGGGACCACCAGGATCTGTACGCTTTGGGGCATCCGGGACCTCACCTGGAGCGCTCCCTGGACATCGATGTCCAGCAGCATGTCGGCCCCGGTGTCGAGGGCCGCCCGTACCGGCCCCGCAGGGGTGCCGTAGAGGTTCTCGTGCACGCGGGCCCACTCCAGGAACTCGTCTTGCATGACCATGGCCTCGAAGGTCCCGCGCGGGACGAAAAAATAGTCCACCCCTTCCCGCTCCCCGGGCCGCCGGGGCCGGGTGGTGGCCGAAACGGAAAAACGCACCGCCCCCAGGTCAGGCAGGGCTTTCCGGATGAGGGTGGTCTTGCCCGCTCCCGAGGGGGCCGAGACGACGAAGAGGGCGCCGGGAGCGCCGGCGGGAGCATCGGAGACGCGATCGAAGGTCACTGCGTGCTATTATACCCCTATGGCAAGTTTCATCGGCGGCTCCGCGTTCACCATGGTCCGGGACATCGCCGAGGGCTATGTCCTCCTGGCCGAGCCCCAGCTCAAAAGGTTCACCGCGCCCGAGCTGGACCAGCTCCGGATCGAGATGGAGAAATCGATCCGGGAGCGGCGGGGGTCGCCGCCGCCCGCCGAAAACCCCCAGGAGGTGCAGGCGCACCAGCGCAAACTGCTTCGCCTCACGGGCGCCCACCGCATGGTGCAGGCCCGCCTGCAAAAACTTCGCCGAGGCTGAGGCGCCTGCGGCATCTCTCCGGAAAACAACGCCGCCCCCGGGACCGGGGGCGGCACAAAGCGCGAAGATGGGAACGGTTATTGGGCCGGGTCGATGGCCGCGGAGAGGATCCTTTGGACCTCCTCCCGGGGCAGGTCGAGGGGGAGGGTGCCGGGCTGGGACCAGCCCTCGCAATAGGTTGCGTAGTAGTATCCCTCGGGTTCGGCCGAGAACAGGGCGAGGTTGCCGGTGGTCCCAAGGAGCGTGGTCACGCCCTGCGTGGTGATAAAGTCCGGGTGCATGGGCATGGTGGCCATGAGGCCGATGTCGGGGAAATGGGCGCGGTCCTCGAGGATTTCGGTGCCGGTCGAGTAGGTCAGGTCCGCGATCTCGCACTGCAGAAGGGCCGTGTTGAGATAGAACACCCGGACCTGGTTCCGGGAGGAGTCGGGAACGAAGAGGGCGGGGTGTTGGTAAACCTGTGGCAAGAGGGCGGAGAGGTCGCCCGGCGCCGTCTCGGGGCTGAACAGGTCGTTCATCCGCAGGCGGGTCAGGGCGTCGACGCCCGCGAAATCAAAGGGGACCGGCAGATTGGCGTACCGGGCCCCGGCTTCGGGGCCTTCCTCCCACCAAAGGATGTGCAGGAACTGCCGCCAGACCTTCAACTCTCCCTCCCCGGCGATCACCTGGGCGGTGAAGGCCGCGACGGGATTTTGGGCATCCTGGTCGGGCCGTCCCGACGACAGGAGGAAGGAGGGGGAGAGGCCGCTTCGAGAGCTGTAGGTCGCCAGCGCGATCTGGGCCCCGGGGCCGGCACCCTGGCGGAAGACCAGGTAGAGGCGGTCGGAGGGGAGCGAGTACAGCACCTGGGGCGAGGAGGGTTGGGCGAAGGGCGTGGTTCCCCACACCGGCACGGAGGTGACGGCGCCGTCATGGGCCCGGATGTCCAGTTGCAGGCACGGCAGGCCCTGGTATGTTGAGGGGAAGACCGTGTAGAGGTTTCCCGCCCGGTCCAGGGCCGTGTCCCCCGCGAACCCCGTCAGCGCCCATCCGAAAAGGGCGAAAGCCAGCCAGAATTTTCTGTTCATAAGCGGAAGTTCACCACCTTTCGGAGTTCGAAGGCCATCAGGAAGTCCGCGGCGATGCGGACCTCCGGGAAGAAGGTGGCCAACTCTCCGTAGTAGGCCTGGGCGGCGTCCATGGCGCCGAGCTTGGCGTGGGCTTCGCCCAGGAGAAGGAGGATGTTCTTGATCCGCTCGGTGTGGTTCTGGTACCGGGCGATCTCAAGGGCCATTCGGCCGTGCTCCACCGCGCGATCCAGGCGGCCCAATTCGAGGTGGCCGAGGGAGAGGTCCATGTGCGGATAGATGAGGAACCCCGGGGAGGCGTCGTGGGTCTCCAGGATGCCGAGGGCCTCCTCGCAGAGGGACACTCCCCGGGCCGCCTCGCCGAGGGCGATGCGGCAGTAGCCGAGGTTGTCGGTGACGAGGGCCTGAAGGATCGGATAATCGGCGGGCAGGGCGGCGAGGGCCTTGGCATAGTGCGCGGCCGCCTCGCCGAAATAGCTCTGACAGGTGAGGATGTTCCCCATCTGGTTGTGGGAGGAGGCGACGAAGTCGGCGCGCTTCAACTGCGCGCTGCGGTCCAGGGCGATCCTGGCGTAGAACTGGGCCTTGGCGAAATCCCGCTGAAGTTCCAGGGCGCGGGCCAGATGATAGGCGCTGAGGCGGACGATCTTCGGGTCGGAAGAGCGCATATAGATCGGACGAAGCTGGAGGATCTCCGGTTCATCCGTGCGGTTTTGCTCGATGAGGGCGGCGCACAGGTTGCAGACGGCGAGGTCCTGGAGGCGGGCGTCGCCCAGGGCGCGGGCGTCGGCCAGCGATTCCCGGAAATGCTTCTCGGCGAGGGGGAAATCCCCGCGCTGGATGGCGCGTTTGCCCTTGTTCCTCCACGAGTGGTAGCGCTGGCTGAGGTTCATTCCCCTTGGGGTCCTTTCTCCTGTTGCTGCCGCTTGAACTGGATGAACTCGCGGACCTCCCGCTGGTCGTCCGTGTCCAACCGGTGGAACGCCTGGAGGATCTCCTGGTCCTTTTCGGAAACCCCTCCCTGGACCACCTCGTCAAAAAACTCCGCCATCGTCATTTCGAAGGTCTGGAGGATCTTGAACAAGGTGTCCAAACTCACCCGATACTCCCCCTTTTCCATGCGGGAGAGATCGGACTGCTGCACGTTGATTCTACTCGCCAGTTCGGCCTGTGTCAAGTGCCGCTTCTTCCGGAGGCTCCGGATCTTCAGGCCGGCCAGTTTGGCCTGTCGGATGGACGGGGTGTTCGTCATGGCCATATCCATTGAATATTATAGGTTGATTATGCCATAATGTCAAGGCCTATGCTGAAAAGTCATATCCACCTCGCCTGGGAATTGGCCCTCCGGGACCTCCGGGGACGGTACGTCGGAAGTTCCCTGGGGCTGGTCTGGGCCTTTCTCCAGCCCCTATTGCAGTTGCTGCTGTTCACTTTCGTGTTCTCCACCGTTCTCAAGATCTCCCTGGCGGGTGAGCGGGGGGTTGAGAGTTTTCCGCTGTTCCTGTTCGCCGGCCTTTTGCCGTGGATGGGACTGAACGAGATGGTCCAGCGCTCCACCACCGCCCTCGTCGAGCAGGCCAATCTCATCAAGAAGATGGCCTTCCCCCCCCAGCTCCTGATCGCCGGGATCCTGATCTCCGGCCTGATCCACCAGGCCCTGGCGGCGGTGGTGTTCCTGGTCGTCCTCGCCTTCACCGGGCACCTGTCGTGGGCCGCGTTGGCCCTTCCCCTGCTGATGGGTCTGCAGATCGTCCTGGTCGCCGGGTTCTGCCTCCTCGGGGCCGCCCTCCAGGTGTTTTTCCGCGACACCGCCCAACTGGTCTCCTACGGGCTGATGGTCCTGTTCTACGGCACCCCCATCGTCTATCCCCTCTCCCTCATCAACGATCCGACGCTTCTGTCCGTACTCAGGGGCAACCCCGTCACGGCCCTGGTCGAGGCGTTCAGGGACATTCTCCTCCGGGGGACCCTGCCCGAGGCCGGCGCCGTGATCCAGGTGCTGGCATGGGGGGGGGTGGCTTTGGGGTGTGGTATCATTTTGTTTTGGAAGTGGCGTCCCGAATTCGCGGACGCGCTGTGAGGCCATCCGTCCCAGAAATCCCGCTTTAAAGGAGTTTTCCCATGAGAACCGCCTGCCTGCCGTTATCGATCATCGCCCTGCTGGGATGCGCCACCGCCCGCCCCCCCGCTCCACCGGCCCAGCCGGTCGCGCCGGATCCGCCTCCCGCCGTGCTCCTGCTCACCCCCGCCAACGACGGGCTCACCAAGGAGGGTTTATGGCGGGAGAACATGGCGCTGGCCGACATCAATGGCGACGGGTTCGTGGACATCATCACCCCCCCCACCCGCGGAGAGTCGGCGCAGCCCAACATCTTTTTGGGGGACGGGACCGGCCGGTGGATGGAGTGGGCCGAGGCCCGGTTCCCGCGGCTTCCCCTGGCCTACGGCGGGGTCGCCGTGGGCGACCTCGACGGGGACGGGCTGCAGGATATCGTTCTGGCCTGCCACGAGGGACGGATCTACGCCCTCTTCCAGGTCCGGCCCGGCGAGTTCGAATCCCGCTCCGACGGGATGCCCGACCCCACCCTCTTCTCCTCCCGGGCGGTGATCCTCGCCGATTTCGACGGGGACGGGCGCCCCGAGATCGCCGCGCTCAACGAGAGCCCCACCTATTTGAATGTCAGCAAGCTCAACCTCATCCGCCAGAAGGTTCTGGGCTTCGACGGGACGAAGTGGACGGAGTGGTCCGTCACCGGCGGCAAGGGCGAGAACATGGCCTTCGGCAATTCTCTGGTGGCCGGGGATTTCAACGGCGACGGCCGGCCGGATTTCGCCACCTGCTCCAACGTCTATAATTTCAAGCACACGCTTTTCATCAATGAAGCCGGCGGGTTCCGCCCGTCGGCGATTTCCGCGCTGCCCGACCGCGCCTATATGTTCTATGTGGACGCCGCCGATTTCGACGGCGACGGAAGGACGGACCTGGTCTACACCGCCATGACCTTCCCCGTCGACGAGGAGGACGTCAACGCCCGGAGCGCCGGCGTCTTCGCCAAGGTGTTCCTGGTCCTCAACCGGCCCGGGGGGTGGGAGTATCTCGAAGTGGATTCCCGGGAAGTGACCAAATCCAAGATGAGGTTCCGCGGCCTGGCGGTGGCCGATTTCGACCAGAACGGCCGTCCGGATGTGGCCACGGTCTTCGACGATCGCACCCTCCAGGTCTACCTGAACCTCGACGGGCGGACCTTCAAGCCGGCCGGGGTGGAGGGGTGGATCCCGCAGGCCCGCGCCTCCTGGTTGGGGGCCGCCGACTTTGACGGCGACGGAGGCCCCGACCTGGCCGCGGCCTATGGCATGGAAAAGGACGGCGGCAGGTTCCACGCCTACAAAATAAAGGTTAAATGACTATTTTTCAGTAACATGGATTGATTTCATGGGGTTTTGACATAAGGGCTTGACAAATAGGTATTTTGGGGTTATAGTATTAAGTGATGACAAAGTTTGGTTTCATGCCAAAAACCATATCACAGGGAGGTGATGCCTGAGGCCGTGTCGCAAGACGCAGACCGACGCCATTACATTTTTGCATTGGGTTATTGAACACGATTTGCATCAAAAACAAACTTAGGAGGAAGTATGAAGAAGTTTTGGTTTAGCATGTTGATCCTCGTGGCGGCGTTCGGCTTCGCCCAGACCCCGCCCCCCGCCGATGTTCCGCCCTACGGCTCCCTCTGCGACAACGGGAACCAGCCGGCGGGCACCCTGCTGGTCCCCTACTTCGAGGTGGATTCCAGCAACACCATGGGCCTTGACACCCTCATCGGGGTGAGCAACCTCAGCGCGAACCCCACCGTCCTTCACGTGGTGGTCTACAACGTTGACTCCCACCCCGTGTTCGACTTCAACATCTACCTCACGGGCTACGATGTGGTCACCTGGTCCATGCGGCAGCTGCTCGTCTTCGGGAACTACCCGAACAACGGTTGCACCAGCCCCACCTACAAGTTCCGGACCCGCTACATCGACTGCAACGGCGACGGGATGTACTTCGCCCAGGCCGGCACCTTCAACGACACCATGTTCAGCTTCGCCGGCTACGCGATGGACCTGGCCTGCTATCCCCCGGCCTCCGGCTCCATCCTCACCGACCGGCAGTGCATGCTCTCCGTCGGCTCCTACGACGGCTGGAACTCCAACTACGTGGGCTATGTCACCATCGACAACAACATCACCTGCAACGGCGCCCTCACCAACAACGACCGTTACTACACCCCCGATTATCTCGACACCAACCTCGACGGGGTGCGTGACCACGGCGTGCTCTACAACTCCAACACCATCTGGGGCGACCTGTTCTATTACGACAACGCCGGCATGCAGGCCGACGGTTACCCGCTGGTCCACATCGAAGTCATGGGCGACCAGAACAGCCTCTACGGCGGCTGGGGCATGCAGCCCATGGATTTCGACTGGTACGGCATCAACACCTTCTACACCAAGTACAACTATTGGATGGCCCCCGCGCAGTGGTCGGCCGACCTTCGTGAGCCCCTCCCCACCCGCTGGGCGTTCCGCTACATCGGCAATGCGGCCTTCGACGGCGGCACCTCGATCGACGTGTGGCGTTCCCACAACGACGTTTGGGGTCCCTACTACTGGGGGATGCCCGGCCCCAAGTGCAACTTCGGTTCCGGCCTCGGCATCACCAACAGCGTCCTCGTGGCTGACGCCGACTCTTCCGGCTACGTCACCATGTACGGCCTGGCCCGTCCCCACCTGATCGTCTACGACGAAGAGGAGAACACCACCCAGGGCGACGGCGGTCCGTCCCCTCCCCCCTCTGTGGCCGGGTTTGACAACGTTTACCTCGAGGCCCAGCGCGTCGTCGTGTCCGAAGCCGAGGGCTGGCCCCTCGTGGACGAGTCCGGCTGGATCGGCATCGCCTTCGACACCGACAAGGATTCCTACTACCTGAACGTCGGTTGGGGTTGCACGGCCGGTGCTTATGAGTACGGCTGCACCTTCGACCAGTCTTGGCTGAACGTCCGTTACCAGGCCCTTGGCAAGTACACCCTGGGTCTCTCCGGCGTGTCCTACCTCAACGGCTGCACCTTGGAGTGGGATGCCGTCGCCGGCACCTTCGTGCCCACGGCCCCGGTTTACTGAGGCCCGGCTACTGTTCTTTGATCCTGATGCAATGCGTTGCGGGCAACTCCGAAAGGGGTTGCCCGCAATTTCTCTTAATCGCAGAGGTGAAAGAATCATGAAAAAGACCTTCCTGTTGACCGCCCTCCTGCTCCTGTGGTGCGCCGCCGGTTCGGCCCAGACCTGCGACCTCCAGCACCTGATGACGGTGCCCGGCGGCCAGGGCTATTCCCCCAGCCAGATCTTCGACCACGGGAGCCATCTATACATCTTGGGACTCAACTACTTCGGGGCGATCAACAACTCCAACCCCGCCAATCCGTATTGGGCGGGGGGTACGGAGAACCTCTCCTTCTCCTGCGGCGACGACGGCACGGTGGCCACCTATGGGGAGAGCTTCCCCGGCGACCAGATGCTGTTCCTCGCCACCAAGTGCAAAAAACTCCGCAGTTACGATGTTTCCATCAACCCCAACACCCCGCCGCAGAGGGGCTATGTGGACAAGGATGACGTGAAGGTGTTCGGCGTCTTCGTCACGCCCGCCGGCAAGCGCTACCTGGTCCTGCCGTTCGCCACCTATTTCGAATATTACGATTTCACCGAGCCCGGCTCCTCCTCCCAGGCCAAACCCCCCTCCACCACCTCGATCATTTCGGCGACGTTCGTGGATTGGATGCAGGCGTTCAGTTACAACAACAAAACTTACCTTGCGGCCCACTCCCGCCAGAAGGGCTTCAAGCTGTGGGATGTCTCCAACTTCCCCAACAGCGTCAGCCTGATCGTCGAAAACTCCGCCATCAAGTCCTACGGCGGGTTCGCCCGGGACAACCGGTTCTACGTCATGGCGTCGAGCGCCTCGTCC
This sequence comes from Holophagales bacterium UBA2201, assembly GCA_002327305.1. Taxonomy (GTDB): domain Bacteria; phylum Acidobacteriota; class Thermoanaerobaculia; order UBA2201; family UBA2201; genus UBA2201. The sequence continues at coordinate 35,103 of DCUZ01000019.1, read as the reverse complement.
ACCTACGGCATGCACGCCTACTCGGTCCCCAACGGCAACCTCCTGGGGGTCTACACCGGACGGGGGACCGCCGAGTTCTCCCTGGCCATGGGGGGTTACGCGGACGACAAGTACGCCTATCTGGCCCTGGGGCGCTGCAGCCAGACCGGCGGTTTCGACATCGTGGACATCTCCAACCCCGCCAATATGTTCTCCGTCCTGCCGGCCAATTTCGTCCCCAACGGGTGCGATGCCATGCAGGGGATCGACATCCACGCCGCTCCGGGCGGGACGGGGTCCATCTATGTTTTCGTCACCGGCCTCATCCAGCAGGACCTCTACCGGCTCTACAACTGCGGCGACTACGTCAACATCGACCTGCAGTCGGTCACCCCGACCAGCGTGGACCCCGGGGGCAGTTATCCCCTCTATCTGACCCTCAAGAACACCGGGAGTACGGCCGCCTCCAGCGTCCAGGCCAGTCTCAGCGAGAACCACTCCGGCGTCACCATCAGCGCCCCCACCACGGTGAACGTGGGGAACATGGCCGCCGGGGAGACGAAGACGATCTCCTACACCATCAACGTGGACGGCGCCGCCTCCGCGGGGGACATCCCCTTCACCCTCAATATCAGTTCCTCCGCCGGGGCGTTCACGAAGAACTTCACCGTGGCCATCAACCCGCCGCGCCCCATCCTGAACCGGACCCTCGCCCATGGAGCCAACGCCGTCCTGGTCACCTACACCAACACCGGCAACGCGGACTACACGGGCACCTTCCAGGTGAGCCTGTCGCCCTGGACCACGGGGGTGAACTTCAGCCAGCCGGCGCAGACCTTCGGCCCCATCGCCAAGGGCGCCCAGACGACCCGGACCTACAACTACACCCTCTCGGGGGCCTGCACGCCGGTGGACTTCCTCTCCCTGCGCGTGACCAACAGCGATGACACCATCGCCAACGACCCGGCGGACGTCAATGTCCACATCGGCGGCTCGGCCACCCACCCGATGGTCCTGCGCAGCGCCTCGTCGGTGACCAAGAGCGCGGGGGTCCACACCCTGTCGCTCTCCCTCAAGAACGGCGGAAACGCCTCCGCCGCGGCCGTGGCCGCCACGCTGACCACGCCCTACCCCGGAGTGGTCTGGAGCACCGCCATGCCGATGGCCTTCGGCGACATCGCCGCGGGGGCCACCGTGACCCGGACGGCGCAGTTTACCGTTCCGGAGGGCTCCTCGGGCAACATCACCTTCACGGCGGCCGTCGCGTCCACGCAGGGGTGCTGGACCCACGCCTTCACCCACAGTTTGGCCGACGTCGTCCTGGCCTATTCGGACGACAAGCGGTGCGCCTGCAGCACCGGCACCAACTGCTCGGACTGGAGCCCGCACCCGGACATCTACGAGGGGACCGACACCGAGGCCTCATGCTTCAACTTCTACTTCAAATTGACCAACAACGGCTCCTCGGCCGCCACGGGGACGGAGGCGACGCTGACCACCACCAGCGCCAACGCTGCCATCGTCACCGGCACGTCGACCTACACCATCCCTGCCGGCATCACGGCCCAGAACGACACGGCGTTCAAAATCAGTCTCACCAAGGACTTCTGCTCCGGGGGCGACTCCACCTGCCCGAAATTGAAGTTGACGCTCTCCATCCCCGAGTACGGCTACAGCGTGACGAACGAATTCACGGTCAAGTCCACCGGGAGCACCCCGACCACCTACAGTATCTCCGGGACCGTCAGCGGCGACACGGCCTCCGGCGTGACCCTCAACCTCACCGGGGCGGCCACGAAGACCGCCACTTCCGACTCGAGCGGCAATTACACCTTCAGCGGCCTGGCCAACGGCAGTTACACCGTCACCCCCTCCAAGAGCGGCTACACCTTCAACCCGAGCAGTCTATCGGTCACGATCAACAGCGCCAACCAGACAGGAAAGAACTTCACCGCCACCACCACCTCGGGATACACCATCGCCGGGACCGTCAGCGACGGCTCCGCCGGCGTGGCCGGCGTGACCATGAATCTCACCGGGACGGCCTCCAAGTCCACCACCACCGGTTCGACCGGCACCTACTCCTTCGGCGGCCTGGCCAACGGCTCCTACACCGTCACCCCCACCAAGAGCGGGTGCACCTTCAGCCCGAGTTCCCTGTCGGTCACGATCAGCAACGCCAGCCAGACCGGACAGAACTTCACCGCCGCCTGTTCCACGGAAACGATCACCCTCTCCTACCAGAACCATGTGGTGGACGATGCCGGCGGCGACGCCGACGCCGTCCTGGATCCCGGCGAGACCGTTTATCTCTATGTGACCCTCAAAAACGAATCCACCACGGCCATCACCTCAGCCACCGGCACCCTCACCTCCTCCTCTCCGGGCGTGACGATCAGCGGGACTTCCACCTACACCATCCTGCCCCAGAAAACCGCCTCGGGGGCCTTCCCCGTGACGCTGAACAAGGAATACACGGCGGCCACCGTCGCCTTCAAGATCGCCGTGGCGGGCGCGACCGTCACCAACCCTGATTTCACGGTCTCCGTGGGAGGGGCCGCCCTGCCCCTCTCCTTCCAGGGCTACGCCGTCGACGACGGGGTGGACGGCGACGACATCTGGCAGCCCGGGGAGACGGTCAACCTGACGGTGTACCTGCGCAACGACGGCGCCTCGTCCATCACCGCCGCCCCGGGGAGGTTGACCAGCGCCGCCTCCGGCGTCCAGGTCCGCCAGCAGGGCTCCTACACCCTGGCCCCCGGCCAGACGGGCTCGGCCGTTTTCAACGTCTCCCTGGGCGCGTCCTACGAGGAGTCCGCGATCCCCTTCCAGATCGGCGTCACCGGGGCCGTCGTGACCAACCCCGATTTCAGCGTCCCCGTGGGGAGCGCCGCTGGGAACATGCTGGTCGTCCCCGTCGTCGCCCACATCCAGGGGGCCAACGACACCAACTGGAAGACCGACCTCACGGTCCACAACGACTCCCCCCTCGCCATGGACTTGACGCTCAAACTCATCAAATCCAACGTCGAGAACCCGACGCCCCCCGAAGAGACCTTCTCCCTCGACGCGGGAGAGACCCTCGTGTTCGGCGACCTCCTCCACAACACCCGGCTCCCCTCCTTCATGGGCACCGCCCTTGGATCGCTCCTTCTGCAGTTCACCGGGGCGGTGGCGCCTTCGGTGACGACGCGCATCTATAACGACCAGGGGGTCATGGGAACCTACGGCCAGGCGGCCCCCGCCATCCGGGCCGATTCGCGGACCCGCGGCACCTGCGGAGGCATCCCCTCCACCCTCTTCGGCCTGCGCAAGACCGGTGCCTACCGCACCAATCTGGGGCTGGTCAACATCACCGAGCACTGGAACGAACTCGAGATCACCCTCCGCAACGCGTCGGGCGTGCCCCTCGGCAACACCCTGCTCCGGACCCTGGCCCCCTACAACATGGTCCAGATCAACGACCTGCTGAAGGAGGCCGGCATCTTCACCGATGCCGACGGGTTCACCGCCACGGTGCGGTCGCTCAGCGGGAAGGATTTCGTCGCCTACGCCTCCATCGCCGACGCCGTCACCGGCGACGCTTCCTATGTGAGCGACCAGATCACCCCCCACGCCCAGAGCCTGGTGCCGGGGGCCGGCCACACCACCGGGGCCGCCGGGTCCAACTGGAGGACCGACCTCACCGTCTACAACGCCGATCCCTTCCCCGTCACCGTGCGCATCACCTATTACCGGTACGGCTATGAGGGCGGCGGCGGCTGGATCCGCCGGGGCCCCATCGCCTCCGGGGGATGTCTCATCCTGGACGATGTTCTGGGGCAGTTCACCGGACTGGCGGAGAACGAGGCGGGTTTCCTGGTGGTGGAGCCCGATCACGCCGTCACCACCCCGCCCCTGGTGTCCGCCCGCACCTACAACGACCAGGGCGCCAAGGGCACCTACGGCCAATACATCGGCAGCAAGGGCCTCGACGAGGGGGGGCGCACGGGGCAGGCCCTGTTCATCACCGGGCTCTGCTTCAACGACCAGTTCCGGGTCAACGTGGGGTTCATCAACGCCGACGCCGACGGGCCCGGGCTCGCCACCGCCAGCCTCTACGACGAGCAGGGGACCCTCCTGGGGACACACGAATTTTACATGCCGTTCAACACCATGGGTCTGCAGATCTCGGCCAACGAGTTCGTCTCGCTCATGGGGCTGTCCGGCAGTTTCACCAATGCCACCCTGGTGATCGCGGTTTCGGGCGACAGCCTTTTCGCCTACGCCTCCTCCGTGGACAACCTGACCAACGATCCGGTCTACCTGACCCCCTCGGTCCACTGATCGGCCGGATCCACCGACCCGCATCGAGCCCCGCCCCCTCCCGGGGGCGGGGCTTTGCTATAATGCCCGAATGGAGCCTGTTTTCGAGGTCCGGGACCTCTCCAAGGTCTACAAACTCTATCCCAGCCAGAAGGCGCGGCTGGCCGAGTGGGTCACGCGGCGGCCTCGCCACCGCCAGGTGCGGGCCCTCGACGGCGTCTCCTTCACCGTCGGGGCCGGGGAGAGCTGGGGCATCGTGGGGGAAAACGGCGCGGGCAAATCCACCCTCCTCAAGATCATCACCGGATGCGCCTTCCCCACGAGCGGAAGCGTGCGCAAGCGGGGGAAGGTGGCGGCCATCCTGGAGCTGGGGATGGGGTTCCACGGGGAGTTTTCCGGCCGGGACAACGCCGCCCTGAACGCGACGCTCCTCGGCCTGGGGCCGGCGGGGGTGCGCGAGGCCCTGCCCCGCATCCTGGAGTTCGCCGAATTGGGGCAGGCCATCGACCAGCCCCTCAAGACCTACTCCTCGGGTATGGTCATGCGCCTGGCTTTCGCCGTGGCCGTGAGCGTCGATCCCGACGTCCTGATCATCGACGAGGCCCTCGCCGTGGGGGACGGCTATTTCCAGAAAAAGTGCATCGACGCCATCCGCGCCCTTCAGGAGGGAGGCCGCACCATCCTCCTCTGCAGTCACGCCCTCTACTATGTCGGGGCCCTCTGCCAGAAGGCCCTGTGGCTGAAGGACGGCCGGGTGGAGATGGCGGGGGAGGCCAAGGCGGTGGCCCTGGCCTACGAAAACCACCTCAACGCCCGCAAAGCCCCCTCCGCCAGGATCGTGAAGGCAAGCGGGGAGAGTTCGCCGGTCCGGATCGTCTCGGCCCGTCTCCTGGATCCCGGCGGAGCCGAGGTGGAGCGGTTCGGGTTCGGGATGCCCTTCGCGGCCGAGGTGGAGGTGGAGGCCGAGCGTCCCGACCTGCCGCTGAAGGTGGGGTTCGTCCTCTTCCGAAACGACGAGGTGGAGATCTTCACCGCCACCAGTTTCGACCAGCCGCCCCTGCAGGGAAAGACCCGCTACCGGTGCCGCCTCGAACTGGACGCCCTGCCCCTGGTGAAGGGGCGTTACAAGCCCGCCTTCTATGTCACCGATTCCGAGGGGCTCCACCTCTACCATGTCCGGGAACTGCCCGACGGCCTGACCGTGGACCCGCCCGCAGGATACCGCTATTTCGGCATCATCCACCCCCCCGCGCGATGGCGCCTGGATGTTGAGTCGGGGTCCGTAAAAGCGTAATATTACTGTTCGGAGGTGTATATGAAAACTCTTCTTTGCATGATGGTCCTCCTTCCGGCGCTGGCCTGGACCGCGGATTCCGCGCGCGTGACCTCCTCCCCGGAGCAGCGGTCGGGGGTGAGCGTCACGGTCTACAACTCCAACCGCGGCATGGTCACCGAGACCCGCGAAGTGGTCCTCCCCCAGGGTCCTTTCTTGCTCGATTTCGAGGGGGTGCCGTCGGCCATCATGCCGCAGACGGTGGCTCTGAAGGCCCTGAAGGGGGCCCCCTTCAGGATCCTGGAACAGAACTACGAGTACGATCTCATCTCGCCCCAGAAACTGCTGGAGAAATTCGTGGGGCGGGAGGTGGTCCTGGTCCAACTCCAGCAGGAGAATTCCACCACGGTGGCGCGGAGGACCCGGGCCCGGCTTCTGTCGGCCAACAACGGGACCGTGTGGAAGGCGGGGGAGGCCATCCTCTCCAACCCGTCGTACGCGTATCTGGAGTATCCCGAGGTGCCCGAGAACCTCTACGCCCGTCCCACCCTGGTGTGGCTGGGGGAGGCGCAGGGGACGGGGGGCAAGGCGCTCGTGGAGGCCTCCTACCTCACCGGCGGCATGACCTGGAGCGCCGACTATGTGTTCACCCTCGACTCGGCCGGCCGCGTCGGGGACCTCACCGGCTGGGTGACGCTGAACAACACCTCCGGAGCGGCCTTCAACAACGCCGACCTCAAGTTGATCGCGGGGGATGTCCAGGTGATCCAGCCCCCTCCGCCGGCCATGTATGAAATGCGGACCATGGCCGCCAAGGCCGCCCCGCAATTCGAGGAGAAGGCCTTCTTCGAATACCATCTCTACACCCTGGACCGCGCAACCGACCTGGGGGACAACCAGCAGAAGCAGGTCGAACTGCTGCGGGGGGAGGGGGTGCCGGCGGCCCGGGAGTACCTGCTGGAGGGCCAGCCGTGGTACTACCGGCAGAAGTTCACCGGCGACAAGCCCAAGGTGGCGGTGCGCTTGAAACTGCAGAACCGGAAGGCGGACCGCCTGGGGATGCCCCTGCCGGCCGGCATCGTGCGGGTCTATCAGCGCGACACCGACGGCAGCGCCCAGTTCGTGGGGGAGGACCGGCTCGACCACACCCCGAAGGACGAATCCTTCCATCTGCGCCTCGGCAACGCCTTCGACCTGGCGGCCGAACGGAAGCAGACCGACTTCACCATCCTCTCCAACTGCCTCTACGAGAGCGAGTACGAACTGAAGATCCGCAACCACAAGACCGAAGACGTGACCGTCCGGGTGATCGAGCCCGTGGGCGGGGACTGGACCATGATCCGCTCCAGCCATCCCCACGAGAAGACCGCCGCCTTCGCCTGCGAGTTCCAGGTCCCCGTCAAGAGGGACGCCGAGGCGGTGCTGACCTACCGCGTGCGCGTGAAGGTCTGCGATTGACGGGGGGGGGGCGCCACGCCGTTCCGCCCGGGTCCGACGGCCCTGATGGCCGGCGAGGCGCGGAAGGACGGATTTTTCGGGGACGGGGGGAGGCAAGGGCAACCTTTCGAGCGTCCGACCGTATTATTTCAGCAGTGTAAATAAAGGAGGAGTGTATGCACAAGCGCCTGTTCGTCGTCCTGTTACTGCTGGCCGCCTTCGGCTTCGCGGGGGCCCTGGATGAACTCCAGAAGAACATCTCCGAGTTCACCCTCTCCAACGGCCTCAAGGTGATCGTCTACGAGGACCACATGGCCCCGGTCTTCTCCGCGGTGACCTACGCCGATGTGGGGAGCGTCAACGAGCACGTGGGGATCACCGGCCTGGCCCACATCTTCGAGCACATGGCCTTCAAGGGGACCTCCGTCATCGGGGCCACCGACTGGGAAAAGGAGAAAGCGGCCATCGAGAAGGAGGAGGCCGCCTTCCTGGCCTTCCGTGCGGAACGGAACAAGGGCCCTCTGGCCGACCCCGGGAAGTTGAAGGCGCTCGAGGCCGACTTCCAGGCCGCCAAGGAGGCCTCGAAGGCCCTGGTGGAAGGCAACGCCTTTGCCCGCATCGTCGAGCGCGAGGGGTGCGAGGGGCTCAACGCCTCCACCTCCTTCGACCAGACCCAGTACTACTACAACTTCCCCTCCAATAAAGTCGAATTGTGGGCCTACATGGAGTCGGAGCGCTTCCTGGACCCCGCCCTGCGGGAGTTCCACACCGAGATGGAGGTCATCTCCGAGGAGCGACGCATGGGGATCGAGAGCCAGCCCACCGGCCGTCTCTTCGAGGAGTTCCTCGGGGCCGCCTACCTGGCCCATCCCTATTCCGTCTTCGTCATCGGCCACATGTCCGACATCCAGAACATGAGCCGGGCCGACGCCATGGCCTTCTATCGCGCGCACTACATCCCCCGCAACCTGGTCGTGGCCGTGGCTGGGGATGTCTACCCCGAGAAATTGAAGCCCGTCATGGAGAAGTATTTCGGCCGGCTCGAAGACCGTCCCCTTCCGCCCGCCGTCACCACCGTGGAGCCCCCGCAGAGGGGCGAGCGCCGCGTCAAGATCAAGGACCCCTCCCAGCCCTTCGTCATCATGGGCTACCACAAGGGGGCCTTCAACGACCCCGACGACCCCGTCTTTTCCGCCATCACCGACATCATGGGCGAGGGGCGCACCAGCCGCCTCTACAAGCGTCTCGTCCGCGACGAGAAGCTGGCCCTGGCCGCGGCGGCCTTTACCGGCCTGCCCGGCAACAAGTACCCCGGCCTCTTCATCTTCTACGCCGTCCCCATGCAGGGAAAAACCAACGCGGAGAACGAGGCCGCCATCCTGGATGAGATCGAGAAACTCAAGAACGAGCCGGTGACGGCCGAGGAACTGCAGCGCGTCAAGACCCGCGCCAAGGCCGACCTCATCCGCTCCATGCAGAACCCCACGGGGATCGCCGTCCAGCTCGCCTTCTACGAGAAGGTGGCCGGCGGCTGGCAGAAGCTCTTCACCCAGCTGGAGCGGATCGACAAGGTCACGGCCGACGACATCATGCGCGTGGCCAAGCAATACTTCATCGAATCCAACCGCACGGTGGCGGAGATCGAGCACGCGGAAGAAGGAGGTGCACAATGACCCGGCGCATCCTGTGGACCCTCGCCATCCTCGCCCTGGCCGCCTTCGCCCTGGCCGGGGACAAGAAACCCTACGAGACCTTCCAATATCCCAAACTGGCCGACATCCAACTGCCCGAGGTCGTGCAGTTCACCCTGCCCAACGGCCTGAGGGTGATGCTGGTGGAGGACCATCAACTCCCGCTGGTGGCCGGACGGCTGATGCTCCGGGCCGGCTCCGTCTTCGATCCGGCGGAAAAGGCCGGCCTCTCCGGCGTCGCCATGGAGGTCCTCCGCACCGGCGGGACCTCCAGGATGACCGGCGATGAGCTGGATGCCTTCCTGGAAAACCGCGCCGCTTTCATCGAGGCGGGCAGCGGCTCCGAATTCGCCACTGTGGGGTTCAACTGCCTCTCCGAGAACTTCGGCGAGGTCTTCCCCCTCTTCGGTTCCGTCGTCCAGGACCCCGGCTTCCGCGAGGAGAAGGTGGCCCTGGCCAAGGACCAGACCAAGAGCGGCATCTCGCGGCGCAACGACGAGCCGCAGTCCATCGTATTCCGGGAGTTTTCCCGCATCCTCCTGGGCAAGGACAACCCCTACGCCCAGTTGGAGGAGTACGCCACCATCGACGCCATCTCCCGCGACGATCTGAAGGCCTTCCACAAGGCCTTTTTCCTCCCCGAGAACGGCATCCTGGCCCTCTGGGGCGACATCGACGCCAAGAAGGTGAAAAAGGCCGTCCAGGAGGCCTTCGGCGGATGGAAAAAGGGCGGGACCAAGCCCACCGCCTATCCGGCCGTCCCCGACCTCAGCAAGCCGGGCGTCTATTTCAGCGACAAGTCCGACCTCAACCAGGGCTACATCGTCCTCGGCCACCGCGGCATCCGGATGGACAACCCGGACTACTTCGCGGTGGAGGTGATGAACAAGATCTTCGGGACCGAGGGGTTCTCGTCCCGGCTCATGCAGCACATCCGCACCGAGAAGGGGCTCACCTACGGCATCTTCGGCGGCATCGACGCCGAATTCACCCATGACGGGACCACCACCATCTACACCTTCACCAAGTCCGGCTCGGTCGTGGAGGCGGTGCAGGCCATCAAGGACGAGGTGAAGGTCCTGATGGAGAAGGGGGTCACGCAGGAGGAGCTGGACCGGGCCAAGGACGGCTACCTCAACAAGTTCGTCTTCAATTTCGACAATGTCGGACAGATCGTCCGCCGGATGCAGTACTACACCTTCTACAACTTCCCGCAGGATTTCATCCTCAAGACCAAGGCCGCCATCGAGAAGGTGACCGTGGCCGACGTCAACCGCGTGGCCAAGAAATACTGGCACCCCGACAAGTTCGTGACCTACGTCGTGGGCAACGCGGCGGAGATCCAGCCGCCCCTCGACGGCCTGGGCAAGGTCCACCCCTGGGACATCGCCATTCCCAAACCCAAGGGGGAGGCCGCTCCGGAAGCCACGGCCGACACCTTGGCCCAGGGCCTGGAACGGATGAAGGCCGCCGCGGCCAAGGCCGGCGGGGAGAAACTGGCGGCCATCAAGGGGCTCAAGAGCGCCCTGAAGATGACCGTGGACATGGGCGGGCAGATGATCGCCATGGACGGTGTTGCCTGGGTCGTGTTCCCCGACAAGACCCGGGTGGAAATGAACATGATGGGAATGAAGATCGTTCAGGCCTGCGATGGGCAGAAGGCATGGGTGGAGAGCCCGCAGGGCAAGCAGAACATCCCCGCCGAGGAGATGACGGCCGATCTCAAGCGCGGCTACCTCAACGTCCTTCGCTCCGTGGGGGCCGAGGGCGTGGTGTTCCAGTTCCTGAGGGAGGAAGCCGGCCTGGCGCTCGTCGGCGTTAAGGGACTGGGGGACGAGTTCACCGTCGGTCTCGATGCTGAGGGGCGCCTGGCCGAGGTGCGCTACCAGGGGAAGACCCCCAATGGGTTCGGAACCGTCGTCGAAAGATACTCCGATTTCCGTTCCGTCGACGGCGTCCTCCTCCCCCACGCCTCGGAGGCCCTCGCCGACGGGGCCGTGATCCAGAAGGTGAGCGTCACCGAGCAGTCCCTCAACCCCGTCGTGGACCCCGCCTTCTTCGGAGGGGCCCAGTGAGCGGAGAGCGCATCGCCAGGATCCAGGAAGCCGTCCGGGCCGAGGGGCTGGACGGCTGGCTCCTCTACGATTTCCACAAGCGGGACCCCCTGGCCTACCGCATCCTGGGCCTGACCGCCGAGGGGATGACCACCCGGCGGTGGTTCTACTACATTCCCGCCCAGGGGGAGCCCGTCCGCGTCGTCCACCCCGTGGAGAAGTTCAAGCTGGACGCCCTCCCCGGGGCAAAGATCGTGTACAACGGCTGGCCCCATCTCCACGAAACCCTCAAAAACACCGTGGGCGGCCGCCGCGTGGCGATGAACTATTCGCCCCTGAACCACATCCCCTATGTTTCCCTCGTGGACGCCGGCACGGTCGAACTCATCCGCTCCTTCGGCTCCGAGGTCCATTCGGCCGCCAACCTCATCCAATTGTTCGAGGCCGTCATCACGGAGGAGGGATACCGGCTCCACCGGGAGGCCCAGGCCAAGATCGACCGCATCCGGGCCGAGGCGTTTTGTCTCATCGAGTCGAAGTTGAAGGCCGGCGAACGCTTTCTCGAGGTGGAGGGCCAGCAGTTCATCCTCCGGCGCTTTGAGGAGGAGGGGCTCACCTGCGACGGCGACCCCCCCATCGTCGGGGTCAACGGCCATCCGGCCGATCCCCACTTCTGCCCCACCGCCGAGAACAGCCGGCCCTTCCAAAAGGGGGACTGCATCCTCATCGACCTCTGGGCCCGCGTCAACCGCCCCGAGGGGATCTACTACGACATCACCTGGTGCGGCTTCGCGGGCAAGAACCCTCCCGCCAAGTATGTGGAGATCTTCGACACGGTGGTGAGGGCCCGCAAGCGGGCGGTGGAGTTCATCCGCGAGCGGTTCGCCGCCGGCGCGCAGGTCCACGGCTGGGAGGTGGACGCCGCCTGCCGCCGTGTGGTGGAGGACGCCGGATACGGGAAATTCTTCGTCCACCGCACCGGCCACTCCATCGGCCGCGAGGTGCACGGCAACGGCGTCAACATCGACAACCTGGAGACCAAGGACGAGCGGCTGCTGCTGCCCGGCCTGATGTTTTCCGTCGAACCCGGCATCTACCTTGAGGGGGAGATGGCGGTGCGCACCGAGATCGACCCCTTCATCCGCCCCGGCGGCGAGGTGGAGATCGCCGGGGAGCAGCAGGAGCGGTTGGTCCTGCTGGAGGTGTGACCGCAGTTTCAAGTTTGAAGTTTAAAGTTTCAAGTTCAGTGCATTCGATAGGGGCGGGCCGGGCGGCCCGCCCCTATTATCAAATCCTGCCGAAGAATCGCGTTCTGTGGCGGCCTGCAGGATCATTTGCGAAGGCGGCGGCAAACACGATTGGGGAGCATCACTTCGAACCAGAGTGCGGCCTCGTCTGCTTAAATGCGCTGGCAGGCAGGTCCGGTGCCTGGTCCCTATCGCCGAGCAAACGCCCGATTCCAGCGCTCTTGCGGATCGTCGAAACGGACCAAACTGATGTCAAACTGCTCCGAACTGAAGGCCCGACCGAGCCACTTGAGGGATTGGGTGTGCTCTTCGTGTTGAGGGTCGCGGAGTGCCTCCAGCAGATTCTGGTAGCCCCAGGGACCGCCGCAGTCCTCGGGTGGGCATGCTCTTCTCCCGGCAACGCACCGGGGGTACTTGGTCGCCTTGGGCCGTGGGAAGATGCGTTCAAGCGCGACCGTATGCTCCCAACCATCCCCGAAGTCATACTCGTATTTCGCCGTCCTGCTCGCGAGGGTGAAGCACGCGGCGATGGGCAGGTGCCATCCGGGCATAACGTCAGGGAGCCCTGGCGCCGGCTCGTCCTCGTCCATTGGGATGCCGACGCAGAGCTTGCTATTGCTCAGCGGGACGGACATCTCGAATTGATGGAGGTGGTAGTCAAGCCAGCCCATCGCGTCTTGGATTGCGACGTGGAGATCCCAGAAGGAGTACGTGCAGGGGACCTGTATCCTCCTCCAGACAGGCGGCTTGATGCCACGAAGGGTGATCTTGAACTCAAACACGTGGTCGAACTTCATTCTCGACGACTCCTTCCATTCTCAAGACGCTGCGAAAGGCGGGGGGAAGTTGTTAGGAGATACCGAACATTGGCCATGTGCTGCGCCGCGCCTCGCGGCGTCCTGCACCATGTCCTTGTTAGATGCTCTCATCAAAGTAGTCCGCGTCAATTTTCTTGACGGGATACATTGATGTCGTGGAAACCCCAACATCGTTGTCAATCATCATCGCCGTAAGTTGTTCTCCATCGACAAGGACAACCTTACTGCCAATCTGCGACACGTAGTTTCGGGCTTCTGCTGTAAATGTGGATGTCGTGATGAAGATCCCCTTGGTTGCCTTCTGGGCCTGAAGGGCTCCTGCAAACTGCATTACGTCCGGTCTTCCGACAGAATTTGTGTCCCATCGCTTTGCTTGGATATAGACTACATCCAGTCCGAGTCTGTCTTCTTTGATGATCCCGTCTATTCCTCCATCGCCGCTTCTTCCGATTGCCTTGCCCGCATCAGCCCGGGAGCCTCCGTAACCCATCTTGAGGAGTAGGTCTACCACGGCACGCTCGAAGAACGCTGGGGAGGCTTTCTTGAGCCGCGCGAGCAACTCCTCGGCGAGTTCATCTCGAAGATTCTCGTATGCCGTTTCCAGCGCTTCGGAAGGTGTTGCCGCCAGGACATCTGTTGATCCCCCGCCTGGAAGCGTGCCTTTCTGGGCACTTCGGGTTCCCTTGAGTTGTTGAAATGCAAGGAACTCAGGGTACTGCTTGAGTGTCTTGACGTTAACTGCTTTCGGCTGTTTCTTCAGAAGTTCTTGCCCTTGCGGAGTGATTTTGTAGTATCCCCGCCGAGTAGTTTCCAGAAGCCCTGCCTTCTTCATGTAAGTGGATGCCCAACCGACGCGATTGACGAAGGTCGATTGGATGCCGCTTGGAAGCATCTCTTTGAGATCCTCTTCCGTGAGGCCGAGCCGCTTTGCCAGCACTTCCACGGCCTCCCCGGTCGATATTTCGTCCTTCTTCTCCGCGGCGAATTGCAGAACTGGCAACATCAAACTCTGATAGTCTGGCACGGACATAAGCTACTCTCCTTTATGCATCTAACGTGACGGCTCAGGCGCGCGGCTTGTCCGCGTCGCCTGGAGCCGGTTGTTCTGTGTTTCTTTCGACAATCATGTACTTTCGCTTCAACGCCGAATATGACGAGACTGCCAGAGCAGCACCGACGACAAAACACACCGCTGCCGCCCCGAGACGAACTGTGCTCGATACGCCTGGAAAGACCACCGGAAGGAAAAGTCCCAGCGCTATACCTTCCATCGCTGTACCAAGAGCGTAGGCAGTGGCTTTCTTGATTGGGCGAGGATCAAGAGTATCTACGACTGCCGTCTTTATATTCATTTGTGCGTCTCCTTTATTCATCGCAGAATCATGAGTTGAGCGGCGAACGGGCGAAGCCCGTTTGTCCGCTCGAACGAGTTGTTAGGCGTCACGCCCATTAGCGCGGAGCAACCGGCTGGGGAGGTGGCGACGTTGGCTTCTTGGTGCCCAGCAGCTTGAACTCGGAAAGCGTCCCGACCAAGAACGACTGATCGTGGAGGACAAGAAAACCAATGAGCTTCTGACCTTGCGCTGCCTCAGCCTGGATGACGAGCCCGGCGACCTTGGCCCCAGTTTCAACGTCCGTGTGGATCGCGTACTGCGGGACATCGATCTTAAGCGGTTTGCCAATGATCTCGTCACCAACTCTTGCAACGAAGACCGCACTCTCTGCGGCAACGTCCGCCTCCGTCGCTGCTCGCCCTTTGACAAAGCCCGTAGTGGGGAGCTCAGGCCACTCGAGGCTCTTCTGGCTCGGTTCTGCGGCAAGCGCAACTGATAGTGAGCCGCTGATGAGGGCCAACTGAGCAACAACAGCAAGAAGTCTGCAGATCATGAATGCTCCTTGTGACGCCTAACGTTCCGGCTCAGGCGCGGCGGCGCGTTAGCGACGACGTCGCCTGGAACCGGTGGTTAGGGTGCTTTTGTTTCACGAACACGATCCATTGGTTTTTCTTTTCTTCGCCAATCATCAAGACTCCTATACTCACCGGTGGTCACGTCGTCTACAAGGATTTCCTTTCCATCGAGCCTCACCATGAAGGTTTGCCAGCGATGAAAGTGTGTGGGGTGGTTTTCGTAGTAGTTTACTGACCAATAGTATTTCCCTTCTCGTGCTTCGGGCTGTTGTGGCTCGACCATCATTGCAGCGAGGGATGCCCCTCTCCCGTCCCGAGCAGTACATCGGGATTCCACCCTCACCCCAAGGCGGCGCTTACACGCGCTCGCCTTGATGCTTTTCCTGCGGAACAAATGACACGCTGAAGCGTGAAAGTTGGGCAGGAATAGCATACCTCTTTGATTCTGATCCCTGAGTTTTCGAGAACACGCTTGGCCGTCACAGCATCCTCCACTGCGAAATGAATGATGCCCCTCCCATGGCGCGCAACTATAAGAAGGCCTTCAATAATCACGCCAGCAGCGCCAAGAACCTCGCCAATCAGTGCAATAGCCCCTGGAGAGTCATCATGTTCTATGAAAATATCTCTCATGGAAATGACTCCTATAGGCGACATCTATCTCTGATACACCGTAAAGAGTTTCGAACTGTTGAAGATCGCGACGGGAGAGATGACGATCTCGTCTGATGGTGGTGGACCACCCCAGCGCTCCTGGAGCTTCGCCTGTACCTCTGGATCGGAGAGATCGAACTCGTTAACCGTCTGAAGCTCGCCAACCTCGATGTCAAGCGCCCTCTTGAAGATCTTCCAGACCAGCTCCGAGCAGTAGATCCTATCGTCGGACCACTCGAAGTAAAGGTCATAGTGTTTCCCTTCGAAGGTCTTGCCGACCTCAAGCATTCGATTCAGGGCGCCCGGCGTGAGCATTTGATCGGCGTGTTCGAGCCGCTTGGCGACGAATCGCCCTCCCTCTCCCCTTTCGATCCAACTGTCAAGCGGAGTCAGCTTCACGGGCTCGACCGCCTCGTATACATGAGCCTTGCCCTCTTTCAGATAGACGATCCCCATGTGGCTGTAGGGCGAACCTGTAGCCTTCTGAATCGCGACACTCTGAGCAGACCGTGAGGTATGGAAGATGATGTCGCCGTTTCGAGGCTCGTAGACGGTGGCACTCCCGCAGGTTGCCGTAACCAGTGCGATGAACAGGAACGTCGCAGATCGCAATGATGACTCCAGCATGGCGCCTAACGGCGCGCGTAACCCGTGGGTCGGACGGGGGCCACGCGCGCGCAGGCACGCGGCGTGACCGCCGGACGAACCGTCGGGTTCACGCACTTGTTGGATTTCCGATCTCCGCGGTTGGTCACGGTTCGCCCCAGAAGAGTCGGCGAGCCGCGGTCTGTCCGCAGTGTTGATATCGGTCGTACGCCGACGCGGCCGCCTGAATGACAGCCGAGGTAGTCCGCTTCCCCACCCAAGCACGAATTGCCGAGTCGAGTGTGTACGCTTCAGGAGCCATCAACCCGGTGGTGAGCAATAGGCAATGTGCGTTGGCCGCCTGGAGATGATCGAGAAAGTAAAGCTTGCTCGAGCACGCGAGAACGATGGTGCTACGCGCGGGCGTTACGACCTCAGCGGGCCCCACCGATTCCAAGGAGAAGTCCATCAGGCCGTTGTGCCCGATGTAGGCTAACAGGTGGGCTGCACCGCCGGCACGAAGGTCGAGTGTCTCGGACCCGTAACGCACTTCAACCGTTTCTTCCGAGCCACCAGCTACCATCCGGAAGTACGCCTGCAAGGCCTCCCGGATGTGCGCCCCATCCCATGCATCAGCGACCACATACGCTGAAACGGTCGTCGCGTCACGCTTCAGCCTGGCATGCAAGACGACTCGATCGAGAATGCGTCGGTCGTCTGGCTTCAATGCGTCGATTCTGGTCCAGCCCGCGGCCCGTGATAGATGCGTTCGGATTCCGTACAGAGCACCCCAGTAAAGATTCGTCTTCGGATCCTGCCCGTTCCCGAGTGCTTTCGGAACCGGGACAATTCCTTGGTTGACGTTGTCACAGAGGGCTACGACTACATGGATCATGACCGATTTCCCATCGGCTATGTCGATGTCAAGTCGATCCTGAACCGCGTGTCCGGAGGTGCCCCAACTGGCAGAACAAACCAGCACCGCGAGCAGCACGCTAACGGCATACAACCGAAAGTCCGAATATGAGCGAGTCGGCTTCATCGCTCCTTCCGGGACATCTAACTATACTTCGGCGTAATACAGGGATTTGAGCGAGATCATCATGATTTCAACCTACCACACCCTTTAAGGCAAGTCAAACCCATTTTGTCAGCTCTATAATCGTAGATTAGCAAGATAACGAAAACGGGAAAACAATCGCATACGGTCTGGGTCAGGCGCGCCGGGGCAATGGCGCAGGAATAAACAGAAGGCGTCATCCGGTGTCGTCTGCACCCAGTTGTTGGCCGCCCTATTCATACTTCTTCTCCTCCACCGAAATGTCCGGCGGAAGCTCGCCCCATTGCTCCCGCGCTTTCTTGAACATCACTCTCATCGTGAAGCCGCCCTCCCGTTTTTCGCCGGGCATAACTATCACCCAATCGACGATCTTCTTGATAGGGAACGTCTGCAAACGCTCCACCTTGCCCTGATGGGTAACCGGTGGGGTGGAGAGCCGGACCCGAACGTCCTCTTCCACGATCTCCAAGACCTCCGCTGCCAGATACTCGGTTCTACCAGAAGACGTGATGAACGGCACCTTAACGAGCGCGCCATCGGGGTGCTGCGGGTAGAGCCGTCGGAACTCGGAGACGGTGTCTTGAGCTTTTGCCATGGCGTTTTTCATGTCGGGATCATCGTCGCCAATGGTAAGAGGCGGGTGCGCCGGTCTCGGTCTTTCGAAGAATCGCCATGCGACCAATACGACGAGCACAACCCCGACGAGGATGCACAGAATCTTCATGGCGTGCTCAGCCAACTATAATTATGCGACATACCCAATGATCCCATGCTCGGCGATCGCGGGGCGATGGAAAAGCATAAATTGGCCTGAAATTTGTCTGCTTGTACCCCCCTGATTTCGCATTTGCCCTCCATTATCCGGATATTCGGCATTTCGCATATCAAAGGAAAATCTGCTACATGCTCAACGTTGAACTTTGAACCGCATTACTCCGAACTCCGAACTCCCTTCTCCGAACTTCTTCACTCAACCTGAAACTTGAAACCAGGAACTTGGAACTGTATTTATTCCCAACTCCCCTCGAACCGGCACGCGGGGGCGTGCTCGAGGCGGCAGGCGGTGTGGCGGATGGCCACCTTCACGGCGCCGGTCAGCTCCAGGGTCCGCTCCATCCAGCCGGCAAAATCCATGCAGAAAGCGCGGTGGAGGGGGTCGAAGTCATGGACCACCCCCACGGCGGCGCAGTCCCCCTTGGATTCCACCGCCAGGCGCCCCGCGCTGTAATAGCGGCCCCACACCAGCGCCCCCATCTTCAGCAGATGCTGGGGCTTGCCCAGTTTGAGGAAGATCTGGTGGATGGTGGAGAGCTCGAACTCGGCGGTGAACCGGCCGATTTCCCAGCACAGCTGGAGGTCCCCCTTTCCCAAGACCTGGTCGATGGCCGCGGAAAGGTTGACCTGGTACCGCAGGGGATACCAGGAGGAGGGGGAGAAGGGGTGGGACAGCACCTTCCGTTCCTCCTCGTCGAGGCGGGCCAGGACCTCCGGGATGCGCTCCGCGCCGTACCGCTGTTCGATGAAGGCGAGGCGGCCCCGGAGGGTGTATCCCTTGCTTTTGGCTTCGGCTTCGGCGGGGGTCATCATGGCCCTATTGTACACCCGCCGGGGGGCCTACGATTTGATTTCTGAAGTGCAGTGCGGGCACCGGACCGCCGCCAGGGGGATGGCGGTGGCGCAGAAGGGGCAGTCCTTGGTCGTGGGGGCGGCGGCCGCAGGGGCCTCGGCCCTCTTGAGGCGGTTGAGGGTCCGCACCATCAGGAAAACGGCGAAGGCGACGATGAGGAAGGCAATCACGGCGTTGAGGAAGATTCCCGCGTTGACCGTCACGGCCCCGGCGGCCTGGGCGTCGGCCAGCGTGGCATACGGGCCGGCGGGCGTCCCCGCCTTGAGGACCGCGAAGATGTTGGAAAAGTCGACGCCGCCGAGGAGCAAACCCAGGGGCGGCATCAGGACATCCTTGACGAACGAACTGACGATGGTTCCGAACGCGCCGCCGATGATGATGCCGACCGCCATGTCCATGACGTTGCCCTTGACGGCGAATTCCTTGAATTCCTTGAACATTCACCACCTCCGAAATAATGATTTGACGCTTTCATGATACCACTGCGGCTATAATAGGCCTAATGAGACCGCGCGCCGCCCTCTTCATTCCCTGCCTCACTGCCGAGGTGGAGCCCGCCACCGGCCTCCATATGGCCGAACTCATCGAGCGGGCGGGGTTCGAAGCCGCCTACCCCGAAGGACAGACCTGCTGCGGCCAGCCGTGGTTCAACACCGGCTACCACTCCGACGCAGCCGCCTACGCGAGGCGGTTTCTCCGCCTCTTCGACGCCTTCCCCTGCGACTGCATCGTCTCCCCCTCCGGTTCCTGCCTGGGGATGGTCAAGCTCCACTATCCGGAATTGGACCTTTCCGAGGAGGACCGGGCCCGCCACGCCCGTCTCCTTCCCAAACTGCTGGAGTTCTCCGAGTTCATGGCGCGGCATGGGACGGCCCTCCGTTTCGCCGGTCCGCCGGAGAAGGTCTATTACCACCCCTCCTGCCACCTCACCCGCGAACTGGGGGTGAAGCGCCCGCCGCTGGACCTCCTCGGCCGGGTGGAGGGGTCCGAGGTGGTGACCGATGTCGAGCCCCTCTGCTGCGGCTTCGGGGGCACCTTTTCCGTCAAGGTGCCCGGCCTCTCGACGGCCATGACGCGGCGGAAGGTGGAGCAGGTGCAGGCCGTCCACGCCCCCGACCGGTGGGTCGTCCCCGACGCCTCGTGCCTCCTCCAGATCCGCGGCTGGGCCCTCGCGCACGGCGTCCCCCTGCAATCCCAGCATCTCATTGATTACCTGTATGAACGGCTTGAACCGGCTCGTTGACGGCGCCCTGGCCGACGCGGTCCTGGTCCGCAACATGGTCAAGGCCACGGAGCACTCGCTGAAGGCGCGGCGGAGCGTCATCGAGGGACACTACCCCGATTGGGAGGCGATGCGGGAACGGGCGCACGCCGTCCGCCGCCGCTCGCTCGACGAGAACGCCGCCCTCTGGGCCCAGGCCGAAGCGGCCATCCGCCGGAGGGGCGGGGAATTCGTGCGCGCCCCCGGTCCCACCGCCGCGGTGGGATCGGTCCTGGAGGCCCTGGCCCCGTACAAGGGGAGTCCCGTGGTCAAGGCCAAGTCCATGGTCACCGAGGAATTGGGCCTGCGGGAGGCGATGGAGGCGGAGGGTTTCGAGGTCCACGAGACCGACCTCGGCGAATTGATCGTCCAGTGGGAGCGCCGCCCCCCGTCCCACATCACCGCCCCCGCCATCCACCTCTCCCGGGAGCAGATCGGGCGCCTCTTTGAGGCGAAACTCGGTGTCCCCTACACCTCCGACCCGGTGGAATTGACTGCTCTGGCAAGGCGGTTCCTGCGGGAGAAGTTCCTGGCCGCCCGCGCCGGGGTGACGGGGGCCAACTTCATCGTGGCGGAGACGGGGACCCTGGTCCTGCTGGAGAACGAGGGGAACATCCGCCTGACCACTTCCCTCACGGAACGCCTTGTTGCCGTGACGGGGATGGAGAAGATCGTCCCCACCCTCGACGACCTCAAGGTCCTCCTCCGCATGCTCCCGGTCTCCGCCACGGGACAGTTTCAGAACGGCACCACATCCTTCATCCCGCTCGGCCGGGGGCACCGGCTGGTGGTTTACGAGGGGTACCGCAGGGCCCTGCTGGACGATGGGGAGTTCCGCGACATCCTTCTGTGCATCCGGTGCGGGGCCTGCCTCAACATCTGCCCCGTCTACGGCCTGGTGGGGGGGCACACCTACCGGAGCGTCTATCCGGGGCCCATCGGGGTGATCACCGGGCCGTTCCTTTCCGGAAGCCGGAAGCCGGAAGCCGGAAGCCGGGGAGAAGAAGAGAGACGGGAGGCGGGAGACCGAAGCAGGCAGAAGGCGGAAGGCGACAAGCAGGCGGCAGGCGGCAGGCATCCTTCGCTGGGGCCCGACGAGGGTAAAGACGGCCGCTCAGGACGGCGCCCCCGCGCCGACTCGAAACTCGAAACTCGAAACTCGAAACTGGCTTCTGGGAACTTGCAGCTTTCTTCATTGTGCGGGGCGTGCACCGACGCCTGTCCCGTGAAGGTGCCCATCCATTCCATCATCCTCAAACTGAGGGCCGCCTCGCCCAAGCCGCCCATGGAACGGCTGGCGTTCGGGACCGGGCGTGCCCTCTCCGTTCCGGGACTCTGGAGGTTCGCCACCGCCCTCGGCGCCCTCCTCCCCCGGTTCCTGGCCGACCGGCTCGCCCGGCCCTGGACCCGCGAGCGGGGCTCTCTGGGACTCGCCCGCGGGGATTTCGCCTCCCTATGGAAAAAAAGACGCTTGTAAGGGCCTGTGAAGCGGCCGGCGCGACGATCCGGTTCCTTCCGGAGAAGGACCTGGAGGAGGCCCTCCGCGCGTTCGTTGCGGGACGGACGGTCTGCCTGGGCGAGGGGGCCGGGGGGATGGCCCCGGGACCGCCCGCGCCGCCCGCCGACGCCGTGGTGGGGGTCGCCCGGGCGCGCCTGTGGGTGGAGGAGACCGGCACCGCCCTCGTGGCGGGGCCCGACGCCGCCACCCTCCTTCCCCCGGTGAGCGTGATCGTCGTGGAGGCCGCCGCGGTCGTTGAAAGGCATGAAAATCTGGTCGATTATCTGAAGGCGCACCCCGACGAGTGGCTGGTTGCCGTCACCGGCCCCTCCCGCACCGCTGACATCGAAAAGGTCCTCGTCATCCCCGCCCACGGGCCGAGGGAGCTGCTTCTCCTGGTTTTGGAATAGCCGTTCGGGCCCCGACGGTCCCATCATGTTTGTATGGTAAAATTGTCCCGTGCGTGTCCGCATTTTAGCCGTGGTTTGCCTCCTGGCGGCCCCCCTCCTCCCCGGGTACGAGACCCGCGTGGTCGACAAGGCGGTGCAGTTCGCCCCGCAGGACCTGAAACTCCTCATCGGAAGTTTCGAGGTGGAGTTCAAGCGGGGGCTCCTCCGTCCTTCCGCGTCCACCCCGGAGGGGCTGGACCGGGAGATCGCCGGCCTCGTCCAGCAGGTCCGGCGGCAGGAGCCCATGGCCCGGGTGGTGGAGGGGTTGGCGGCCGTGGCCCGGGGGACGCTCCTGATGATGGACCCCGCCCACGGGGGGATCGCGGACCCCCTCGCCTCCCATATCCAAAAGGATTTCCCCCGCTACATGGAACGGCGGCTGGTCCGGTTCCCGGTGGTGTTCTACGGGTTCGACAACCGTCTTCTGCAGGGCGACACCCTCGGCTTCCTCCAGCGCAGCCGGCGGGAGGTGCCCCAACTGGCGGTCCTCCTGCGGGGGGACTACGCCAGGACGGGCAAGTGGGCCGACCACACGGCCTTCGACGACCAGAGCACCGCCTTCGGGGTGGCCCAGGTGACCGCCAACCGCACCTTCTCGGCCATCCTGAATGTCTGGTATTATGTCTGGACGCGCGGCGGTGGGCGGTGGGGCCCCCTCAAGCCGGCGCTCAACACAGAAAGGGTATGGCTCTTCGGTTATGGCTATTGAGATCAAGACCGCCCTCATCTCCACCCATTCCAAGAACGGGCTCCCCGACTTTGCCCGGTTCCTCCACGACCGGGGGGTGACCATCGTCTCCACGGGGGGGACCGCCGCCTTCATCGAGCGCCTCGGCATCCCGGTGAAAAAGGTCTCCGACCTGACCGGCTTTCCCGAGATCCTGGGCGGGCGGGTCAAGACCCTCCACCCGGCCATCCACGGCGGCATCCTGGCGGACGCGCGCAATCCCGCCCACATGGAGGAACTGCGGCGGCACGGCATCACCAAGATCGACCTGGTCGTGGTGAACCTCTATCCGTTCAAGGACGTCATCTCCAGCCCCTGCACCCTGGCCGAGGCCATCGAGAACATCGACATCGGCGGCGTGGCCCTCCTGCGGGCGGCCGGCAAGAACTACCACTCCACCGTGATCATCGTGGAGACGGAGGACTACGGGGCGATCCTCAAGGCGGTGGAGGAGGAGGGGGGGGTCCCCGAGGAGCTGAGCCGGCGCCTCGCCGTCAAGGCCTTCACCCATTCCAGCGCTTACGACGCCACCATCGCCCGCTATCTGCGCTCCCAGATGGAGGGGGAGGAGTTCCCGGAGGTCCTCCAGTGGACCCTCGAGCGCGTCATGCCCCTCCGCTACGGCGAGAATCCCCACCAGCGGGCCGCCCTCTACCGGCAGGAGCCGGGACGGGGGGGGCTCCACCTGCTCCACCAGCACCAGGGGAAGGAGCTCTCCTTCAACAACCTCCTCGACATCGACAGCGCCCAGCGCATCGTCTCCGGCTTCAAGCGGCCGGCCTGCGTCGTCGTCAAGCAC
>DCUZ01000019.1:0-11687 GCA_002327305.1 Holophagales bacterium UBA2201 | reverse complement strand
TTCGGCGGCATCATCGCCTTCAACGCCCGCGTGGAGGGGTCGGTGGCCGAGGCCATCGTCCCCAACTTCGTTGAGGTGGTGGTCGCCCCCGAATACGACCGGGCCGCCCTCGAGATCTTCAAGCCCAAGAAGAACGTCCGGGTCGTCACCCTCCCGGTGGAGGGGCCCCGGGCCGGCTACGACTTCAAGCGGATCGACGGCGGGGTCCTGGTCCAGGAGTGGGACGCGCACGCGGAGAACATCCGCGCCGCGAAAGTGGTCACCCGACGGGTCCCCACCGAGGCCGAGTGGGCCGACCTGGAGTTCGCCTGGGAGGTGGTCAAGGGGGTCAAGTCCAACGCCGTCATCTATGTCCGCGCCGGCCAGACGGTGGCCCTGGGGTGCGGGCAGACCTCCCGGGTGGACGCGGCGACCAACGCCCCCCTCAAGGCGGTCCTGCCCCTCGAGGGGAGTGTGGTGGCCTCCGACGGGTTCTTCCCCTTCCCCGACAACGTGGAAGCGATCGCCCAGGCCAAGGCCACCGCCATCATCCAACCCGGGGGGAGCATCAAAGACAAGGACGTGATCGAGGCGGCCGACCGCCTGGGACTGGCCATGGTCTTCACCGGGTGCCGGCACTTCCGCCACTGAGGCCGGACATGGAACCCCAGAAGGTCCCCGTGGTCCTCCGCTTCACCGATGGCAGGATGGAGAAGTGCTTCGTCGGCCCCTACTTTTCCCACAGCCTCCGGGTGGTCCAGGCCATCCGGGAGGACCGCTCCGTCATCACCCACCCCATCGAATCCCTCAAGGCGGTCTTTTTCGTCCGCGATCTGGACGGGAAAGACCATCCTGAAGGACACTGGAAGGAGAACTCCCCCGGGGCCCCGCGCGCGGGAAAAATGGTGGTGGTCACTTTCCGGGACGGGGAGAAGATGCGGGGCCGGGTGCTGGGGGCCCCCGGATCGGGGGCCGGCTTCTTCCTCTATCCCGCCGAACCCGACTCCAACAACGAACGGGTCTTTGTCGTCAACGCCGCCACGGAGGGAGTGGCCGTCGAGGAATGACGGTCCTCCTCCTCCTGCTGGCGTTGACGCTCCAGGACCTGGGGCGGACGCTCGCCGCCCATCCCGCCTTCACCGCCCGGTTCACCCAGACCCTCGCCCTCCCCTCCGGCGAGACGGTGGAGGAAAAGGGGACGGTGGTTTTCGCCTGGGGAAAGGGCTTGCGGTTCGATTACGCCGGCCGGGAAAAGAGGGCCTATGTCTTCGTGCCGGACGGCTTTTACTCGCGGGAAGGGGGGGCGGACTGGAATTTCCAGGCCTGGGAGGCCGATTCCCTTGAGATGCTCCCCTTCACCTTCCTCCTCGACGGCCGCGTCCCCGATTCGGTCGGCTGGGTCCTCGCCGGGAGCGGCGGCGAGGCCCGGGTGATCTCCACCGACCCGCCGTTCGTCCTCACCCTGGACCGGCGCACGGGCTGGCCGCGGCGGCTGGTCGTCGAACAGGCCGACGGCAGCCGCAACACCCTCGCATTCACGGGCCACAAGGCCGACGCCTCCCGGGAGCTCATGCCGTGACACGGGCCGGCGGGACCCTCGACGCCTACGGCCTCAAACTGAAGGTCCAGATCGAGGCCATGGAGGAGATGCTCCTGAAGGAGATGGAGAGCAGTCCCGAGGCCGTCGCGGCCGCCTCCCTGTACATCACCGGCGCCGGGGGGAAGCGCCTGCGGCCCCTTCTTCTCCTCGCGTGCGCCGACCTGCTGGGCTACCGGCGGAGGGACCGCCTCACCTATGCCGCGGTGGTGGAGGCGCTCCACACCTCCACCCTCATCCACGACGACGTGATCGACGAGGCCGAGTTGCGGCGGGGCCACCGCGCCCTCCACCGCGAGCTGGGCAACCGCCTGTCCATCCTGGTGGGGGACTATCTGTACGCCCAGGCCATCCGCCTGGCGGTGAATAGGGGGAACCTGGCGATCATCCGCACCCTCTCAGAGGCCACCCTCAAGATGATCGAAGGGGAAATCTGGGGCCTTTCCCGCGCCTCGGACCCCCGCGTCACCCTCGACGAATACCTGGCCCACATCGAGTACAAGACGGGCCACCTTTTCGCCGCCGCCGCCGCCATCCCCGCCCTCCTCGCCGGGCAGAAGCGCCACTATGGGCGCCTGCACCGGTTCGGCCTCCGGTTCGGCGTCTTCTTCCAGATCCTCGACGACCTGCAGGACTTCGCCGCGCGCGAGGAGGAGGCCGGGAAGCCGGTGATGCACGACCTGGAGGAGGGGAAGCTGGGGCTCCCCGTCATCCTCCTGCTCAAGCGGGTCAGGGGCCGGGAGCGGAAGGAGCTCCTGAACTGGCTCGGGGACGCCCCCCGGCGGCGGTTCGACATCCTCGAGCGGATGCGGACCCACGGCATCCTGGTGGAAACCCGCGAACTGGCCCGCGCGAGGGCGATCGAAGCCTGCAAGGCCCTCACGGTCTTTCCCGCCTCCCCGGCCAAGGCCCTCCTGATCTCCCTGCCCGAACGGCTGCTCTCCCTCCCGGCGTTCGCCCGGCTGTCATAAGGGGGGAAAACCGACGGACCCAACACAGCCGACGGGGCCCGCTGCGGCCTTGCCTGGAAAAGTTGGGGGGAATCCGGGTCGGATACAACAACAGGGACAGGGAGCCGGAGCGTCGCGCGAAGCCGGGTATCGCTACTGGATGTACCCCAGCGCCTTGAGGCGGAGAAGGGTCTCGTCGATGCCCTGAAGGGCGGCTTCGGGGCGGCCCGGATCCAGCCAGGCCCAAATCCCTTCCGATCCGATCCGGGCGGGGAGTCGGCCGGTGAGGGGGAGGAGGGGAGGCCCCTGAATGGAGCGCACCGAGGGGGTGCGGCCCGGGCGGGCGGGGAGGAACGCCAGGAGGAACGGGTCGGCCCGGATGATCTCGATGCGGACCGGTGTTCCCTCCGGGGCTTTCCACGCGCCCGGTTCCCCCCACACCCAGCCGTCGGGATCTACCCCCTCCACCTCCAAAATGAACGGACCCGGACCTTTCACCAGAAGATGGATGCCCCGGCGGAAGCGGTGGAACTGCTCCGCCAGGGCCGCCGCCGCCGCGTCGGCCTGCTCCGCCGAAGGTTGGATCGCGGCCCGCTCCTCGGGCTCGGTAAACCGCAGCGCGGGCATCCGGGCGGCCACCCACCGCTCCAGGGCGTCTCCCGGGGCGTGCGGCCGCATGGGCTGGGCCATGGCGGTGAACTTGAAATCGGGGAAGCAGGCCGCGATGCGCGGAGGGCCGTGCGCGAAGGTCTCCGACACCGCCGGCCCGGACGGTTCCCAAAGCGCCCGATCCCCCCGCGCCAGATAGCCGTGCACCAGGCGCGTGGAGACGGGATAAGACCAAGTCCCCGCCCCGGTCCCGTCGCGGACCATGAGGGGAACCCGGACGGTCTCGTTATGCAGGGACGGCCCGTGGCGGTAGGCCCCGTGTTCGCCGAACTCCTCGCCGTGGTCCGCCAGAAGAACCACCGTGTCCCCCGGACCGGCCCGTTCCAGCAGGGGGGCCAAAGAGCGGTCGAGGTAGCGGGCGCTGGAGGCATAGGCCGCCATCGCCTCGGCCACGCGACCGGGGGCGGGGCGTTCTTCAGGCCCGAAGGAGGTCGCCCAGGCGCCGGTTTCATGGTTCCGGTACGGCTCGTGGAGGTCCATGTAATGAAGGTAGAGAAAAAGGTCCAGGTCCCCGAAGGCGTCGAGGACGCGGGCGCCATGGCCGCCGACCCACGCCGCATTAGGTGCCGCGCCATGATCGAGCACCCGCGGGACGACAAAGAGGCGGAACCCCTGCGCGTACCCGTTCTCCTGGTTGACCGTGTAGTTGGAGCACACCCCCGCGCAGAAGAACCCCTCCCCGGCCAGCGTCTCCGCCAAGGTCGTCTCCCCCGGAGGCAGGGTGATCAGTCCTCCGTCGGGGGCCCGCAGGAGGGAGGGGCGTTTCCCCGTGAACAGGGAGGCCATCACGGGCAGGGTCCAGGTTTCGGGGCTGACCGCCCATTCAAAAACATGGCCGCTCTGGAAGAATCGGGCGGTCCCGGGCATGACGTCGGCGGAGGCGTGGTCGCGGCGCAGGGCGTCGGCCAGGACCATGAGGATGAGGCGGCCCTTGCGTCCCGGGACGACAAAACGCGGTTCCACCAAGACCACATCCTCCGGAGCGGCCAGGGAGGCCCTTCCGCGAAGGGAAAGGTCCCATTCCACCGGGGTGGGCCCTTCGACCGCGACCCGTTCCGATCCGCCCTCCGTCCGCAACTCCAGCACCCCGCTGCCGGCGACGGGCATGGCCAGGGCCTTGAACCGGAGCGCGCCGCCCCGGCGCGCCGGGAGGGGGCGTTCCGCGCCGACCTTGACCCCCTCGATCCAGGACTCGCCCAGATGAAAGGACGTGCGCTCCGCCTCCCACAGCGGCACCATGGGCCGGGGCGCCTCCCTCGCGCAGGCCTGCGCGATCAGCAGGACCGCCGGAAGGACCTGGCGGAAGATCCGCCAAAGGGTCGAATGGACGCGGGCCATGGAGGTCACTCCATGTCCACGGCCAGGACCAGGCCGAGCAGGCCCGCCGGCCAGAGGGCGGTCAGGAGGCGCGAGGAAGAGGTGGAGAGGTGCCAGGCCAGATCGTGCGGAGTCGCCAGGTAGACCACAGCGTAGCCCGCAAGGCAGAGTCCCGCCACCCCCAGGCAGAAGAACCCCGCCCGGGCCGTTTGGGGGTCCGTTCTGAGCCCGCCCAGGCCCCAAGCGGCGAGCAGGGCGGCAGGGGTGACCAGTTTCAGCCCCTCCAGGAAGAAGGAACGGGCAATGAGGCCGGCGCGCGCCGGATCGGCCAGGCGCGCCCAAACGGCGGGATCGGCCCACGCGGCGACGAGGTCGTTGGGGGCCGGGACGCCGATCTTGAGGACGGCCGCCGCGCCGAGGGGGAGGAGAGCGCCCGCCGCCATCCACAGCAGTTCGGACGCCGTCTCCTTCGGCCGCTTCCGGAACCACCCGGCCGCCAGCCACGCAAATGCCAGGAGGGCGGCGAACAACAGGCCCTCGTTTTTCGTCCATGCGGCCAGGCCGGCGGCGGCCCCCGCCAGGACCAGGGGGCCGCGTCCGCCGAAGCGGTGATGGAGGGCCAGGCAGGCCAGGGAGGCGGTCATGAACAGGGCGAGCGGCAGGTCGGCGTACTGCCATGCGGCCCGGTCCGCGAGTCCCCAGGTCCCCATCAACCCGGGCACCGCCAGAGCGGCCGCCACGGGCCCCTTCAAGACCCGTAGGGCGCCGACCAGAAGTCCCGCAAGGAGCAGGAACATCCCTCCGGCCGTCAGCGCCGGCCCCAGCCATGATTCGCCCCCCGCGTAATTCCACAGGCGCGCCACGGTGGCGGGGAGGAACAGAGGATAGTCCGGATGGCTCCAGCCGGGGGAGGAGGCGAACAGGGCGTCCCACCCGGCTTCGCCCCTGGCCAGGAACCGGGCTTTGAGGTTCCACATGGCCCAGGCGTCCCATCGACCGTGGGGTTCAGCCGCCATCCTGGCGACGAAAAGCCAGACGCCGCCCAAAAGCGCCATCCATGAAGTCCACACCAAAAGGCGGGGGGCGGCCCTGGAGGGTTCAATCCGCGTTTCCTGAGAGTGGCGCTTCTTAAGGACCATGGCCGAGGCCAGAACGGCCAGGATCCACAGCGCGGTTTCGGCCAATAGGAACGGGGGAGGCCATGATCCGCCGGCGGACCGCCAGGCCCAAAAGGACAGGGAGGCCAGACCCAGACCGATGGTGCCGCCCAGCGAGCATTTGAGGAGGCGGGTCGCCCTTCCGGAAAGAGGGAACAGGAGGCAGACCATTTGCCATCCCAGGACCAGGGGAAGGAGCGCGGCGAGGAGGACGAGGAGGAAACGGGCCCCCGTCAACGGGCCCTCCGGTAGAGGAACACCCCGTTCCCGAAATCGGCCTCCACGGTGAACCCTTCCCGGGCGATCTCCTCCTCGGGGGGGGGGAGGTCGTGGAAATTTCCCACCACCCGGTCGGGGGCCGTCCCTTCCAGAACGCGAGCCGGGGCCAGACAGTATTGGGTGAGCATGTATTCCTTCACCGAACGGACATTCCTGGGGCCGGGGTCGGTCCGGTAGCCCACGGTTTCCCCGGCGCCGACGAGCGCCCTCAGGGGAGCCATCCTCTGTTCGAAGGCGGCGATATCGGTCGGAGGCGGAGGGGGGGGCGGCTGGCCCGCGCCGGTGATCTGCAGCGCCAGCGACACCAACGCGGCCAGGACCGTTGCCCCGAGAAAAAGGACCCTGCGCGGTCCGACGCCGGAAGCGGGAGGGGAGCTCATCCGTTGCATGGTAGCACAGCGCCGGCGCGGTGGGAAGAATGTGCTAAACTTCGGGCATGGAACGGGTTAAACGGCTGCTGGCGGGGGCCCGGCGCCTGGCGGTCCTGACCGGCGCCGGGATCTCGGCCGAAAGCGGCGTCCCCACCTTTCGCGGCCCCCAGGGATTGTGGCGCAATTACCGGCCGGAGGAGATCGCCTGCATGGAGGCCTTCCTGCGCGACCCGGTCCTGGTGTGGGAGTGGTACCTGGAGCGCAAGAAGGGGATACGGGCGGTGGAGCCCAATAAGGCCCATCATCTGTTGTCGCGGTGGGAGGCCGACCGCAGGGAGGCCGAGCGGGGGGACTTCACTCTGATCACGCAGAATGTGGACGGCCTCCACGGCCGTGCCGGCAGCAAGAACATCCTCGAACTGCACGGCAACATCTGGGTCACGCGCTGCCTCGCCTGCGAGCGGCAGGCACGCGACGAATCGCTGTCCTATCCCGAACTGCCGCCCCGTTGTTCCTGCGGGGGCCAGGTGCGGCCCCACATCGTCTGGTTCGGCGAGATGCTCGATCCGGAGGTCCTCCAGGCCTCCTGGGACGCCGCGGAGGGGTGCGATCTCTTCTTCGTCATCGGCACCTCCGCCCTTGTCTATCCCGCCGCCTCCCTGCCCCGCGTGGCGCTGGAGGCCGGGGCCGCCGTGGTGGAGATCAATCCCGAGCCCACAGCGTTTTCCGATGCCGCCACGGTGTCGCTGAGGATGAAGGCGGTGGAGTTCGCGGAGGCGATGGGATGAAGGACGCAGGCCTGGTGGCGGGTTTTTGTAGGGGCGAGGCGGTGCCTCGCCCGACCAATGATGCGGGCGACCCAACGGGTCGCCCCTACGGGGTGGGGCATTTTTACCGGACGGGGGGTGCAAGGTGAAAATCAAACAGATGCCGGAGGCCGACCGGCCGCGCGAACGGCTCCAGCGGTTCGGGGCCGGGGCCCTCTCCACCGCCGAACTGCTGGCCATTCTTTTAAGAACCGGGGCGCGCGGCTCCTCGGCCCTCGACCTCGCCTCGGCCGTGCTGGAGCAACTGCCTGAGGAGGTCTTCGTCGAGTCCTCCTACGACGAGATCCGCAATGTGAAGGGGATCGGGCCGGCCCGGGCCGCCACGCTGGCCGCGGCCGCGGAGCTGGCGCGCCGTTTGCGCGGCGCACAGCGGCCGCAGAAGGATCTCCTTAATAACCAGAAGGCCGCGGGGGAGTACCTGATGAGCCGCTACGCCCACGAGCGGCAGGAGGTCCTCGGCGTCCTCCTCCTCGACGGGCGCAACCGGCTCGTCCGGGAGCACGTCCCCTACCGCGGCACCTCCAACTACGCCGCCGTGGAGCCGCGCGAGATCTTCGGCCCCGCCCTCGTGGGCAAGGCGGCCAAGATCATCCTCTTCCACACCCACCCCTCGGGCGATCCCGCCCCCTCGGCCGAGGACGAGGCCTTCACCGCCAAGATGAAGGACCTGGGCACGCGCCTCCAATTGTCGGTCGTGGACCACATCATCGTGGGGACGGAGGGGTGGTACTCGTTCGCGGAACGGAGGAAATTGTGAGGACGCTGTTGTCGTTTTATCTCATTGCCGCTGAGGTGAGGAGGAGAGTGCTTCTTGCCGTTGCCTTCCGGCTTCCGGCTTTCGGCTTCCGGTCACGGGGAGGGGTGGCGTGAGGCACCTGCACCTGGATCCCGTCGGCGGCATCGCCGGCGACATGCTCTTGAGCGCCCTCGTGGATCTCGGGGCCGACCCCAAGGAACTTGCCGAAGCCCTCGGCGCGGCACTGGGGCGTTCCGTCCCGTTGGAGTTCGAAGCCGTCCACGACGACGTTCTTTCCGGGAAACGCTTGAAGCCCCAACCGCTTTATGACGAACCCATGGGGCTTACCTTCGCGGAGATCGAGCGGGTCATCACAAAGGCGCCGTTCACCGAGGGGGCGAAGACGAGGATCCTCTTCCTGTACCGGCGCCTTTTCGAAGCCGAGGCGGCCGTCCACGGGGTCGAATTTGAGAGGACCCACCTCCACGAACTGGCGGCCGTGGACACATTTGTGGACCTGGCCGGGGCCGTCCTCGCCCTTGAGACGCTGGGCGTGGGGTCGCTCTCCTGCGGCCCCATCCCCACGGGGAACGGGACCGTCCGGTGTCTCCACGGCGTCCTTCCCGTCCCCGCCCCCGCCACGGCGGAGCTGTTAAAGGGAATGACGATCCTGGCCGGTGGGGAACCGGGGGAGGCGACCACGCCGACGGGGGCGGTCCTGGCGTCGGGTTTGGCCGGAAGTCTGCCCGCGGCGCCGCCCATGGTGCTTGAGACGATTGGCGTCGGGTTCGGCCAGCGCAAGGGGATGCAAGTCCCCAACGCCTTGCGCGTCCTGCTGGGTAGCCGGCCTCAGGAGGAGGCGGTTTATGAAGTTCGGGCCACCATGGACGACCTCACCGGCCAGATGGCGGCGCACCTGATGGAAAAGTTTTTCAAGGCCGGCGCCCTGGATGTCACCTTCTCGGCCGTGACCATGAAGAAAAACCGCCCCGGCCTGGTGGTGGAGGTGCTCAGCCCGATTGAGAAGCTCGACGCCATCGCGCATACTTTTTTCCGCGAAAGCCCCACCATCGGCCTGCGCTACCAGCCCGTCGGGCGCGTCACCATGGAGCGCAGAATGGTGGAGGTGGAGACCTCCCTCGGCAAGGTGCCGGTGAAGTGTTCGTATTATCAGGGAAAGCTGATGCAGGTCACACCGGAATTCGACGCGGTCAAGGCGCTGGCGGAAGTGGCGGGGTTGCCGCTCAAGGAGGCGTTGGCGATAGTGCAGAGTGAGGTTCAAAGTTCAAGGTTCGGAGTTCGGGGTTCGGAGTTGGGAGTTCGGAGCAGGGACCATGAATAGAAGCGGTTCTGCGAATTTGGTACTGTTTGCTTCCCTCTTACTCGCTTCGTGGCCGGTATTCTCCCTGGATTGCACGGTGGCCATTCATTGCGACGAACAGAGGCTGCGGTGTGAATGCGCAAAGGGAACGGAGGGGGGATATTGCGCTTCCTCGGGTGACATGATCATGATGCTCTCATGCGAGAGGGCTGAAGGAAGGGAAGGAATGGTGATCCTTGGCTCCCGGCATATGAGAAGCGCTCGGGCAGCGGTGCCCGAACCGGATTTTCAATTTCTTCCAGTGTTCTTTCCTCCCTCCAATGCCCGACTTGACGAGCATTTTTCACGCTACATGGAATTCGTTGTGGATGCCTATAAGCGGGCGGACCTGAAAGGCTACAGCTATCTCTGGGGAAATGGTGGAATGATCATTGACCATCAACCGTACCATGTCGAATTCAAGATAGGGAACGAAGGAGTCACAAAACGGTCCGGCATGCAATGGACAACGACATTGACAGGACAGGATTGGACGGTTGATATCCAGGGGTACGGTAAGGTGAAGATGCAGTTGGCGAATCCTGACGAACATGGGTCAATCCAGGTGAAGTACATTCGATCCATGGCCAACGGTTCCTATACGGAAAGCACTTATTCGTACCTTGTCGATGCCATTTCTGCCAGGCCGGTGATTCTGGATCCGTCACATGATGCGCAGAAATAAAAGCATCAACGCTAAAGACCGGATTTCTGACCCCATCCGGATTCCTGCCTCGACCAAGTTCATCAAGCGATTCACTGGCATGGGTAATAAAATATATCTCGGATCTTTCATCATTTCGTTGCTGACGATGGGTGTGTTCGTGGGAAGTATTTTCTCAGCGAAGTTGATCTATCTTGTGCCGATTCTTGGAACCACATTTTGGGGCGGTCTGTTATTCTTCTTTACCGCAGCCACGCCGCTGATCATTCCTAGAAGAGAACGAAGCAATGCTGCATTTAAATTATTAGGATTTGCAATGTTGTGCATTTTTTTGCTTAATGGTCTGACCTTATATGGAGTGCTCCATAGTCCACCCAATATCCTGCTCCAACGGGCATCAGCCGCGGCATCCTTGGCTAGCATGATGATTCCAGTTTGGATTTGGAATACTTCGAGGAAGATAAAGATCGAAAGTGCTCTTGAAGGGGAATCCGGCAAAGAGACTTAAGTATTCAAATTGATGCCCACCCCCAAAAGGGCACAGCATGCTGTGCCCCTACGAAAATTAAACCGGTCGGGGGAACTTGAAACCTGGAACCTGAAACAGCTTTATGTGCGTAGGGCCCCAACTACCGGCTGCGAGCTACCAGCTGCCGGGCGGGCGGGGGTTGGGATCAGTTGATCTCCATCCCCTTGCGGGCGAAGACGACGATGGGACGGTCGGCCCGTTCCCACTCCTCCGGGGAGAGGGCCACGGCCTCGATGGGGAGGCCCACTTCATAGATCGCGTCGGAGAGGAGCCGGATACGCTCCCAAAAGCCCTGCGCGCTGAAATCCCCGGAGATCACGGCGACATCAATGTCGCTTTGCTCCCGCGCTGCCCCCTCGGCATGGGACCCGAACAGCACCATCCGCTCCACGGTGATGTGGTTCGCCTCCAGGGCGCGGCGAAACCGTCGAATGGCCGCTATGACTGCCGCTTGATCCATTCCAGGGCCTCCCGTGTGCGTTGAAGGATTTCCGCGGCCACCGCGGCGGTGAAATCGGTCTGCATCCGGGCCAGATCCTCAGGGTAGCGGGTGGCGATGCTGGCTTGATTGAGGGTGACCAGGAACCGACCGACGGTCTCGGGCGCCGCTGCGCCGCCAAGGTTCAGAAGGTAAATCAGGTTGTGCGTCTTGGGGGGAATTTCGCCGGAGCGGCGTTGCGCCAGGCCTTTCAATGCCTTTTCAACCGCCAGATGACACATGAATACGGCGTAGAAATAGCGCCCGGAAGCGTGCATGGCCTGGGCGGTTTCATAATCATATTCCGCCTGGCGGAGCCACTCGCCGGGATCCTTGACCATCATGCCGAAGGGCTCTCCACGAACTGCATCTTCATGGAATTATTTTATCACGCTTCATGCGCGAGAGGCGTTCCGGTCCGCGGTCGCCCCCTTCGGGGCAAAGACCGTCCCGACGCGAGGTCGGGACGCTGCAGAAACNNGGCACAGCATGCTGTGCCCCTACGGTTGTATTGGGTGGGGGAACTTGAAACTTGAAACTTTGAACTTGAAACTCCTCAGCGCCTCCGGCGCTGAGGCGACGGCTCCGGCGGGGGCTTCCGCATCCGCCGTTTCATCTCGATGCTTGTCAACTCCCGCAGGGCGTCGTGGGCGATCCACTTGGCGCTCTTTGAATCCTGCTTCTGGATGGTTGTGGCCGTCTCGATGGCGCGCCCGTGCAATTCGTGGTTGCGCTTGCCGATCTGTCTCAGCGCCCAGTTGACCGCCTTCTTCA
>DCUZ01000070.1 GCA_002327305.1 Holophagales bacterium UBA2201 | reverse complement strand
TAACCGGCCCTCCCTACCCCTATATTTTTTTCCTGATGACGAAAAACTTCCGCCGCGTCAGTTTCTGCGACGCGACAATCTCGGTGGCCTCCCGGACGCGGCGGGGGAGGAGGGCGTGAACGCGGTCGCGGACCAGGACGGCGTCTCCGGCCTCGAGGCGCTCGATAAGGCGCCTCGGTTCCGTGATCATCTCCACCGGTTTGCGCAGATGATAGACGAAACTGGGCCGCAGGTCCCGATAGGAACAGCCCCGCTCCTGGGCCGAAGCCAGCCGGGCATATTCTTGCGCGATGGCGTGGGTGGTCTGGAGGGGGAGCCCCGCGCGGAGGAGCGCTTGGAAGGGGAAAAGGTAGAGGAGGACCGAGGCCGCCGACAGCCCCCAAACAAAGGAGCGGGGGTGCCGGAAGGCCCATACGGCCAGGAGCAGGCCTGCGGCCATGCAGGCGGCGGCGAAGGCGAGGAGGGGGCCCTGCACATCGGTGAAGCGGGGGTCGCCGCGTCCCATCCACACGATCACCCCGGCCCCCAGCGGGACCAGGGCCGCAACGCGATGGCACCACCGGCCGGCGTGAGGCGGGCCGTCGAGAAAGCGGTCCAGGGCCGTTCCCGCCAGTCCGGCCGCGGCCGGGAAGAGGGGGAGCAGATACAGGATGAGCTTGCCGCTCATCAGCGAGAAGAGGCCCAGGGGGAGGAGGACCCACCAGAGGAGGAAAGCGTCATGGCGCCCGCCAGGCCGACGGAACAGCCCGCGCAGGAAATAGGGGGTCGCGGGGAGGAGGGCCGCCGGCAGGGCGATGAGGTAATAGGTGCAGGAGTGGAGGTGGGTCCGGGCATAGAGGAGGCGCTCCCCGGTCTGGTGGATGAAGATCGCGTCCCAGAGGCCGCCGCCCAGCCGGCCCCAGGCGGGGAGGAGCCAGGCCAGGACGGGGAAGAGGGCGGCCAGCAGGGAGAAGGGGTGGAAGAGGCATGCCGCCGCGCGACGGTCGCGGTTCCAGGCCGACCAGGCCAGCGGGACGAGCCACAGCCACAGGAGGGCCACCGGCCCCTTGGTCAGAAGAGCCAGCCCTGTCGCCAGGCCGAACGCCGCCGGCGCCCACCGCGCTCCCCGCTCAAGGCGCTGGAAGAGGGCCCAATATCCGGAGAGAACGAAAAAGGCGAGGACGGCATCCATCCGGCAGTACCGGGCGGGGAGGAAAAATAGGGCGGAGGCCGTCAGCATGGCCAGCGAGAGGGCCGTCCGGCGGTCGGACCATCCCCAGAGTCCGAACAGGGCGAACGCGGCCAGCAGGGAGAGGAATGAAAAGACCTGAGAGGGGAGGAGGGCGGCGCGGAACGGATCTCCCGTCAGGCGCTGGGCGCCGGCCAGCAGGTAAAAGAAGAGCGGCCCCTTTTCGAGATAGAGTTCGTAATTGTAAAGCGGCAGGACCCACGAGCCCCGCTCCTCCATCTCCCGCGCCACCTCCAGGTAGCGCAATTCGTCCGGTTCGGACAACGGCCGGCCCCCGGCGTTGAAGAGGAGGGCGGAGGCGCACAGGCCGAAGAAGAGGGTCCAGCGCAGCGGGCGGGAGCGGAGGGAGACCATGCGGAATGGTTATTTTACACGCTCCTTGCTATAATCGCTCCCTATGGAGAAGTCCGTCCTCATCCGCGACCCGATCCACGGGTACATCACCCTCAACGAGATCGAGTTCGCCCTCGTCAACACCCGGGCCTTCCAGCGCCTGCGCCACATCCGCCAGCTGGGGCTGACGGACCAGGTCTTCCCGGGGGCCACCCACACCCGGTTCTCCCACTCCCTCGGGGTGATGCACCTGGCCCAGCGGATGCTGGAGCGCCTCTTCATCCAGCCCCCGGCCAGCGGGCTCTCGACGGAGGAGAAGGAACGCCTCGTCCGCCTGATGCGGCTGGCGGCCCTCCTCCACGATCTCGGCCACCCCCCCTTCTCCCACGCCCTGGAGGACCTCTTCGAGCCCGGGACGGGGCACGAGGCCATGGCGCGGTCCATCGTCCTCAACACCGAACTGTCCGGCATCATCGCGGAGGGGGGGAAGCGCTGGGGGATCGGCCCGGAGGAGGTCACCGACCTGATGGCGGGCTCCCCGGGGCCGGGGTTGGAGTTCCTCTCCACCGTCCTTTCCTCGGAACTGGACATCGACAAGATGGACTATCTCCTGCGCGACTCCCTCTTCTGCGGGGTCCGCTACGGCTCCTTCGACCTGGAGCGGCTCCTCTACACGGCGGTCCTCATCCGGACGGACCGCGGACCCCGCCTGGGGGTGCACGAAAGCGGCATCCACGCGCTGGAGGCCTTCGTCCTGGCGCGCTATTACATGTTCGCGCAGGTCTATTTCAACGTCACCTCCAAGGTCCTGGAACTCCACCTGCGGCGCTTTTTCGAATCGCTCGGTCTGCGGTGGGACCGCCGCGTCGAGGGGTTTTTGGAGCAGGACGACGTGTGGGTCTACACCCTCCTCAAGACCCACGGGGACCACGCGGACGCCCAGGCGGTCCTCTTCCGCCGCCACTACCCGCTCCTCTACGAGACGGAGGAGGCGCTGGGCCGGGAGCAGGAGAGCAGGTTCGCCGGGCTGGTGGAGGCCATCCGGGCGGAGCATCCCGACTGGCCCTTCTTCGTCTCCCTGGCCTCCAAGGACCCCCACCGGTTCGCCCAGTCGGGCATCCTGGTGGCCGACGACGCGGGGGGGGCCGCCGAGGTGGAACGGGTCTCCTCGTTCATCGCCCACCTCAAGCGGATCAACCAGTTCCGGATCTACGGCCCCGGGGAGCTGGGGGGGGAAGTGAAGGCGCTGCTCGACCGGCAGTGGAAGCGGGGGTAGGCGATGCAGGAGATCGTCTTCGTCGACCAGGCCGTCATCCACATCGAGGCGGGGCGCGGCGGGAACGGCTGCGTCGCCTTCCGGCGGGAGAAGTTCGTCCCCCGGGGAGGCCCTTCGGGGGGGAACGGGGGGGACGGCGGCTCCGTCATCTTGAAAGCCACCTCGCGCTACAACACCCTCTTCCATTTCCAGAAGTACCCCCACCAGCGGGCGGGAAAGGGGGCGCCCGGGGAGGGCTCCCTGAGGAGCGGGGCCCGGGGGGGGAATCTGACCTTGGAAGTGCCCCTGGGGACCCTGGCCTATGACGCGGAATCGGGGGAGTGCCTGGGAGACCTGACGGGGGAGGGACAGACGCTCGTGGTGGCGAAAGGGGGCAGGGGCGGGAGGGGGAACGCCTCCTTCAAGAGCTCCGTCAACCGGTCCCCGCGGTTCGCCCGACCCGGAGAAGAGGGGGAGGCCCGAACCCTCCGGCTGGAGTTGAAGCTCATCTCCGACGTGGGGTTCGTGGGGCTCCCCAACGCCGGGAAGTCCACACTCCTCTCCGCCCTCTCCGCGGCGCGGCCCAAGATCGCCCCCTATCCCTTCACCACCCTCAAGCCCTATCTCGGGGTGGTGGATTGCGGGGACGGCCGTACCCTCGTGGCGGCCGAGATCCCCGGCCTCATCGAAGGGGCCCACCTGGGGCAGGGGCTGGGTCTGCAGTTCCTCCGCCACGCGGAGCGCTGCCGCTGTCTCGTTCACCTGGTGGACCCCTTCACGGAGGACCTCGATCGGGCCATGGAGACCCTGGAGCAGGAGCTGAAGGAGTATGCTCCCGCTCTGGCGAAGAAGGTGCGCCTGGTGGTGGCCACCAAGGGCGACGCCGGTCCGGCGGAGGGGGCAGTGGCGACGGTAAAGGCCGGGGCGCGCCGGAAGCGCCTGCGGTTCCTGGCCGTCTCCGCCGTCAGCGGCGAGGGGATCCGGAAATTGAAGGAGGTCCTATGGGCGCTGACCCGGTGAGCCGGACGGCCCTTTTCGGCGGAAGTTTCAACCCCGTCCACTGGGGGCACATCCGCCCGGTGGCCGCGGCCCGGCGCCGGTTCCGCCTGGACCGGGTCGTCTATCTTCCCGCCGCCCGGCCGCCCCACAAGACGGGGCGGCGCTTCGAGGACCCCTTCCACCGGTTCGCCTGCCTGGCCCGGTGCCTCGCCCCCCATCCCGGGCTGGTCCTCTCCCCGTACGAACTCCACCGGCCGGGGACCGCCACGGTGGAGACGCTCGCCCACTTCCGTTCCATCCTCGAGGGCGAACTGTATCTCATCCTCGGGTCCGACTCGCTCCTCCAGTTCCACACCTGGCGGGAGCCGGAACGGATCCTGGACCTGGCCCGCCTCATCGTCCTGGCGCGTCCGGGGGCGGAGGCGCATCGCGAGGCCCTCCCCCCTTTCCTCGCGCGGGAATGGGGCCGCCGGGTCCTCCCCTTCGTCCATCCCAGGGTCGGGACGTCGTCCACGCTTCTCCGCGAAGCCCTCGCCGCCGGACGGATCCCGCGCGGCTGGATGCCCGCCGCCGCGGTACAATACATCAGGATCCACCAGCTTTACCGGGAGGTCTGACATCGACGCACGATCGTTGGTCCGGCGCATCCGCGCCTGCATGGACGAAAAAAAGGGCGAGGCCGTGAAGGTCCTCGACCTGCGGGAGGTGTCCGCCGTCAGCGACTACTTCGTCCTCTGCACCGCCGCCAACGCGCGGCAGGCGAAGGCCATCGGCGACGCCATCCACGAGGCCCTCAAGGGGGAACGGGTCCTCCCCCTCTCCATCGAGGGACA
The DNA here is from genome assembly GCA_002327305.1 of Holophagales bacterium UBA2201. GTDB lineage: Bacteria > Acidobacteriota > Thermoanaerobaculia > UBA2201 > UBA2201 > UBA2201. The sequence goes on along the minus strand of DCUZ01000070.1, from coordinate 72,034 downwards.
GCAGCCCGGCACCTGGATCCTGATGGATTATTTGGACGTGGTGGTGCATATTTTTCAACCCCAGGCGCGCGAGTACTACGCCCTGGAGACCTTCTGGGGGGATGCCGCCGATGCCGGCGCGGGTTTCGAGGACCGCTGACCTTTTCCGGCGCTTCCCCACGCACAACCCGTCCTTCAAGGCCCTCCTGAAGCAGGTCCAGGCGGTGCTGAGGCTGGATGTGACGGTCCTCCTCCTGGGCGAAAGCGGCGTCGGAAAGGGGAGAATGGCCGAAGCCATCCACGCCCTGGGGCATCGCCGGGAGCGGCCCTTCGTCAAGATCGACTGCGCCAACCTCCCCGGCGACCTCTTCGAGAGCGAATTGTTCGGGTTCGAAAAGGGGGCCTTCACCGATGCGAAGGAAGCCAAGCCGGGGAAGGTGGAGGCCGCCGAGGGCGGGACCCTCTACCTGGACGAGGTGGGTTCCCTCCCGCTCCCCATGCAGGCCAAGCTCCTGCGGGTCATCGAGGAGAAGGAGTTCACCCGTCTCGGAGGGCACGTGCCGATCCGGCTGGACTCCCGCATCCTCTGTTCCTCCAACCTGGATTTGCAGGCCCTCGTCCGGGAGGGCTTCTTCCGCAAGGACCTGTTTTACCGCATCAACATCATGACCTTCGTCCTCCCCCCCCTGCGGGAGCGGCGGGAGGACCTCCCCCTCCTGAGCCTCCGGATGGTGCGCGAACTGGCCCAGCAGTACCGCAAGCCGGTGCGCGCCATCGCCCAGGAGACCCACACCATCCTGATGCGCTACCCCTGGCGGGGCAACCTGCGGGAACTGCACAACGTCCTGGAGCGGGCCGTCATCGTCTGCGACGACCGGCGGCTCCAGCCCGAGCACCTCCCCTCGGACGCCTTCCTGGAGGAGGACCTGGTCCAGGCGGCCTTTGCGCAGAAGTGGGACCTCGAACGGCTGGAGGGGGCGTACATCCGCGAGATCCTGGTGTTCACCCGCGGGAACAACACCCGCGCCGCCCGCATCCTCGGCATCAGCCGGAAGACGCTGATCGAGAAGCGGAAGAAATACGCCATCGAGCGATGACCGCTCCGCCTTCCGCCTCCCGCCCCCGCGCCCTGGTCCTCCTCTCCGGCGGCCTCGACTCCGCCGTCTGCGCCCTCCTCGCCCGGCGCCGGGGGCGGGGGGTGTCGGCCCTCACCTTCGCCTACGGCCAGCGCCACGCCGTGGAGGTGGAGAGGGCCCGGGCCCTCGGCGGCGCCCTCGCCGTGGAGGAGCATCTCGTCCTGGACCTGCCGGCGGGGCTTTTCCCGGGGTCGGCCCTGACGGACCCGGCCGTCGCCGTTCCGCGCCGCCGCCCGCCGGACCGCTCCATCCCCGCCACCTATGTCCCGGCGCGCAACCTGGTCTTCCTCTCCATGGCGGCCGCCGTGGCGGAGGGGAGGGGGATGGACGAGATCTGGATCGGCGTCAACGCCGTGGACTACTCCGGTTACCCCGACTGCAGGGCGGGGTTCATCGAGGCCTTCAGGGCCGTCCTCGAACGGGGCACGAAGGCGGGGGCGGAGGGGCGGGTCGTGCGGGTGGAGGCGCCGCTTTTGGACCAGGACAAGCGTCAGATCGTCCTTCTGGGGCGCGATCTGGGGCTCGATTTTGCCCTCACCTGGTCCTGCTACGACCCCGCGCCGGACGGCCGCCCCTGCGGCTTCTGCGACTCCTGCCGCCTCCGCCGGAAGGGGTTCGCGGAGGCGGGCGTGGAGTGTCCCGATTGACCCCTGCTCCTATGCTATAATTCATTCAATGGTGCATCGAAATCCCAAGGAGGTTGACATGAAGAAAATCCTGCTATTGACCGTGGTATTCGTGTGCCTGGCCGGACTGCTGTCGGCCCAGAGCGTCAACCGCGGCGCCTTCAATATCATGGGCGCCGGGGCCCGGGCCATGGGGATGGGGGGCGCCTTCACCGCCATCGCCGACGACGCCACCGCCGCCTCATGGAACCCCGCCGGTCTGGCCCAGCTCACCCGGCCCGAGGCGTCCCTGGTGTACGACACCTACACGGGAGAAGTGGAATACCGTGACGAAGGCAGCTACATCTTCCATGACGCCGGCCTCTCCTATACCTATGAGGACCTGGACGACAAGGCCGATCTGGACTACGACGCCCTCTCCTTCGCCTCGTTCCTCTACCCGTTCGAGATGGGGAACCGCTTCCTGGTGACGCAGTTCTCCTACGGCCGCCTCTCCAATTTCCCCAATGTGGACAACGACTACACCTATTATCGGGAATGGTCCAACGCCCAGGGCACGCCCCTCTACACCGAGACGGAGGCCTGGAGCGTGGAAAGCAAATTCAGCGGAGGCATCGACGCCTACACCCTCAGCGTGGCCTCCGACCTCAGCCCCAAGTTCCATTTGGGGATCTCCATCAACTATCTGGTGGCCGACGTAACGCTGAACCGGGACATCAGCTATCGCTACCAGAACTCCAGCGGCGGCACGGACGCCGGCGCCTGGCGGGAATCGCAGGGGTATGAATTCAACGACCTCTACTTCGACCTCGGTTTCCTGTGGAAGATCACCGACACCTTCGCCCTCGGAGGGGTCTATCACAGCGGCTTCGAAGCCGACGCCGACTATTACTTCGGCGACGATCCCTATGCCGCCACCGTCGAATGGCCTTCCGGCTGGGGCCTCGGCGTGGCCTGGCGCCCCACCTCCGCCATCACCCTGGCCCTCGACTACTCCGAGCGCTCCTGGTCGGAGGGCAAGGTGGACTGGGACGATCCCCTGTACGAGGACACCACGTTCCCGTACCTCTATTTCGACCGCCAGTTCGATGTCACCTCCATCCGCCTGGGGTTCGAGTACGCTCTCGTCCTGGCCAACAACGCCGTGATCCCCTTCCGCGCCGGCTACTTCCAGGAGGACCAGATCGCCTCCTACTTCTGGGGCGGCGAACAGCCCGAGTCCACGGGCTACACCCTGGGAACGGGGTTCGCCTACAAGAACTTCCAGTTCGACATCGCCTATGTCCACACCAAGGCCGACACCGAAAGCCAGCAGGGGACCTGGGACGATTGGGACCCCGACCTGGGGAGCTACACGGCCTCCTATTACGGTTCTTTCGACAGCACCCTCGACCGGATCATGCTCTCGGCCATCGTCCGGTTCTGATGACCGCTCAGTCATCCGGCGGGGGCGCGGTTCGCCGCGCCCCCGCTTTCTTTATCCTCCTGTCGCTGGCGGGAGCCGCCTTTGGGGCCGGGGAGTCGGGCTGGTTGGAGACCTACCGCAAGGGGGTGGACGAGCGGGCGGCGGGCCGCTGGGCCCAGGCCGCCTACTACTTCCTGGAGGCCCTGCGGGCGAACCCCGAGGGCGGCATCGCCGTCAAGGCCGACGCCGTCACGACGGTGGAGTACCTGCCCCGCCTCATGCTGGCCGAGTGCCTGTGCCGGATGGGGGACCGGGAGATGGCCGGGAAATACCTCGACGACGCCCTGAAAGCGGAGGAATCGACGGGGGAGGCGGGGCGCGCCGTCCGGGAGAGCGCCGAGGCCTGCCTGGGCGCCCCCGCTCCGGTCCCCGCGGCCCGGGAGCAGCAGGAGCGCATCCTCACGGATGTGCGAAAACGGTGCGGCCTGCCCGAACAGGCCGACCGGACCCTCCATCCATGGCATTACGATTACGAGGCGTCCCGGGCCTTCATCCGGGAGGGGATGTACGACGCCGGCGTCCGGCACCTCTACCGCGCCCTCGACAAGAAGGCCAAGCCGGAGGCCAAAAGCCGCGTCTACGGCATGTGGTTCACCGACTACCACCCCTACTACCTCCTGGCCAAGGCGTTCTACCAGCAGGGGAGCATCGAATGCGCCCGCTCCGCCCTGGAGCAGTCCCTCCGAAGCGAGGACCTGAAAGGGGCGCCGGAAATGGCGAAAGACCGGGAACAGATGCGGGAGGAGCTGGAAGCCCTCCGGCCGGCCGGCCGGTAGCCGGAAGACGGTTGCTCGGAGAGAGATGAATAACCCGCTCAGGTCGGATAAGACTGCCCATGCCGTAAGGTTCGGCTGCGGCGCCTTCTTCGGCGCTGTGATCGGGATTGGAAGTGCGGTTCAGTTTCATGACGTTGATTCCTCGTTGACGGTGTTTCTGGTCATATGTCTGGCTTCGGTTCTTCTGTTTGGTTGTGGCGCCGCGAAGGCGGGAGATGAGTTCTGGCATTGGATCGGCAAACGCTGGTGGTGGTTCTGACGCGGCGGGCATCAAGCGGACCAATAAAGCAGCGTTTTGCCCAAGCTGCGAGCTACGAGCTGCCGGCAGGGTGGGGGAGCCTTCCCGCCTTAGGCCTTCAGCCTTCAGCCTTGACGGGCGGCACCGCCGGCCCGTCAATACGGATGCGGCAGGTCGAAAAACCTCGCCTCCACCTTTAGATCCGAATTGATCTTCTCCGTCAGCGCCCGGATGCCGAAGCGTTCAGTGCGGTAGTGGCCGGCCGCGATGAAGTGGCATTTCAATTCGGCCGCGAGTTCGACATTGTACTCGCTGATCTCGCCGGTGACATAGGCGTCCAACCCCGCGTCGGGGGCCTGGGTGAACTCCCTCTGCGCCCCGCCGCTGACGATGCCGACGCTTCGCACCACTTCCGGGCCGCCGGGGACGTGGATGAGGGGGTCGCCCACCAGGGCGCGGACGCGGCCGAGGAGGTCGGCCACGGGGGCATCGAGCATCCCCTTCATCCCGATGAGGGTGCCGTGGTATTCACCGAAGGGCTGGACATCGCCGAGGCCCAGCTTCTTCGCGATCTGCGCGTTGTTCCCCAATTCGGGGTGGGCGTCCAGCGGCAGGTGCCACGCGAAGAGATTGAGGTCGTTGGCCAGGAGGAGCTTGAGCCGTTCGCGGTGGGCGAGCCGGATGTCCAGGTCCATCCCCTTCCACAGGAGGCCGTGGTGGACGGCCACGGCGTCCGCGCCCCAGGCCAGGGCCTCACGGAACAGCGCGGCGCAGGCGGAGACGCCGGTGGCGACCTTCCGCAGTTCCTCCCGCCCCTCCACCTGCAAGCCGTTGATGGCCGCATCGGAGAACGCCTCCGGCCTCAGCCAGCCGTTGATGGTGTCTTCGAATTCCTTCCTGTGCATGATGCCTCCTGCCTCGGCATTACATTGCGTATCCTCTGCCTGGCGCTTCAAGTTCCAGGTTTCAAGTTTCAAGTCCCCCCGCCCGTTCGCAGTACGCGATACGCTGTACGGCTTCTTCGCCTTCTGCCTTCCGGCCTTCTGGCGTTCCGGCTTTCGGCCGTCAATACGCTTCGCTTATTGACTTGCCCTGGGTGAAGAGGAGCAGGTAGTCGCGGCCGCCGGCCTTGGAATCGGTGCCGGACATGTTGAACCCGCCGAAGGGGTGGACGCCCACGAGGGCGCCGGTGCACTTGCGGTTGATGTAGAGGTTGCCGCAGTGGAGTTTCTTCTTCCCCTCCAGGATCTTGGCCCGGTTGCGGGTGATGAGGGCGCCGGTGAGGCCGAACTCGGTGTCGTTGGCCAGCCGGATGGAGTCCTCGAAATTGCGGGCCTTGACGACCGCCAGGACGGGGCCGAAGATCTCTTCCCTGACGATGGAATGGTTGGCCTTGCACTCGGAGAAGACGGTGGGCTCGATGAAGTAGCCCTCCTTGCCCCACTTCTTGCCGCCGGCCAGCAGTTTGCCGCCCTCGGCCTTCCCCTTCTCGATGTAGTTGAGGATGGATTCGAAGGACGACTTGTTGGCCACGGGCCCGAGGTAGGTGCCGGCCTTGGCGGGGTCGCCGATGGCCATCTTTTTGACCATGGGGATGAAGCGGGAGAGGAACTCGTCGTGGATCTTGTGGTGGAGGATGAGGCGGGAGCAGGCGGAGCACTTCTGCCCCTGGAACCCCCACGCCGCGGCGTAGACGGCCGGGACGGCGATGTCGAGGTCGGCCTCGTCGTCGATGATCATGAAGTCCTTGCCCCCCATCTCCAGGACGGTGCGCTTGAGCCAGATCTGCCCCGGGGCGGTCTTGGCGGCGTTCTCGAAGATGCGGAGGCCCACCTCTTTGGAGCCGGTGAAGGAGATGAACCGGGTTTTGGGGTGCTTGACCAGGGTCTCGCCGGCGATGGAGCCGGGGCCGGAGAGGAAGTTGACCACCCCGGGGGGCAGGCCGGCCTCTTCGAGACATTCGAAGACGGCCCAGGCGATGCCGGGAGTGTCGGAGGCGGGCTTGAGGACCACGGTGTTGCCGGTGACGGCGGCGGCGCAGGTCATCCCGGTGAGGATGGCGCAGGGGAAGTTCCACGGGGGGATGACCACGCCCACGCCCAGGGGGATGTACTTCAATTCCAGGGCCTGCCCGGGGAGGGTGACCAGCTCCTGGTGCTCGGCCAGACGCAGCATTTCGCGGGCGTAGAACTCGCAGAAGTCGATGGCCTCGGCGGTGTCGCCGTCGGCCTCGGCCCAGTTCTTGCCGATCTCGAGGACCATCCACGCGTTGATATGGAACTTCTTCCGGCGCATGATGGAGGCGACGCGCATGAGGAAGATGGCCCGCTCCTTGGCGGAGAAGAACTTCCAGGTCTCGAAAGCGGCGGAGGCCGCCTCCATGGCCTTCTCGGCCAGTTTGGCGTCGGCCTTCTGGAAATAACCCAGCACTTCGGAGGGGCGCGACGGGTTGGTGGAGGCGAAGGTCTCCCTGGCCTTGATGCGCTTGCCGCCGATGACCAGCGGGTATTCGGTCCCGCGGGTCTTGAGGACGGCGGCGATGGCCGCCTCCTGGGCGGCGCGGTTCTTCGGGTCGGAGAAGTCGGTCATCGGCTCGTTGACGAACGGCGGCAGGATCTTCATGGAATGGATCCCTCCTTTTAAGTGTGGTGGACTTGAGGTTCGTAAAATCATAGCGCAAAGTCCGGGCGAGGTCAAGAAGATGAGAAACTAAATCCAATGGATTCAATCCGCAAGGTCATCGTTTTTCGCAGGGGGAGGGCGTCTCCTGAAAGGAATGATAGAATGAGGCATTCCCGTCCCGGAGGTTGCCCGATGAACCCAGCCGCCGACCCGGCTTCCCTCGCCCCGTCCGAACCGCCGATGCATCCGGTCACGCCCGCCATGGTCCTGGCTTTGGGCCAGACGCGGCCCTGGGTGCTTTTTTTGGCCATCGTGGGATTCATCGGCGCGGGACTGATGATCGTGGGAGGCCTCGGCGTGGCGGCCGTGATGGGGTTTGCCGGGGCCCTGGCGGGATCCGCCGGAGGCGAATTGGGCGGGATGGGGGCGGCGATGGGTTTGGGTCTGGGGGCGCTGTACCTGGCCTTCGGGGTCCTGTACCTCTTTCCGTCCCTCTTCCTCTGGCGCTACGCCGCGGGCATCCGGGCGATGCTGGGCGCCGACCCCGTGGGGGGGATGGAATCGGCCTTGCGGGCCCAGAAGTCCTTCTGGAAGTTCGTGGGCATCGCCTTCATCGCCCTGCTGGGCTTCTACGCCCTTCTCGTTCTGGCGTTCCTTCTGATCGCCGGGGCGTCCGCCTTTTCCGGCATGGCCGGGATTTGACCTCCGCCCTCAGGCGTGGCGCAGGAAGGGGCTTTATGGTAGGATAATGAGGCGATGGTTCTCTTCAACTACGGCACCAAGGAGGTCACCACCAAGGTCGTTTTCTACGGGCCCGGCCTGTGCGGGAAGACGACCAACTTGAAGTTCGTCTACGATTCGCTCCCCTCCAATTCCAAGAGCAAGATGATCTCCCTGGCCACCAACCAGGACCGGACCCTTTTCTTCGATTTCCTCCCCCTCGACCTCGGGACCATCAAGGGGATGAAGGCCCGCCTCCAGCTCTACACCGTCCCCGGCCAGGTCTATTACAACACCACCCGCCAGCTCGTCCTCAAGGGGGCCGACGGGGTCGTTTTCGTGGCCGACTCCCAGGACTTCGCCCTCGACGCCAACCTGGAATCCTGGGCCAACCTCAAGGACAATCTCCGGACCCAGGGGACGGCCCTGGATGATTTCCCTCATGTGCTGCAATACAACAAGCGGGACCTGCCCGACGTCCTCCCGGTGGAGGAGCTGAACGGCCGCCTCAACGAATACCAGGTCCCGTGGTTCGAGGCCATCGCCACCACGGGTTACAACGTGGAGGCCACCCTCAAGGCGCTCACCAAGGTCGTCCTCAAGCGCCTGGCCCGGCAGTACGGGGTCGCGCCGGGCGAGGACATCAGCGAAAAGGACATCGTGCTCATCCCGCAGGCCGAACAACAGGACCACCGAAAGGGGGGAGGATCGCTCATGGGCAACGAAAAGGACCAACTGGAGTCCCTCTGGGAGAAGGAAGAGCCCGCCGGAAGGGAGAGCTTCGCCTTCGACGGGGAGGAGTTCGAATTCCAGGAGATTTCGCCCCCCGTTCCGACCACCGCCACCGGGAGCGGCGCCCCCTTTGATGACCTGACGGCCCCCCCCGCCGACCTGCCGGCCGTTCCCCCGGCCCCCCCCGAACCCTTCGCCGCCGTGGACGATTCGGCGCTCCGGGAAGTGAGCGCCCCGGCGCCGTTCGAGGAAGCGGCCGCCCCCCCGGCCGGGGAACCCAAGCCATTCGCCCCTGAGCCGGCGAAGATGGAACCGGCCCCTCCCGGCCCGCGCTCCACGCCCGCCGGCGTGAACGTGAGCATGGCGGAGGATTCCCTTCCGTTCGAGGATTTCCCCGCCCCCCCTCCGCCGGAGCCGGCGCCGTTCGAGTCCCTCTCTCCGGCCCCGGCGGACCGGCGGGGCGATTTCGAGGACATGGCCCCCGCCCCGATCCTGGGGCCCCCCTCCGAGGACATAGAGGTGGAACCCGCCCCCCTCGCGGTGGAGAAACTGGAGCAACAGATGAAGGCGGCCAAGGGGTTCGTCCCGCCCCCCGTCCGCGCCGTGCCGCCCAAGGCGCCGCCGTCGGCGGTCTCCTCCCCGGGGGAGGAGGACATCCTCGTGAAGAACGTGGTGGTGCCGGTCGTCCTTTCGGCCGCGGACCTGGCCGGCGTCACCGCCATCGAGTTCCGGATCAAGTTGAAGGTCAAGATAGAACCGTAGAGCGTAGCGGCGCAAATGCGCAAGTGCGTAGTAGCGCAAATGCGCAAGTGCGTAGCGGCGAAAATCACGCGCTGAACTAATCCTTCTTCCCCGGCTTGCATTTTTTCGGGAGCGCACTTGCGCTATTGCGCATTTGCGCCGTTGGGCGTTCAGTTGAACAGGTCCCGCACCTTTCCGATGAAGTCCTTGGGCTCTTTCAGCGTCTTCTGGAACTCTTCCAGGAGGCGCTTCTGTTCCTTGGAGAGGCGCTTGGGGACGGCCACCTTGACATGGATGAACAGATCGCCCCGGCCCGCGCCTTTGAGGTGCGGAACGCCCTTGCCTTTGAGGCGGATCACCTCCGCGGGCTGGACGCCGGGGGGAATGTCGAGGTCCTCGGACCCCTCGATCGTGGGGATCTGCACGGTGGTCCCGAGGGCGGCCAGCGCCATGGGGAGGTCCACCTCCAGGTGGAGGTCGTCGCCCTGGCGGCGGAAGATCTCATCTTCCGCCACGCGGAGGACCACATAGAGGTCCCCGGGCGGCCCTCCGTGGACGCCGCCCTCCCCCTCGCCGGAGAGGCGCAGGGTGGTCCCGTCGGCCACCCCCGGGGGGATGTTGAGGTCGAGCGATTTGGTCTTTTCCAGGCGCTTGCGCCCCTGGCACTTGGCGCAGAGGTCCTTGTGGATCCGCCCGGCCCCGCCGCACTGGGGGCAGGCGCGGGCGATGGAGAGGAAGCCCTGCCGGTAGAGGATCTCGCCGCGTCCCTTGCACGCGGAGCAGGCCTCCGGCCGGCTGCCGGGCGGGTGCCCGGTCCCTCCGCAATGGAGGCAGGTTTCCAGGCGCGGGACCTGGATGGCCCTCTGCGTTCCGTGCACCGCGTCGCGGAAGGCCAGGTCCAGGTCGTAGCGCAGGTCGTTGCCCCGGGCCGCGCGCGAGCCGCCGCGCCCGCGCCCGAAGAGGTCGCCGAACCCGAAGAGGTCTCCCAGGATGTCCTGGAAGGGGGAGAAGACGGTGGGGTCGAACCCGGAGAACTCCTCGCCGGGCCCCCCGACCGTTCCGAAGCGGTCGTAGCGTTCGCGCTTGCCGGGGTCGGAAAGGACGGCGTAGGCCTCGGCCGCGGCCTTGAACTTCTCCTCGGCCTCCCTGTCCCCGGGGTTGCGGTCGGGGTGGTGTTTCAGGGCCGCCTGGCGGTAGGCCTTTTTAATCTCCTCCGGCGAGGCGTCGCGTCCCACGCCGAGGGCGGCGTAGTAGTCCTTACTTCGGGTCACCCGCTCCCCCGCCGATCCCGGCGCCGGGTTTGTAAAGCATGACGGAGGTGAGGATCTGGGAGACCACACGGAGATTGGTGACGGCCTCGTTCAATTCGGTCTTGGAGGAGGATTGCATCTGGACCTGGACCTCCTTCAGCATGGCGCCGGTCTTGTCGCGGTCGTCGGCCGAGAGGAGGGAGGAGAACTCCTGGAACACCTTCTGGTTGGAGTAGAACATCCCCTCCACCCTGTTCTGCAGTTCCCGCACCTCGCGCCTCAGGGAGTCCTCCTTGGCGTGGGACTCGCCCTCCTTGATGATGGAGTCGATCTCGTCCTTGGAGAGGCCCGAGGCGGGATTGACCTGGACCGACTGCTCGAGCCCCGTGGCGAGGTCGCGGGCGGAGACCTGGACGATGCCGTTGGCGTCGATGGCGAAGTTGACGTCAATCTGGGGGACCCCGCGGGGGGCCGACGGGATGCCGACGAGGGTGAACTTGCCGAGCGATTTGTTGTCCTTGGCCATCTCCCGTTCCCCCTGCAGGATGTGGATTTCGACCACCGACTGGTTGTCCGCGACGGTGGTGAAGATCTGGCTCCGCTTGGTCGGAATGGTGGTGTTGCGGGGGATGATGCGGGTGTAGATGCCCCCCCGCGTCTCGAGGCCCATGCTCAGGGGGGTGACGTCGAGGAGGACGATGTCCTTGACCTCGCCCTGCAGGACGCCCCCCTGGAGGGCCGCGCCGATGGCCACCACTTCGTCCGGGTTGATCTCCCTCGACGGGGTCTTGCGGAAGAACTCCTCGACGAAGCGCTGGACGCGCGGGGTGCGGGTCTGGCCGCCGACCAGGAGGACCACGTCCACCTGCTCGGGATTCATGCCCGCCATGTCGAGGGCGTCGCGGCACGGGTGCTGGGTCCGCTGGACCAGGTGCTCCACCAGGTCCTCGAAGAACGGCCGCGTGATGGAGCGCGTCAGATGGAGGGGGGTGGCGCCGTCCATGGCCAGGAAGGGGAGGGAGATATCGGCGGACTCGTTGAAGGAAAGCTCGCACTTGGCCTTCTCGGCGGCCTCCCGGATGCGCTGGAGGGCCATGAGGTCCCGCGCGATGTCCACCTTGGTCTCCTTGAAGAACTCCTCCAGGAGCCACTGCGCCAGGGTGTTGTCGAAGTCCTCCCCCCCGAGGAAGGTGTCCCCCGAGGTGGATTTGACCTCGAAGACCCCCTCGCCGACCTGCAGGATGGAGATGTCGAAGGTGCCCCCGCCGAGGTCGTAGATGGCCACGGTGTGGACGCCCTTCTTGTCCAGGCCGTAGGCGAGCGAGGCGGCGGTGGGCTCGTTGATGATNNTTGGTGGCCTGGCGCTGGCTGTCGTTGAAATGGGCGGGGACCGTGATGATGGCCTGTCCGATCTCCTCCCCCAGGTAGTCCTCGGCGAAGGCCTTGATCTCCCCCAGGACCAGGCCGGAAATCTCCTCCGGGCTGAGGGTTTTATTGGCCGCCCGGACGCGGATGTCGTCGTTGTCCGCGGGGAGGAGGGTGTAGCTGAGGAGCTTCTGGGTGTTCTGGATCTCCGGGGAAGAGAACTTGCGGCCGATGAGGCGCTTGACCCCCACGATGGTGTTGGTGGGGTTGGTGATCATCTGCCTCTTGGCGATGTTGCCCACGAGCCGGTCCCCATCCGGGGTGAAGGCGACGATGGAGGGCATGGTGCGGCTCCCCTCGCGGTTGGGGATGACCCGCGGCTGGCCCATTTCGACGATGGCCGCGCAGGAGTTGGTGGTGCCCAGATCAATGCCCAGGATCTTGTTCATTCTGTTCGTCCTTTGCGGCCGGAATCAGGGCCATGACCAGGGCCGGCCGCAGGAGCCGGCTGTTGAGGAAGTAGCCGGCCTGGAGCACCTTCCCGATGACGGGCCGGTCCACGGTCGGCGAGGGCTGGGTACTGAGGGCCTCGTGGAAGAAGGGGTCGAAGGGCGCCCCCTCGGCCGCCTCCACCGGCGTGACGCCGGACCGGGCCAGGAGGCCCTCGGTCTGCCTCAGGATCAGCGCCAGCCCCTCAAAGAGGGGGTCCTGGGGGTCCCCCTGCTCCACGGCCCGCTTGAGGTTGTCGAGGATGGGGAGGAAGTCCTTGAGAAAATTCATGAGGCCGAACTGGAGGAATTCGTCGCGCTCCTTCTGCAGGCGCTTCTTGAGGTTTTCCATCTCGGCCGCGGTCCGGAGGAAGCGGTCGCGCATCTCGTCCAGTTCGCGCCGCAGCCCCTCGGCCCCGGCGGGGGCGGCCGTCGCCTCCGGGGGCGGTTCGGTCCCCGCCTCCGGCGCGGTCGCGGGGGGGGACTGCTCCTCCTCCACGAATTCGATCCCCAGGATCTCCTCGTCCTTGATGGGCGTGTCGTCGCTCATCCGTTCCCTCCGGTCTCGGTCATTTTGCGGGTCAGTTGCCTAGCGGTCTCCTCCACGATGGGGATGACCAGGTGGTAGGGCATCGCCCGGGGGCCGATGATCCCCACGGCGCCCATGGAGAGGTCGCCCACCGAATAGCGGGTGGCCACCACGGCGCACTCGTGACGGGCGGTGAACGGCGATTCCTCCCCCAGGACCACGCGGGTCCGGGTGCTTTCAATGCAGGAGTTGAGCAGCTCAAGGAGGCGGGCGCGCTCCCGGAGGTTCTGCCTGATGCGGATCAGCAGGTGCATGGGGGCCTCCCGGGAGAGGTCGGCCTCCATGAGGAAATCCTCATCCTGGTCCAGGGCGTCCAGGAGGTGTTCGGAGAGGGTGAGCCCGGCCGGCAGGAGACGGCCCTCCAACCCCTCCTCGGGGGGCGCCTGACGCAGGCGCCGGCGCACCTCCACCAGCGTCTTGCCCGAATATCGGGCCGTGAGATACCGGGACAACTGGGCCAGCTCGTCCCGCGTGAACGGGGTGGAGGTGGCGATCAGCTTGTTGAGGATGTTCCCGGACCGGGCCACCAGGACGACCAGCACCCGCCCCTCGTCCACCGGGATGAGGTCCATGCTCCTGAGGGGGATATGGCCGAAATGGGGCGCCACGATGAGACCGATCTGATGGGAGAGGGAGGCGATGAGGCGGGGGACGGCTTCCAGCAGCCGGGGATACTCCTCCCCGGTCAGATTGTCGCGGATCTGGGAGAGCTGGTTGGCCCCCCCGGGGCCCTCCTGGAGCAATTCCTGGATGTAGAACCGGAACCCCGCGTCCGAGGGGACCCGGCCCGCGGAGACATGCGGCTGGACCAGATATCCCTTCTCCTCCAGGTCCAGCATCACGTTGCGGATGGTGGCGGAAGACCAGGCGAACCCGTCCAGCTTGGTGATGAACCGCGAGGAGATGGGCTCCCCCGTGGCGATGTAGTGGGTCACCACCGCCTTGAGAACCTCCCTCTCGCGCGGGCTCAGTTCCGTGCCGATCATAACCAATGATTATAACACGGGGAAATCAGACCTTAAGGTTCACGGGCCGGTGGTAAAATGGGGCCATGAGAGCCCTTCTCCTTGCCATGGCATTCGCCGGCGGCCTCGCCGCCGCGGGATTCGACGACCGCTTCGACGGTTCCACCCTCCGCGTGGACCTGGTCCATCACGGGTGCGCGTCGGAGGAGGGGTATTCGCTTCTGGAACTGCGCCGGGAGGGAGCGTGGGCGGGATCACGGGTCCACCTGGTGGACCCCACCAACCTGGGGTGCCACCAGGTCCGCCTGTACGACCTGGCCACCAACGCCTTGATATACTCGCGCGGCTTCTGCACCCTCTTCGGCGAATGGCAGGCCACCGACGAGGCGAAGGTCCTCTCGCGGGGGTTCGTGGAGCCCGTCCTCCTGCCGATGCCGAAAGCCCCCGTCCAGCTGGTGATCGCCAAGCGGGACCGGCGCAACGTTTTCCACCAACTCCACTCCCAGGTCATCGATCCTGCCGATGCCAACATCCGGACCGACCTCCGCCTTTCGGGGACCCCCATCCATGTTCTGAAGGACGCCGGCGACCCCGCCACGGCCCTCGATGTCGCCATCGTCGGCGAGGGATACGCGGCCGCGGAGGGCGACAAATGTCTCGCCGACGGGAGGCGGTTCGCGGCGATGCTCCTGGCCGCGAGACCCTTCGACCGGTATGCCGAAAGCCTATCGGTCCGCCTGGTCTGTCCCGCCTCGCCGGTGACCGGTCCCGACGAGCCCCTCAAGGGGCGCCACGGCGCTTCGCCGGCGGGATGTTCCTTCAACACCTTCGGCTCGCCCCGGTACCTCACCAGCGAGGACGGCCGGGCGATGCGGGACCTGGCGGGGCTGGTCCCCTATGACGCCCTCATGGTGATGGTCAACTTCAGCCGGTACGGCGGGGGCGGGATCTTCAACCAGTTCTCCATCTTCGTCTCCGACAACGAATACGACGACTATGTCTTCATCCACGAGTTCGGCCACGCCTTCGCGGGCCTGGCGGACGAATACTACACGGCCGGGATGGCCGAGGAGTATTACCCGCCGGGGGTGGAGCCGTGGGAGCCCAACATCACCGTGGACCCGGTGAACCTCAAATGGAAGGCTCTCGTCCCCCCCGAAGTTCCGCTGCCCACGCCGGCGGAGGCGCGATACGCCGCGGCGGTGGGGGCCTTCGAAGGGGGCGGTTACCGGGAGAAGGGGATCTGGCGTCCCGCGCAGGACTGCCGGATGTTCTCCAAGTCGTACCAGGAATTCTGCCCGGTCTGCATGGCGGCCATCGAGTCGGTGCTGAAGTTGTACACGCAATAAGGAAGCCGGAAGTCAGAAGCTGGAAGCCGGGGAAGAATGAGATCGGGACGGATGAGACCGGAGCCGGCGTGGACCGCCGCCGCCCGGGGCCTGTTGCCGGTGGCGGCGCTTCTCCTGACCGCCGCCACGTACCGCTCCGCGGTCCGGGCCGCGCGGCCCTGGTTCGGGTTCACCCGCGAGTGGCTGGCCACCATGATGCAGATCGAGTTCCTGGTCATCCATTCCTTCGCCTTCATCATGCTCGTCGCCTGGTGGAAGCCCCAAACCGTTCCCCTGAAGGTCCTTCGCTGGACGGTCTTTGCCGCCTTTTCGGGGCTTTATCTTTATGCCGCCTTCGAATCCGAGGGGGGGTGGGCCTCCGTGGCCGCTTTTCTGGGGCTGACGGCGGTCACCTATCTGGGCGCGATGCTGCGGCGGCTTGCGACGGGCGAAATGGTCCTGCTCGGGTTCCGATGGCTCTTCAACAGCTTCGCCTTCCTCTTCTTGGCGGACAAACTGGGTCTGCCGGACACCGTCAACGACTGGGCGGGCCGGCCCGAGGTCCTGAATTTCGGATTCTGGTATTTCGCCGCCCTGGCCCTGGTCGAGGTCCTGATCGCCGGGGGGAGGTGGCTGGCAGCGACGGCCATGAAGGAGCCCCGATCCGGCCTTGGGACCCCGCCGGCGGAAACCCCTCCTACGCCGGAGGATCATCGGGCCGGTTAAGCCCCAAGAGCCGGCCGAGGTCGCGCGCGTTCCGGAGGGCCTGTCCGCGGTAGTGGTTGTTGAGGATGACATAGACATCGCCCTCGCGGGCCAGCGCCCGGACGCGCCGCGCCCAGGGCTCCAGTTCGGCGTCCGAGTAGAGGTAATCGTACCGTTCCCAGGCCTCCCCGCGGGCGAACCATTTATCGTAGTTGCGGCCGTGGAGACGGACATAGGCGGGCGGAGCCGTGCGCCGCTCCGTGGGGGCGAGCGATGCCCCGATCACCGGCTGGTCGATGTTGGCGAAGGCCAGCCCCCGGGCAGCCAGGAAGGCGAAGAACTCCGGGTCATCGAACGAGGCGTGGCGCACCTCCACCCCCCTGGGGTGGTCCGGGAAAAGGGCGCCGAGGGCCGTGAGGCGGTCGCGGGCTTCCGGGGAGTTCTTGAAACTCCAGGGGAACTGGAACAGGACCAGCCCGAGGCGCCCGGAACCGGCCAGGAGGTCCAGGACCTCGCGGAACCGGCCCGCCTCCTCCCCGCCCCCCTTTCCCTCGTGCGTCCACCCCCGCCAGGCCTTGAGGGTGAATCGGAAATCGGGATTCCCTTCGACTTTCCGCAGCCACCCCTCGGCGAGGGTGGGGGAGGGGACCCGGTAGAAGGTGGTGTTCACCTCCACCGTGTCCAGTCGGCGGGCCAGAAAGGCCAATTGGGAGCCCTTGGGGAACCCGCGAGGGTAAACCGCTTCCTCCCAATCCTTGTAGGACCAACCTGCGGGACCGATGCGGATCATGACCCTATCATACCGCAGCTCCCGCCGCACCCTAATTGAAAGCGGGAGAGGGCGGCTCCCTCTCCCGCCAGGCGGAGTGAATCCGCCTGGTGCCACCCTCTCCCCAAGGCGGCGCTCACCCGCGCTCGCCTTAATGCTATTCCTGTTGAAAAATGACACGCTGAAGCGTGAAAGTCCGTCAGGAATAGCATACCGCAGCTCCCGCCGCACCCTATTGAAAGCGGGAGAGGGCGGCTCCCCCTCCCACCCTCTCCCCAAGGCGGCGCTCACCCGCGCTCGTCCAAATGCTGTTCCTGTTGAAAAAGGGCACGCGGCAGCGTGACGGTTTGTCGGGAATAGCCTGCCGCAGATCCGCCCGCGTCCCGCTGTTCACCCAGGGAGGGGCTTGGAATGCGAAGCCCTGAGCCCTGGACCTCTTTCTCCCGGACCAGAGAGCCCCGGCGGACCGCATGGACGGGACAGACCCCAGGGGAATCGGCTACAATAGCGCGATGATCTTTCTCGACTATGCCATCATCGCGTTCTTCCTCCTCGTCACCGTGGCCTTGGGGTTCTATTTCACCAAGCGGTCCTCGGGATCCATGAAGGACTTCTTCGTCTCGGGGCGCAACCTCACCTGGTGGCTGGCGGGGACCTCGATGGTGGCGGCCTCCTTCTCCTCCGACACGCCGCTGGCGGTGACCGAGTTCGTTGTCGAGCACGGCATCGCCGGCAACTGGTACTGGTGGTCGTTCGCCATCCAGGGGATGATGGTCACCTTCCTCTACTCCAAGCTCTGGCGGCGGGCCGAGATCCTCACGGATGTGGAGTTCTTCGAGTTCCGCTATTCCGGCAAAAGCGCCGCGTTTCTTCGTATGTTCAAGGCGTTCTTCGGGGCGGTCCTCGCCAATTCCATCATCATGGGCTGGGTCATCCTGGCCATGGCTACAATCCTGAAGATCACCCTGGGGATCGATCCGGTGGTCTCCGTGGTCATATGCATCGTCCTGGCCCTGGCCTACTCCATGGCGGGCGGCCTCTGGGGCGTCGCCGCCACCGACTTTCTCCAGTTCATCGTGGCCATGGTAGGCTCCATCGCCCTGACGGTCTTCGCCGTTGGGAAGGTGGGCGGCCTCGGCGCCCTGAAGGAGGCCGTGGCGGCCCGGCCGGAACTCGACTACCTGGCCTTCGTCCCCTCGCCGGGGGAGGCCCTGTTCACCACCTTCCTGGTCTTCATCTTCATGCAGTGGTGGTGCGCCTCGGCGGCCGACTCGGGCGGCGGCATCCTGGTCCAGCGGATGCTGGCCTCCAAGAGCCCGAAGGAGTCGTTCCGGGCGATGCTCTGGTTCAACACCGCCCACTACGCCCTGCGCACCTGGCCGTGGGTCCTCTGCGGCCTCTGCGTGGTCGTGCTCTATCCGGGCCTGGCGAGTCCCAAGGACGGCTATCCCATGCTCCTGATGGAGGTCCTCCCCGCCGGATGGAAGGGGCTGATGGTGGCCTCCCTCCTCGGGGCCTTTATGTCCACCGTCGACTCGTCCCTCTCCTACGCCTCCTCATACCTGACGCACGACATCTATCGGCGGTTCCTGGTGAAGAGCCGGAGCGAGCGCCATTATGTCTGGGTCTCCCGGTGGGCCATGGTGGTGGCGGCGGTCCTGGCGGGGCTCACCTCATTGATGATGACCTCGGTGGCGAAGGCGTGGATGTTCTGGACCCTCCTCGGGGCCGGGGCGGGGCTGGTCAAACTGATCCGCTGGTACTGGTGGCGCATCAACGCCTGGTCGGAGATCGCCGCGATGGGCAACTCGCTGGTCTTCTCCTTCCTGCTGAACACCTTCACGAAACTGCCCTATTGGGAGAAGCTGGTCCTCAACATCGTCGTTTCCACCGCCGTGTGGGTGACGGTGACCCTCCTGACCCGTCCCGTGGAGACGGAGAAGCTGGTCCAGTTCTACCGGAAGGTGCGCCCCAGCGCCTTCGGCTGGGGGCCCATCGCCGCCCTGGCGGGCACCGACGGGGAGGCGCCCATTTCCCTGCGGCGCGAGGCGCTTTACTGGGGCGTTTCGGTCGTCTTCATCTACGCCCTCACCTTCGGCCTGGGCAAATGCATCCTCATGGAGTGGGCAACGGGGGCGGTGATGCTTGTGATGGCCGCGGCGTCGGGGTGGTATCTGTATAGGAACGCGCTCCGGTAGGGGCGACCCGGTGGGTCGCCCAGGGCACAGCATGCGGTGCCGCTACGATTGAATTTTATGTCCCCAGAACAGGTACGTGATCCCGAAGGTGAGCCGGCGCTTTCGCGGGCCGGAGAATCCGGCCGCTACCATTTCGGCCAGGAACGCGTCCGGCTGGGGGAACATGAGGATGGAATCGGCCAGGTAGCGGTAGGCCGCGGGGTCGGGGGTGAACCGGCGGGCCAGGAGGGGGAGGAGGCGGGTGAGGTAGAACCGGTAGAGCGCGTTCTCAGGCGGGACCATCTCCAGGACGAAAAGGCCAGCGCCCGGTTTCAGCGTCCGGCCGATCTCCCGCATCGCCGCCGCGCGGTCGGGCATGTTGCGGATGCCGAAGGCCACG
This sequence comes from Holophagales bacterium UBA2201, assembly GCA_002327305.1. Lineage (GTDB taxonomy): Bacteria > Acidobacteriota > Thermoanaerobaculia > UBA2201 > UBA2201 > UBA2201. The sequence continues at coordinate 52,963 of DCUZ01000070.1, read as the reverse complement.
GTGGCGGCGTCGAAAGTCCCCGGCGGAAAGGGGAGGCGCATGGCGTCCCCCAGGAGGGGGCGGGCCCTTTCCGCGATCCCGGCCTTCCTGAATTTCGCCCTCGACGGCAGGAGCATCTCCGGGACGAAGTCCACCGCCGCCACCGTCGCCCCGGGGCAGGCGAGGCACACTTCCACGCCCACATCGCCCGTCCCCGCGGCCGCATCCAGCACCCGGGGGGTCCCGGCCAGACCCATCGCCTTCACCATCGCCCGCCGCCAGGCGACATCGCGCCGCAGGGAGAGGAGGCGGTTGAGGAAATCGTAGCCCCGCGGAACGCGGGCAAAGAGGCGCCGGACGAGCTCCTCGTGCTCGCCGGGGGCGAGATCACGGACGGCGGGATAAGCGGGACGGCGGTTTTCGGAGGGCACCCGGACGGTATGCTATCACGGGGGCCGCGGGGGGTCAACCCAGCGAGGGAGGATTTTCTTCTCCCGTTTGGACTATAATCATCCCATGAACGAAGAAACCACAGGACGGTCGTTCTTCAAACCCTTTCCCGAGGTCGTCGCGGCCCTGCACCGCGAGCACAAGAGCGGCATCCTGGAACTGAAGGAAAAGGAGCGCACCTACCGCGTCCACCTCGACCAGGGTTCCGTCGTGGCGGTGGAATCGGACGACCCCGACCAGACCCTCTCCCAGCGTCTCATGAACGCCGGGGTGGTCGCCCCGTGGGACGTGGAGTTGGCCGTCACCATGGCCCAGGACGGAAAAGGGAAGAAACTGGGGCAGATCCTGGTGGACATGGGGATCCTCCAGAAGGAGGCCCTCATCCAGGAATTGAACGCCAAGCTGAAGGACACCTTCACCGCCCTCTTCGACATCCCGCGGGCCAATTACGTCTTCAACGAGATGCCCCCCCTGGGGCCCTCCTGGAAATACGTTCCCACCCACACCACCGCCGACCTCATCCTGGACGGGTGCCGCCGGATGCAGACCCTCCTGCCCGTGACGCGCCGCCTGCAGAACCCCGACGCCTACCTCTCCATCGCCTCCGACGCCCGCCTCCTCTTCCAGCGGGCCAACCTCTCCAACCTGGAAAAACTCATCCTCCACCGCCTGCGCCAGCCCCAGCAGGTGCAGACCGTGGTCAGCATGGTGGGGCAGGACCGCGTCGAGGTCCTCAAGGTGCTCTACGGCCTTATCGTTTCCGGTTTTCTCAATCTCACCAACGAGCGGCCCCCCGACCCGCCCCGGGTGGCGGCGCCCAGCCTTCCTGCGGAGGCGCCCGCCGAGGTGCCCGTCACCCGTAAGGAGGTGGTGGAGAAATTCCAGCAGGTGGGCGTGGTTTCACATTATATCTATTTAGACGTCATTCCGAGCGCGCGCAACGTCGAGGTCGAGGCGGCCTTCCAGAAGCTTGCCGCCAAGTTCCATCCCGATCACGCGGTCAACGAATCCCTCTCCGATCTCAAGAACCAGCTGGATTCCATCTTCCTGACGGCGGTGAAGGCGCGCAACACCCTGCTGGACGCGAAAACCCGGGCCGAATACGACAAAACGCTTCAAAACGCCCTTGGCCGCGATGAAACGACCATGGTCAAGGCCGCCTCCGCCGCCACCAACTACGCCTATGCCCAGAAGATGCTTTCCAAGGGAAGCGTCCAGGACGCCGTGCGCGCCCTCCTCCAGGCGGTGGAAAACGACCCCTCCAACCCTGTCTATCCCTTCAAACTGGCCCAGATCCTCAAACGCCTCCCGTCCCAGCAGAAGGAGGCCGAGCTCTACTTCAAACGCGCCCTGGAACTGGACCCCCTCAACACCGACATGATGCTGGAATTGTTCAAGCTCTACCGCAACAACGACATGAAGGCCAAGGCCGAGGCCCTCATCAAGCACGCCGTCAACCTGGACCCCCTCAACACCGAGATCAAGGAGGAGCTGGAAAAATACTTCAAGCCCTTCGTCTTCCCGGTCATGGAGGTGGCCTGCTTTCTCGTCGGGATCCTGATGACCATCCTGCTGTACGAGATATTCCTGAAGTAGCGAAAGCGGGGAATCTCCCCCCGCCCTGCCGGTTCAAAGTCCAAAGTTCAAATTTTCCCTGCCGTTGCACCGGCATCGGAATCGGTATCGGATTCGGGATCGCAATGGCCATCGATTTCGTTTCCCGTTTGCTTCGCGGGAGGATGGCGCGCGGGTTCAAGATGAAAGGAATCCTCCCCTGCGCCACTTGGATCCCATCTCCCGGTGGCTTGCCGCGGATGGCAGCTCAGCAGTAAGCGAACGACTTCTTCAGGGAATCGGTGAACCCGGGCAGGGGCCGAAGGCCGGAGGCGTCCAATGATCTGATCACTTGGGCGAGCAGCATCTCCGTCCCCGGCAGGACCAGGGCGGGGGCCAGTTCCGCGAGCGGGACCGCGACGAAGGGATAGCGGGCGATGCCGGGATCGGGGAGGGTGAGACGCGGGGCGTGGACGATCCTGTCGCCGTAGAGCAAAAGGTCCAGGTCGATGGTCCGCGGCGCGTTCCTGTCCTCCCCGCGCACCCTTCCCAGCGCCTCCTCGATCGGCCGAAGCGCATCCCATTTCACCGCCTCCGGTTCCAGGTCCGTTGCGATCTCCGCCGCTCCGTTGATGAAGGGCGGGCGGCCGGGATCGCCTTCCGCGGGGGAGAGGTAAAAAGTGGAAAGGGCGAGGATGGAGCACTGCCCGGCGAGCAGGCGAAGCGCTTGAGGGATATTGATTTCCGCGTCGATGTTGGAGCCGAGGCCGATAAATATGCGTTCGGTCATCTGCCTGCCGGCAGCGGTGGTTTTGAGTTTCGAGTTAATAGTTTCGAGTTTCCCCCGCCCGAGGAAACGGAGACTGCACGCATGACCTTGGAATCTGGAACGGTAAGAGGGAGGTGGCCAGGGCTTTGAACTCGAAACTCGAAACTCGAAACCCGAAACGTCAAGTCCGGCCCCTCCGCTCGCGCGTTATTTCCACCCCCACGCTCCGGGCGAAGCGCAGGGCGCCGGGCTTTTCCACGCTCACGATGGCCCGCTCCACCCGGGGGGCCTCCAGCCCCAGGGCGGCGATCCGTTCCGCCAGGGCCTCCACGAGGAGGAATTGCGATCCCTCCACCAGCGACAGGACCCTCTTCTTCAGCGCCTTGTAGTCCGTCGTGTCGGCCAGGTCGTCGCTGCGGCCCGCCCGGGAGAGATCGGTCTCCAGGACGATATTGATGACGACATCCTGCCTCTCCCTCCGCTCCTCGGCGTTGACGCCGATGACACAGCGCAGCATCAGGTCCTTGATCAGAATGCGGTCCATGGTCAGTCCCTCAGGTGCCGGCCGCCGTCCACATAGAGCGTCTGCCCGGTGACGAACCCGCTTTTCAGAAGACAGACGACGGCGTCGGCGACATCCGCGGGCTCCCCGTGCGTCTTCAGGGGAACCGTTTCAGTCAGGCGGTCCAGGTACTCCGGCCCCTCGCCCTCGGGCGGCAGGATCAGGCCGGGGGCGACGGCGTTGACCCGGAAATCGGGGGCCAGGTCCAGGGCGAGATGGCGGGTGATGTACTCCAGGGTCCGCTTGCTCATGAAATAGGCGGCGTGGGTGAAGTTGTAGCCCCCGACGCGGGCGTCGAGGAGATTGACGATCTGTCCCGCGCCGGCCTTCCGGGCGAAGGCGCGCGCCAGGGCCAGGGGGGCCCAGGCGTTGACGGTGAGGTGGCGGAGGAATGATTCATAAGGGGCGTCGGCCAGCCTGCCCTTGCCGAAGATGGAGGCGCTGTTGACCAGGATGGAGAAGCCGCCCGAGCACTCCCAGGCCCGGTCCGCCAGTCCTTCGGCTTCCTCCGGTCTTCCCAGATCGGCCGCCATGGTCCAAGCGTTGACGCCGCGGGCGGAGACAGAGGCCGAGGCCTCCTCCGCCGCCTTCCGGGAGCGGTGGTAGTGGAGGACGACATGGACCCCCTCGTCCGCCAGCCGCTCGGCGATGGCCCGACCCAGCCGCTTGGCCGCGCCGGTGACCAAGGCTGTTTGGCCCTTCAAAGTTACATTCACAAATTCAGTATAGCACGCGGCACCAAGGCGGCTGGACCTGACAGTTCGGAGTTGGGAGTTCGGAGTGTCGATTCAGGATTCAGCGCAGGGATATGATGCTCGATCGATGGATCTCGCCATGACCAGATCATGGATATCTTCTCAAAGGTGGAAATACCTCAGTTCTCAATGGATGATATGGAACGGGAGCCGGTCCCCATCCGGCTGTCCCCCCCTGAGGCCAACGGACAAATTGCCCAATGCCCAGCACAATATCGCTTTCGTAGGAGTAGGTATCGGTTACCCAGCTGAGATAGCGTGAGGCGTCCCATTGCCCGTCCCTTCCCGCTGATCGAATCCCATAGAAACACGGAAGTTCCTCTGAATCGCAATTTTGAGAACCGGATACGCCGAACTGGAATGGATTGCCCCAACCATCCAAGAAATTGTCGCGGGCCAGCCGCTTATCTCTACTGCTGGCCAATAGCATTCCGTAGAGTTCCTCGCCGGAAATATTGCCCCACTCAAAACTGAGCGGTTGTTTGTCCAGCAGGGTGTAGGTGTTATGCTCGGTGTAATAGGACTCCCAGGCACTGGCAATTTGTTTGATGTTTTGCATTGTTGTGCCAATTCTGCGCTGATAATGGTGATGGTATTGTCGGACTCCGTACCAAACGCCGTAATGGGATATTATCGCCACACAAACTATAAGGGCCACACCGTTAATGGCAATGGCAGTCCAGCAGTGCTCTCTGTGCGAGCGATACAATGCAAATATGCTCAAAAGCAGAAGAATGATGGATGAAACTGGAAATGCCCAGATCCACCAATAGCGGCCGGATGGCATAACCCATGAATTTGCAGGAGTAATCCAAAACTCAAAACATGCCAGCGTTATAATCGAAAGCAGAAGAATAACAGTCGAAGCCCAAACGCCTTTCTTCATCCCCGAATTATGACACACCTAAAAGCCATCGCCCCCCGCCATGTGACATCTGGCAGGGGGCAGGGTAACTCGAAACTAGAGACTCGAAACTCGAAACTGCGCATAGCGCGAAGCGCTACGCGCGCACCCACCTCCACAATTCCCTCAGGTTCGGCCGCTTGCCGTACATGAGGATGCCGGTGCGGTAGATCTTGCCGCTGGCGTAGATGACGCCGACGAGGGTGGCCACGGTCAACACGAGCGACAGGGCGATCTGCCAGACCGGGGGCGTCTCCACGAGGATGCGGAGGTACATGATGAGCGGGGTGAAGAAGGGGATGAGCGAGATCACCACGCTGGCCGTGGAGCCCGGGTCGGCGATGACCATCTGCATCAGGACCACCGGGATGATGACGGGGATGACCACGAGGGTGGCCGCCTGCTGGGCCTCCTGCTCGTTGTTGAACATGGCCCCCACGGAGGCGTAGAGGGAGGCGAAGAGGAGGTAGCCCAGGATGAAGAAGACGACAAAGAAGACCATCTGAAGGAGGGTGAAGGAGGGGAGGGCCCCCGCGGCGGCGGCCATGGGGAGCGCGCCGGCGGAGAGCAGGACGGAGAAGCCGATCCACACGGCCACCTGCGTCAGCCCCGCCGAGGCCACCCCCAGGATCTTGCCCATCAGCAGTTGGAAGGGGGGGACGGAGGAGGCGAGGATCTCCACCACGCGCGTGCTCTTCTCCTCCAGCACCGCCCGCATGATGAACGAGCCGTAGATGAGGATGAGCATGTAGAGCATCATGAACACGATGAGAACCGCGAAGAACCCCGCCAGGGCCCCCTCCTCCTTGGCCTTTCCCTTCTCCACGCGGAACCCCTTGAGGGACGCCCGCGCCCGCAGGAACCCCTTGTCCTCGGGGCTCAGGTTGAGCGACTCCCCCTTGAGGGAGAACAGGGCCCGGTTGAGGACCGATTCCAGGGCGGCGAAGGCGGAGATGTTGGAGAGGGTCCGCGCGTAGTATTCGAACTCCTCGGCGAGCAGATAGTCCTCCGGGACGACGAGGTAGCCGTCGATGGCCCTCTCCTCCACCTTTTTCTGCAGGGCTTCGGGGCTTTCGCCGGCCGATTTCCGGAAGACGATCTCCACCTCCGTTTGGCGGTCCATGGAGCGCCCCCCGGGCTGGGCGTTGGCGCTCTTCGCGGCCTGGGCCCGCTCCTCCTGGGCCGCGAGGAGGGCGGGAAGGACCACGCCCGCCGGGTCCACCACGGTGACGGTCAGGGTGGGCTTCTGGCGGGTCATCAGGAGCATGGGGACGATCATGATGCCCACCATGAACACCGGCAGGACGATGGTGGAGAGCCAGAACCCGAGGGACTTGACCTTCTGGAGGTATTCCTTCTTGAAAACGACCCACATCCTATCCATGTTTCACCACCTTCATGAAGATCTCCTCGAGGGAGGGCTCGTCGGGACGGAACTGCTCCAGGTCCACGCCGGAGGCCAGGACCGCCTGCAGGTACTCCCGCGGGGACAGGTCCTTTGGGAGGGTGACGCTGTAGCCCTCTCCCCTGGGGGCCACCTCGGCCCCGCGCATGGCGAGGGCCCCGGCCCCCGCGGCGGTGGTGAGGTGGATGCGATTTTCCGCGTAGTCCTCCTTGATCTTGTCCAGCCGTCCCTCCAGGACCAGCTCGCCGCGGTTGATGAGGGCGAGGGCGTCGATGAACTGTTCGGCCTGCGGAAGGACATGGGTGGAGAAGATGACGGTCTTCCCGGCGCGGGCGAACCGGACGATCTCGTCCTTCATCAGTTCCTGGTTGATCGGGTCGAGCCCGGAAAAGGGCTCGTCCAGGACGAGAATGTCGGGCTCGTGGAGGATGGCCCCGATGAACTGCACTTTCTGCTGCATTCCCTTGGAGAGGGCCTCGGTCTTCTTCAGCGCCCAGTCCTTCAGGCCGAAGCGCTCCAGCAGCTCCAGGGAGCGGCGCCGGGCTTCGCTTGCCTTCATGCGCTTCAATTCCCCGAAAAAGACGAGATGGTCCACCACCTTCATCTTCCGGTAGAGGCCGCGCTCCTCGGGGAGGTAGCCGATCCGGTGCTGGACGGCCAGCCCCGGCGGGCGGCCCAGGATGGTCACGGAGCCGGAATCGGGCCGGATGATGTCCATCAGGATGCGGATCGTGGTGGTCTTGCCGGCCCCGTTGGGCCCGAGGAGGCCGAAGACGACCCCGTGCGGGACGGCCAGAGAGAGCCCCTTGAGGGCCTCGAACCGGTCGTAGGTCTTGCGGACGTTCTGCAGTTCGATCATATGCCAGCATTATACGGCAGGCGGGCGCGCGGGTTTCGGGTAAAATAGGGAACCTATGCGCGACTGCCTCTTCTGCCGCATCGTCCGGAAGGAAGTCCCCGCCTCGGTGGCGTTCGAGGACGAGACCGTCCTCGCGTTTTGCGACATCCATCCGCAGGCCCCCCTCCACCTGCTTCTCATCCCCAAGAAGCACATCCGCAGCGTGGACGCCCTGGAGGCCGGGGACGGGGCCGTCGTCGGACATCTGTTCGAGGTGGCCCGCGACCTGGCCCGGGCGCACGGCGTGGCGGCGGGCGGGTACCGCCTCGTGACGAACACCAACGAGGGCGCGGGGCAGTCGGTGTGGCATATGCATTTCCATCTCCTGGGAGGGCGCCCCTTTGGCTGGCCCCCCGGTTAGGTTCGCCCTGGCCCTCCTGCTGGCCCTTCTTCCCGCCGCCTGGGAGGACTACGCCCGGGCCCGGGAGGGGGAGGCGGCCGATCCGGAGGCCTCCATCGCCCTCTACCGCTCCCTCCACGCCGCCGACCCCGACGTCGCCGCCCTGGCCGCGTTCAGGATGATGGCGCTGGAGCCCCGGCGGGCCGGGGAGCACTTCCAGGCGCTGGCCGGCCACTCCCCCACACAGGAACTGCTGGAGGCGGGGCTGGACCTCCTCATCGAGGCGGACGACCCGCGGGCGGCCGCCCTCGTCGCGCGTCACCGGGACCGCACGAGCGTCCAATTCCGCCGCTCGGCCGAGAACCGCCTCCTGGAACCCCGGTTCCTGGCGGGGCCTCGGGAGCGGAGCGTGCTGGTGCGCGAGGTGATGGGGGGGAAGAGCCCCTTCAAGAAGGCCCGCCTGGGGCGGCTGTGCCTGGACCACGGCCACCCCCTCTCCGCCCACCAATGGGAGGAGGTGTTCAAGGCCTGCCTGGACGCGAGGGAGCTGGAGACCGCCGAGGAGGTCCTGGGGAGGATCAAGGCCCCCCCGCCCCCCTCCTGGACCTATTTCATCGGGCGCCTCCGGTTCCTCCAGCGGGACTACGCGGCGGCCCTCCCCCTCTTCCAGGCCGCCACAGACAGGGAGGAGGCGGCCCTCTACCAGATCGGCCGGTGCCATCTGGCCCTGGGGGACCTCCCCGCCGCCCGCGGGGCCTTCGGCCGCGTCCAGGGGGAGCTTGCGCCCCCGGCGAAACTGGGCGTGGTCCGCATTTTCCTGATGGAGGGATCGCTCGCCGAGGCGCTCAAAACCGCCCGGAGCATCGGGGCGAAGCGGATGCGCCGCAACGCACTTCTCTCCTGCGCCCTCGGGTGTGCCTTCGCCGGGGAGAAGGCGCGGGCCCTCGGGATCCTGAAGGAATTGGGCCCGGACGGAGAGACGGCCTACTGGATCTCCCGGCTCGAGGGGACGATCCGGCCCGACCTCACCTCCGCCTCCGCCCCGTTCAACGCCCTCCACCTCGACCCGTCCCCTCTGGTCCCCCGCCCCGCGCCGCCCGGCGGCGCGCCCGCGCCGCCCCCGTCGTCCACCTTTCCCCGCTTTCTCCTGGCGCGGGGGCTGTGGGAGGATGCCTGGCTCCTCTCCCGCAAACTCCCCATCGAAGCGGGGGAGCGGGCGGCTCTGGCCCACCGCGCCGGCGAGCACCGCAAGGCGATGAACCTGGTCTATCCCGAGGCCTCCCGGATGCTCGACGGCCCCGTCGCGGCGTGGGACCCGGCGGTCCTCACCGGGTTCTTCCCCAGGGCCTTCGAGCCCCTCGTGGCGAAGGCGGCGGCGCAGTACGGGGTCCCGGCCGAGGTGATCTGGTCGGTCATGCGCCAGGAGTCCACCTTCAACCCCTCCGCCCTCTCGTCCGCGGGGGCCAAGGGGCTGATGCAGTTGATCCCCCCCACCTACGGCGAGTACGCCAACGGCGTCGGGACGGTGTGGCACGCGGAGGAGAACATCCTCTCGGGGACGAAGTACCTGGCCAAGCTCCACGCCCAGTTCGGGAACTGGGTCTGCGCCGTGGCCGCCTACAACGCCGGGGAGGACGCCGTCGCCGCCTGGCTCAAGGTCCCCGCGACGCTGGACCTGCCCGCGTTCTATTCGCTCATCCCGTACTCCGAGACCAAGGCCTACACGCGGTCGGTCCTCTACAACATGATGCTCTACCGGATGCTCTATCCGGACCTGAAACCGGCCCCCGCCGGCGGGACGGCGAACTGATATGCCGCGCCTTCACACGGGTCTCCTCTGGACCGCCTCCGTCGCCGTCACCCTGGCCCTGGCCATCTACCAGGAGGCCACGGGGCCGACCAAGCCGGTGCGGGGGACCGCCGTCATCGGGGGGAGGACGATCGGGTTCAAACTGCTCCGCACCCACGGCGGCGAGGGGGGGCTGCCCGTCCGGATCGAAGTTCCCGACCCGGGCGTGACGGGAGAGGTGGTGTGGCGCCGCTATCCGACCTCCGATCCCTGGACCGTTCTTGCGATGGTGCGCTCGGGGGGGGTTCTGCAGGGCGAACTGCCCCATCACCCCCCGGCGGGGAAGGTGGAGTACGAAGTGCGCCTGAGGCGGGGCGGGGAGACCGCCACCTTCCCGGCGCGCAGCGCCGTGGCGCGGTTCAAAGGGGCGGTCAACCCCGCCGTCCTGGTCATCCACATCTTCTGCATGTTCTTCGGGATGCTGTGGTCCGCCCGGACGGCCCTGGAGGCGGCCGCGGGGCGTCCGCGGGTGCGCCGGCATGCCTGGATCGCCTTCCACCTCCTGTTCGTCGGAGGCCTCATCCTGGGGCCCATCGTTCAGTACCAGGCCTTCGGGGCCTTCTGGACCGGGGCGCCGTTCGGGTACGATCTGACCGACAACAAGACCCTCATCGCCGTCGTGGGGTGGGGGATCGCCCTCTGGCGGCTCCATCGCCGGGGGCGGGACGCGCGATGGTGGGTGCTGGCGGCCGCGGTGCTGGTCCTGACGGTGTTCGTCATCCCCCACAGCGTCCTGGGGTCGCAGATCGACTGGTCCCAGGTGCCGGCGGCGCCGTGAGGGCGGTCGGCGGACATGATAAACGCAGGAACCCGGGCCCGATCCCATCCGGGTGGGGTAAAATAACCGCGCGATGCCCCGGAAGCTGATCATATTCGACCTGGACGGGACGCTGGTGGACTCCTACGAGGCCATCCAGGACGCCCTCGTCCACGCGGTGACCGCCCTGGGCGGCGTGCCGTGGACGCCGGAGGAAACCAAGCGCCGCGTGGGGCGGGGGCTGGAGGTGCTGATGGAGGAGGCGGTGGGGGAGGCGAACGCCGCGGAGGGGGTCCGCCTCTTCAGGGAGCGCTATCCCCGGGTCTTCCTGGAGAAGACCACGATTCTGCCCGGCGTGGCGGAGGCCATCCCGGCCCTCAAGGCCCGCGGCAGGACCCTGGCCGTGGCCACCAACAAGCCCTCCGATTTTTCGCGCCGGATCCTGGACCACCTGGGGTTGGGCGCCCACTTCGATCTCGTCCTGGGGCCTCTGGATGTGCCCCGCCCCAAGCCCCATCCCGACATGCTCAACCGCATCATGGCCGACCTGGGGTTCGGGCCCGGCGAGACCCTCTATGTCGGCGACATGACCCTGGACGCCGAATCGGCCGCCAACGCGGGCCTGCCGTGCCTCCTGGTGGCCACCGGAGGCCACTCGCGGGCGGAATTGGAGGCCACCGGCCGGCCGGTCCTGGATTCGATCAGCCAACTACTCGAATGGGAGGAACCATGATTGATCGCCCCTCGGACAAGGAAGAGGACTTTTTCAAGCGGCAGGAGTTCGAGCGCCTCCGCAAGCTCCAGCACGAGAAGGACGAAAAACTGAAACAGAAGGAGCGACAGGAGAGCAAGAAGAGGCATTGGATGAAATGCCCCAAGTGCGGGATGGACCTCACCGAGATCGCCGTGAAGGAGATCAAGGTGGACAAGTGCTTCTCGTGCGAGGGGATCTTCCTGGACAAGGGGGAACTGGAGGCCCTCCTGTCCTCCAAAGACCTGGGCATGGTGAAGCGCATCACCAAGCTCTTCCTCGGATGACCCGCCGGATCGCGGTCCTGTTCGGCGGCCCCTCGGCGGAGCACGAGGTCTCCATCGTTTCCGCCCGCGGGGTCCTGGAGAAGATGGACCGGAAGCGGTTCCACCCCCTGCCCGTCTATCAGGACAAAAGCGGGCGGTGGCACGGCAACGCCGCCGCTTCCAGGGTCTTGAAGGGGGGGCGGGCGGCCGGCGGGGGGCGGACGCTGGAACGGGTCCTCCTTCCCCTGCGGGCTCAGGCCGCCTTTCCCCTCATCCACGGCACCTTCGGAGAGGACGGCACCCTGCAGGGGGCGCTCGAGACCCTCGGCCTCCCCTATGCCGGGTGCGGCGTGCGGGCCTCCGCCATCGGGATGGACAAGGAGGTGTGCAAGGTGCTGTGGGCGGCCTTGGGCCTTCCCGTGGTTCCCTGGGTCGCCCTGGACCGGGAGGGGTGGAGGGACGGCATCCGCCGGGCGCGGCGGCTGGGGCTCCCCCTCTTCGTCAAGCCCTCCGACTCCGGCTCCTCCGTGGGCATCTCCAAGGTGAAGCGGTGGCGCGACCTCCCCGCCGCGGCGGAGGTCGCTCTCGCCGTCGGCCGACGGGCGCTGGTGGAGAAGGCGATCGAGGGGCGCGAGATCGAGGTCTCGGTCCTGGGCGGCTACGGGGGGGAGACCGTCTCCCCGCCGGGTGAGATCGTCCCGGGGCGTGAATTCTACGACTACGCCGACAAGTACGCCGACGACAGCGCCGCCGGCCTCCATGTCCCGGCGCGCCTGCCGGCCCCGCTGGCCGGGCGTTTCCAACGCCTGGCGCGGCTGGCCTTCACCGCCATCGGCGGCTACGGCATGGCCCGCGTCGATTTCTTTCTGGAAGGGAAGGGGGCCCTCTACCTCAACGAGATCAACACCATCCCCGGCTTCACCCCCATTTCCATGTACCCCAAGCTCCTGGGTCTTTGCGGCCTCTCCTACACCCGGGTCATCACCCGGCTCATCGAACTGGGAATCGAGCGGGGGACGGTGGCGCCGCTGAAGGCGCAGCCGGTAGCTGGCATCTAGCAGCTAGTATATGGCTATAGAAAGAAGGTGACCCGAGAGCACAAACGCATGTTAGATAGCATTTCAGCGCTGAGGTCGTTCTTGCACGAAAGGGGCATTGCAACAAAGTTGCTCAACGATGAGCTTCGTGTGGAATCTCCTACGTCGGAAGGTTTCTCAATCTCGATATGTGGAGCAGAGCCAGATTTGATGGTTTCCTTCGATGATGGATGGCACGAGCATTTCCGCTCATTCAAAGAAGCCGTGCCTTGCTTCCTTTTCGGCTTGACCACAAAATGCAGATTAATCACATGGACCAAGGGGAAGATGCATTATTGCTGGAGCGTGCAGGCACAGGAGGACGGGGAGTGGGTAACTTATGATACGACCTGCCTGCTGATCTTCCCCATTTGGCGAAGAAAGAGAATGCTTATTTTGCAGAATAATCTGCTATCAGAACAAGCATTCAAATCGGCGACCGCCGAGACCTGACGGTTTCTCCACTCGATTTACAATCCCGAGCTCCTGCAAGCTTTTGCTTTCTGCCATCTGCAAGCTGCCAGTTTCCGCCTTCCGCCTACTTCGCCTCCCTCACCGTCAGCACCCCCGCGGGGAAATCGATGTCGGTGAGGAAGTTGTCCATGAAGTCGTTGCCCAGGATCCCGTCCACCAGGGCGGCGTATTCGCTTTTGGTGGGGATGTTGGCGTACTTGACCATGAAGGCCCCCGTCCCGACGTAGACGTTGCTGATGCTGGTGTAGTTGGCCTTCGACTTGCCGATGCCGTGGGTGATCATGTGGAAGAAGTTGATCTTCTCCTGGAGGATGGCCCGGCGGGAGCCCTGGCTGGTGACGTAGGTCATCTCCGACCCGGTGTCCAGGATGAAATGGTACCCCATGACCTGGTTGAGGGAGACCCGCACCCCCGGCCTCAGCCCCAGGATGCAGAGGTTGGCGCCGGGCTCGGGGGCGGCCGAAGGGGCCACGGTCCACTCCAGCGATTTCCGATGGTAGTTCACCGACAGGCGGCCATGACGCAGGAGGTGGTAGCCCAGCCCCACCTCCACGCGGAAGGCGCCGAATTGGAGGTCGCGGTCGGCGAACACCATGGCGGGGATGTTGCGGACCGTGAGGCCGCCCACCGTGAGGGCCTCGAGGTGGGCCAGGTGGATGGGGATGAGTTTGCCGTGAAGGCCGTAGCCCCATGACTTCATGGCGTCGGTCAGCGGGACGCCGAGCTCCCGGGCCACCGATTCGGAGACGAAGGTGAGGGAGGCCCCCGTGTCCACGATGACCTCGGCGGTCCGGCCGTTGGGCAGGGTCACGGGGAAGCGGGGGATGCGGGGGGAGCCGTAGTCGAACGCCGTCGCCATCCGGGGCCCGTCGAATTCGTAAAGGCGCGCGGGGGCGGTCCGGAGGAAGGTGCGGAACCCGGCGTCCGTCTGGTTCCCCCAGTCCTGGGCCGTCGCGGCGTGATCCGAGGCGCGGGCGAAATCGTCCTGGAAATAGGCGGCCATGGCGAGGGTCCACGCCAGTTTGCCGTACCGGGGGATGGTGCGGGGGAGGGACCGCAGGGCCTCCTCCCCCAGCGTCCGGGCCCGGTCCAGGTCGTTGCGGTACAGGGCGCACCGGGCGAGCGCCGCCTGGATGGTGGGGCGGGCCTGGTATTCGGCGGATTGCCGGGAGAGGAAGGTTTCCACCTCGGGGAAGTAGCCGTCCTCCAATGCCTGTTCGTAATTGTTGAAATTGAGGCCGGGGGGGCGCCTGGCCCCCTCCACGTCATGGACCATCACCATCTTGTTGAACGAGACGGCGCAGGCCGCGGCCCCGGCGAGGGCCGCCGCGAGGAGGAGGGCGCGCCGGGGCCTATTTTTCAACTTCCCCCACCATCGGGACGAACCGCACCGGGAGGACGTCCTCCACCGTCGTGCCGTCCGCAGTCTTGCGCAGCAGTTTCAGTTCCTGGGTGTAGCGGCCGATGGGGACCACCATCCGCCCCCCCACCTTCAACTGCTCGATGAGGGGCTCGGGGATCCGCTCGGGGGCCGCGGTGACGATGATGGCGTCGTAGGGGGCCTCGGCAGGGTATCCCCGGTAGCCGTCTCCCGTCATGACGCGCACCCGTCCGTAGCCCAGTTCGGTCAGACGCGCCTGGGCCCGTTCCGCGAGGGAGGGGAGGATCTCGATGGTGACGACCTCGGCCCCCATCTCCGCCAGGATGGCGGCCTGGTAGCCGGAGCCGGTGCCGATCTCCAGCACCTTCTGCCCCGGCCGGGGGCGCAGGATCTCGGTCATGAACGCCACGATGTACGGCTGGGAGATGGTCTGCCCCTCGCCGATGGGGAGGGGATAGTCCTCGTAGGCCTCCCTGCTGTATTCCTCCGGGACGAATTTGTGGCGGGGGACGGCGTGCATCGCCTCCAGCACCTTCGGGTCCAGGATCCCCCGGGCGGCGATCTGGTTGGCGATCATGGTGTCGCGCATCACGGTAAACTGCTCTTCCATGGCGGCATTTTCACCCCGGGAGGGACCGGAGCATCCCGTCAGGAACAACGCCAGGCAGACGAGTGCTTTCACGGCCGGCTCCACCAGGTCATTCTACCATTGACCACGGTTCCCATCACCTTCAATGACGCAGGATCGGTCAAAAAGTTCTGTTCGAAGAGGGTCAGGTCGGCGAAATGCCCCTTGGCCAGGCGTCCGCGGACGGCCTCCTCCCCCAGCAGACGGGCATGGGCGGCCGTGCAGGCCCCCAGCGCCTCGGCGGGGGACAGACCGTCCGGGCGGCGCTCCACCGCCGCCAGGAACGCCTCCCGCAGACCGGGCGCCTCCACCGGGCAGTCGGTCCCGAAGACCAGGGGGATGCGGGCGTCCAGCATCGCGCGCCAGGGATAGAGGAGGGCCGGATAGTCGCCCAGGCGGTCGGGGAGCATGGGGAGATCGGAGACATAATGGTAGGGCTGCATGGAGGCCGTCACCCCGAGCGCCTTCATCAGGGCCAGGTCGGGGGGGTGGACCACCTGCAGGTGCTCCAGGCGGAACCCCTGGCCGCGGGCGCCGGCGTCGGCGAAGGCCTTCAGGCACAGGTGGACCGCCGCGTCGCCGATGGCGTGGACGGCCAGCTGGAACCCCGCGGCCGAGCACCGCCGCGCCAGGATCGCGAGATCGGCCTGCGGGGTGACGACGAACCCCCGGTGGCCGGGGCGGTCGGCGTAATCCCGGGAAAGGTAGGCCCCGCGGCTCCCGAGGGCGCCGTCGGCGTAGGCCTTCACCGTGGCCACCGTGATCCACGGCCCGCGAAGGGGCCTTCGGCGGAACCACTCCTCCAGCAGGGCCGGGTCGTCGGCGGGGAGCATGGCGTTGACCCGCACCTTCATCCGTCCCTCCCGCTCCAGCTCGAACAGCGTCTCCAGGGTGGCGCGGTCGGTCCCCGCGTCGCCGAAGTGGGTAATCCCCAACGAGGCGAGGAGGTCCATCGCCTCCAGCAGGACGGCCCGGCGCTCCTCGGGGCCGGGTTCGGGGACGGCTTGATCGATCAGCGCCTCGGCGTTGTCCACGAAAACCCCGGTGGGGAGGCCCGAGGCGTCGCGGACGATCTCCCCCCCCGCGGGGTCGGAGGTGGACGCGTCCACCCCCGCCAGGCGCATCGCCGCCGCGTTGGCCAGGAGGGCGTGGCCGTCCACCCGGCTCAGGACGACGGGGTGGTCCGGAACGGCGCGGCTGAGGGCTTCGTGCGGGGGATAGGCCTTCTCCGGCCACCGGTTCTGGTCCCAGCCCCGCCCCCGGATCCATTGGCCCGGCGGGACGGAAGCGGCCCGCGCCGCCACGCGATCCACCACCTCGTCGAACGAGTCCGTCCCCCGCAGGTCCACCTCGCGCAGGGCCCGGCCCAGCCCCAGGAGGTGGCCGTGGGCGTCGGCGAACCCCGCGGTGACGCAGGCACCTTCCAGGTCGATCATCCGGTCGTTCGCCCCGGCCTCGATGGACGGGGCGACGCGGGCGATGTAGGGGCCCCGGATGAGGAGGTCGGCGGGGCGGGGCGGCCCGTCCGGGCTCAGGAGGACGGCCCCCTTCAGGAGGAGGCCGTCGGGTCCCGCGCAGGCCAGCAGGAGCAGGGCAAGGGGGAGAAGGGCTATACGCTTCATTTTTCCACTATAAGACAATCGGCCGCAATTGGCAACGGGGGATGGGAACAGGAGGCAGGCTCCAGGCGGCAACGGGAACCTGAAATCCTTTTCGATGCATCCATAACAATCCCCAAATCCCATATCCGATATCCCATATCCGATATCCCATATCCCAAATCCGAAATCCCAAATCCCAAATCCCAAATCCGATATCCGATATCCCGTATCCCAAATCCGAAATCCCAAATCCCAAATCCGATATCCCATATCCGATATCCCATATCCCAAATCCCAAATCCCAAATCCCAAATCCCAAATCCGATATCCGATATCCGATATCCCATATCCCTCGCCCCTCCCTACGGCCTCCACGCGTACGAGAGTTTCACGAAGTAGGTCCGGCTCATCGTCGTGGGGTCGTTCCAGTCGTTTTCCATCCCCGTGTCGGAGTACCCCAGGTAGACCAGCGTAAAGGGATTGAGCCGGTAGGAGAGGAGCATCTGGCTCCCCAGGCGCTTGTTCACCTGGGAGACCGCGTATCGATAGAGTTCCGGGTTCTGCTTAACGTCGGTGCGCTGGAGGATGCCGCGGAAAAAGAAGCGCGGGGTGAAGAAATAGTTGACCGAGGCGTAGTACAGTTCGGCCCGGTAGAGCCAGCCGCCGTCCACGTCCATGCGTGAATCCTGGTAGGTAAGGCCTCCCTGCAGGCGTTTGCCCGGCCGCAGGGTCAGCGTCGCGCCCCAATCCCGGCCCTCGCCGTCCTGGCCGTTGATGTAGTCGATCCCCCGGTAGTCCGCGACATTGAACTGGAAGTTCATCCATTTCGAAGGCCTGGTGTAGAAGCGGAAATTGGCCCGGTACCGGTCGGGGTAGTCCACTCCCTCGTACCGCTCGGTGTATCGGTTGTAGCTCAGGTTGAAATTCATGGCCTTGAACGGCACCGCCATGTAGGCGTAGAGCCCCAGGCCGCGGTTGAGCAGATCGCCGTCCGCGTCCAGCGTCTCGCTGGCGGCGCCGAACAGCGAGATCATCGAGTACCATTGGCCGCCGTTGCCGTACCACCGGCGCCCCCCCTGGGCGGCGGCATATTCGTCTCCGACCTGCGGCTCGAACCCCAGGTCGGCCCTGAACCCTCCGTCCCGCTTCCGGTAGATCAAGTCCACCGTCCATTCGCGCGTGAAATGCTCGTAGACGAGGAGGTACGCCTCCCCGTCCGCCGATTCCCCGTTGAAGGCGCCGTTCTGATCCGCGTCCGGGTAGCGGGTGGAGGAGGTGACGGCCTGGAACTGCACCTCGTCCTGCCGTCCCAGCCGGATGCGGCCGTCGGCCCCGGCCAGCCAGCTCGAGTAGTCGCCCGCCCCGCGCCAGGTGGCCACGGCCCCGATGGTGGAGTCGGCCCAGAGGTCGCGCTGGTAGCGGGCGGCCGTGGCCATGGCCGTCTCCTCCCAGGGGACGCTGTAGGAGCCCTCCACCCCGGGGACCAGCAGGTCGCACTCGGCGTCCTGCGCCACGAGGAGGCCGTAGGAGTTCCTGCCCTCCTTGCCCGTGAACTTCAGCCCCCAGTCGGGGGCGGCGATGGAGCGGGTGTAGACAGTATTGAAATAGGTGTCGAAGTAGTTGGCCCCCTCCATGAAGAAGGGGCGCTTCTCGGGATAGTAGAGGGAAAATCGCCGGTTGACGTCCAACTGGAACGCGTCGGCCTCCACCTGGGAAAAGTCTGGATTGACCGTCGCGTTGGCGGTGAGGTTGGAGGTGATGCCCCAGGTGCCGCTCAGGCTGGCCTCGGTGTCGATGTCCCCGTTTTCCATTGGCGATCCGGCGTCGGGACGGGCGTCGGTGCGCAAGGCGGTGACGGCGGGGATCAGCTCCAGGTTCTTCCCAGGGCGGATCTCCTTGAGCCCCTCCAGAGTGTCCTCCAGACAGAGCCAGCAGACGAGGCTGCGGTCGTTGCGGTGGGAGGTGATGCGGTGGGTGGCGTCGCGCGGATAGTAGCGCTCCATCGTGAAACCCCAGACCTGGTCGGGCTTGTCGGGGAAGCGGATGGATTTGAACGGGATGGCCATCTCCACCTCGTAGCCGGTCGGGGTGATCCGGCCGGCGGAGGACCAGATGGTGTCCCACGAGTAGTCGTTCCCGACGGGATCAACAAAAGTGGCGTCCAACTGCACGCCGAGAGGATTGACCTGGAAGTAGAAGGCCTTGCGCTCATCCTTGAAGGTGTCCAGAAGGACGGTCACCAGGTCGTCTCCTCCCGCGTTGTCCCGGTCGGCGTAAATGGCCCGGATCTTCTTCGGGTCCGGGTCGGCACACCGGAACGCAACATACAAGTTCTCCCGGTCGTAGGTCATCCACGCCTCGGTCTTCACGGGGGGCTCGATGTTGTCACCCGGGTGCATCTCCACGAATTGGTCGATCTTGAGGGCACTCGACCAAGCGGCCTCGTCGAGGACGCCGTCGATGACGATCTTATCAGCGGTCGGGGTGATCGTAAAGGTGGCGGCGAGCAAAAGGCCAAGCAACATAGGGGCGCTCCCGGAATGGATTTGCTGATGGAGGAAGGAGCAACCCATATGCCAGCGGGGATAAGGAGGAGGGAGGAATCAGAATAACCAATAATATCAGGCACTTAGAAAGGTGAATGATGGTTATCATCCTTGTGCCGTAATGTCCGAAAACGGACAGGCCCGTTCCCCTTTGGACGAATGCATTCACTCCCGCAAAGGGCGCCGACTTGGATCGGCTCGGCAGGGGGAGGAGTCCTGCCTGTTGACCTCCGCCACCTGATAGGTATAATATTTATACCGTGGAATTCGAATTCGATCAAAGGAAGAGCGCGGACAACAAGCGCAAGCACGGCTTGGATTTCGAGGAGGCCCAGGCGCTTTGGGACGATGCCGACCTGATCGAAATCCCGGCACTGACCGAGGACGAGCCGCGGTTACTCGTCATCGGCAGGATCGCCGGCAGGCATTGGTCCGGAGTCATCACTTATCGAGGGGAAAGAATCCGGATCATTTCCGTCCGGCGGTCCCGGAAAGAAGAGGTGGAGATCTATGAAAGCCAGGAATTTTGACAAGACCTTCGATGCCGGCGGGGACGTGAGCAAAGCTCTCGACCTTTCCAAGGCCCGCCGCCCGGCGCAGGAGCAGAAGCGGGTGAATGTGGATTTCCCGGTCTGGATGGTCCAGATGCTGGACCGGGAGGCCCGGCGGCTGGGGGTTCCGAGGCAGTCGCTGATCAAGATCCTGATCGCCCAGCATTTGGAGAAGCCGGGGGCGTGAACAGCCGAACAGAGAATTCAATTGCTTAATGAATTTGGAGGTTGTGAGGCTGTCTGAATAAGTAAAGCTACATAGTTGATTGACTCAAGGAGATGCCATGCCTTACTTCACAGAGGTCGCATACATTGGTCTGCCCCTATCGGGAAAGGCGACCAGTATTCAAGGGATAGCTCAGGCACAAGCTGACTCGACCCTCATAACCAGAGAAAATGCCTTCTCCCGCGAGCTAGTGGCTATCATTCCCCGTTACGATGGCAGCGATCAAAGCCTCATCCTACGGGCTTATCCTGGCGCAGTCTGGTCGGCGTCGTCGTGGGAGATTCAATCTGTTGCCGCTGATGGCATAGTCGTTGTGCTTGACCCTCAGTGCTCAAGGCACGAGGAGCAGGTTTCCTTCCTTAGACGCCTGTGTTGGCTACTGCAGCAAGCAACATTCCAGCCCTCCAGCGTACCTATCGCTTTCCAGATCAACAAAACAGATCTTGTTGCAGTTGATGATCCTAAAGCTATTATTGCAGGTCTTTGGGATAGCACAGATAGGGTTTTTCGAACCTGTGCCTTGAATGGTAGCGGCCTGAAGGGGGCACTTGATTGCTGCCTTGAACAAGTCGCTTCAGTACGTGAGAGTTTTGCCGGTGGTCTTGCAGGGGAGATAGGGCTTGCCCTAAACAAATGGTCGCCATTCAGAGAATAGAGCCGTCCAACAACTCATGGCAGCAAGTCAAACCGTCCATTCTTTGGGCGCTTTAGCCGCTGGATTCTAGTTATTGGAACGATCACCGCTTGCCGGTATCCGCCTGTCCTATCTATATGCCCATCTTCCAGCTGCAATCACAATTCGGTTGCTGAGATTTGCGGCAGGCCAACTTTGGACTTTGAACTGAAACACGCAGGCTGAAGCCTGCGACTACATCCCTGCCCCGCTGGCTGGCTGCCTGGCTGTCCCGCTGGTTCTCAGAATCCCAACCTCTGTACCTCGGGCTCCAGCAGAATGCCGGTTTCGGCTTCGACCTTCTCTTGAATTAGTGAGATCAGCGCCGCGATATCTGCCGCGGTGGCGCCGCCGGTGTTGAGGATGGTGTTGGTGTGCTTGTCGTGGAGCCAGACGCCGCCGATGCGCGTCCCGGCCAGGCCGCACCGGGCGATCAGTTCCCGCGCCTTCATTCCCGGAGGGTTCTTGAAGACCGACCCGGCGGAGCGGCCCCAGGGGAGGGTGTCGCGGCGGCGGCGCAGGATAGCCAAGGCGTCCTCTTTGACAGCCCCCGGCGGGGCGGGCTTGAGGCGCAGGCCGGCGTAGAGGACCAGCCAGGGTCCTCGCAGGGGGCTGGTGCGATAGCCGAAAGTCAGTTCGCCCCGCTTGAAACGCCGGAGGTTTCCCTCCCAGTCGGAAGCCAGGACCCATTCCACCGCGTCACCGATCTCCTGCCCGTAGCACCCGGCGTTCATGGCCAGCGCCCCGCCAACAGAGGAGGGGATGCCCGCCAGCTTTTCCATCCCGGTCAAACCGGCCCGCACGGTGAGGGCCGATGCCCTGCGCAGGATTGCCCCCCCGCCAGCCGTCAACCGGCCGCCATGGAGGCGGAGTTGCGCCAGCGCTCCGGAGAGGTGGACGATCAGGCCCCGGAACCCCTCGTCGGCGGCTAACTGATTGGCCCCCTTGCCCACGACGGCCACCGGGACGCCCGCCTCGCGGCAGGCGCGCAGGACCGCCTGGACCTGGGCCACGGAACCCGGCTCCACCCAACCGTCGGCGGGGCCCCCTACGCCGAAGGTGGTGGCCGATGAGAGGGGCTTCCCCTTGACGAGCAGAATGCCCGCCCGGCGGAGGCGATCCACCAGGTCGGGGGGGAGGGGACGCGCTTGGAATGGGGCTCCGGAAACCTTTGTCATTCGGGCGATTTAGTGTACACTATGAAATCGATAAAGACAACGAAGCGACCCCCTCGAGGGGGGCCGTGCCAAGGAGGCAACACCATGGCCGCCAAGACCACCGATGACAATGCGAAAATGAAGCCCGCCCAGACCGAGGACAGCGGGAAATTAAAAGCCATCCAGACCGCCCTGTCGCAGATTGAGCGGCAGTTCGGCAAGGGATCCATCATGCGCCTTGGTGAAAAGCCGGCCGTGGCGGTGGATTCCATCTCCACCGGCTCCATCGGTCTGGACGCTGCGTTGGGCATCGGCGGCGTGCCACGCGGCCGCGTTATCGAGATCTTCGGCCCCGAGTCCTCCGGCAAGACCACCCTGGCCCTCCATGTAATCGCCCAGGCCCAGAAGGTGGGCGGCTATGTGGGCTTCATCGACGCCGAGCATGCCCTCGACTCCGCCTATGCCAAGGCCCTCGGCGTGGACACCGATAACCTCCTGATCTCCCAGCCCGACTACGGCGAGCAGGCCCTCGAGATCGCGGAACAGCTCATCCGCTCCGGCGCGGTGGATCTGGTGGTCATCGACTCCGTCGCCGCCCTCGTCCCCAAGACCGAATTGCAGGGCGAGATGGGCGACCAGGTGGTGGGGCTGCAGGCGCGGCTGATGTCCCAGGCCCTGCGCAAGCTGGCCGGCGTCGTCTCCAAGTCCAACACCTGCCTCATCTTCATCAACCAGATCCGCGAAAAGATCGGCGTCATGTTCGGCAATCCCGAGACCACCTCCGGCGGCCGCGCCCTCAAGTTCTACTCCTCCGTCCGCATTGACATCCGCCGGATCGCCTCCATCAAGGAGGGCGATGTCGTCATCGGCTCCCACACCCGGGCCAAGGTGGTCAAGAACAAGGTCGCCGCCCCCTTCAAGGACGCCGAATTCGACATCGACTACGGCAAGGGGATTTCCCGCGAGGGCGAACTGATCGACCTGGGAATCCTTCACAAACTGGTGGAGAAGTCGGGTTCCTGGTTCAACTACAAGGAGACCCGCCTCGGCCAGGGCCGGGAGAATGCCAAGCAGTTCCTCAAGGACAATGCCGACATCGCCGGGGAGATCGAGAGGCAGATCCGCGTGAAACTGGGCATCGCCCCGAATGCATAGCCGCATGCCCCGCCCGCGCATCGCCACCCTCGCGGCCGCCATCCTGATGGCGGCCGCTTCGTTGTCCGCGGCCAAGCTGTTTGTCGCCGCTTCCGGCCCTGAATGGGAGGGGCCGGCGGGACGGATCCTCTTCGCGCCGGAGCACCGCCGGGCCGGCCCGCCGGACGGCCTCGCCCTCCGGGTTTTGTCTCCCGATGCGCTGGACTGGGAGAAAATTGCCCCCCTCGTCTCGGGGGCCAAAACCCTCCTCCTGGAACTGGCGCCCGGATTCGACGGCGGCCGGGAGGCCGAGTTCCGTCTGCGGCAGTTCTGCCTCACCCTCAAGAGCGACCGGTCCGACCTGAAGCTCCTGGTGGCCGGGGACCCGGCGCTCATCCGCGAGGCGGGGATCGAATGGGTGGCCGACGCGGTGGAGGGCTCCGCCTTCCCGTCGCGGGCCTTGGTCGCGGTGTCGGGTGGTCTGGGGGAGTGGGTGGCGGCGCAGGGGCTGGCGGAGACGCTCCTCGTGCGAGGCGCCGACCCCCTTCATGCGGCCCTCTACTGGGACCGCCTGGAGACCGGCAACGCCCCCGACGACCTTCTCAAGCCCGAGCCCGCCGGCATCGTCCCCCTCGTGCGCGAGGACGACCTGGCCACGCTCCTCCTGATGCCCCCTTCGGGCCCCGTCACCGTCGAGGTTCCCAGCGCCTGGTACGCCGAGGCGCGCCGCAGCGACGGCGCCATCCTGCCACTGAACCGGCGGGGTGACGCCGTCTCCTTCGCCTGGCCCGGTTCCGAACGGTGGGAGATCGTGGAGATGACCCGCCCCCCCTCCGGCGAGGGGTTCTTCACCGACCGGGAGGGGGTGACGGGGAAGCGGTCGTATGTGCTAGACGAGGTCCTGGCCCGCATCCAGTTGGAACTGCTCAGGGCCCGGCGCGTCCTCCCCGCCTACGCCACCCGCACCACCACCCTCCTCCGCATCAAGCCGGGGAGCACCGGCACGGCGATACAGATCAAGATCGACGGCCGGTCGCTCTTCGAGGACGGCCTGGAGACCCACTGGGCCTGGGACGAATTCGAGATCGAGGGGAAGCCGTGGAAGGGGAAGGGGTCGCCGCCCCTGCAGGTGATCCAACCGGAGGTGGTGAAGGTGCGGCCCTTCGAACTGCGGCCGCGGTCGGAATACCGCTATCAGCTTCGGGAGGGACTGGCGTTGAACGGGGAGGCGGCCCTGCGGGTCGATTTCGCCCCCACGGCGGAGTTCCTCTCCAGGGGGCTGCCGGCCTATTCGGGAAGTGTCTGGGTGCGGGAGGCCGATTTCGCCCTCCTGCGGCTGGACCGGAGCCAGATGAACCTCACGCGCGAGGTGCTGGAGAACGAGGAGGCCCTCACCTATGGCCCCGAGCGGGGCGTCTTCATCCCCAAGGCCGTGGACGGACGGGAGAACCTCTCCCTCCTGGGCTCCTGGACGCTGGTGGAGATCCGGGTGGAATACGCCGCCGTGGAGCCCATCACCGATCGTGGGGCCCTGCTCCGGGGATGGATGGACGAAAGCCGGCAGGTCCTGCGGCGGGAGGAGAAGGAGTGGGTGCGGCTGAAGGGCAAGAAGATCCCCACGTGGTTCCTCGCCCTCGGCGGGGCCTGGGACCCGGGGTACGACACCCCGCTTCCCCTGGGGGGGCTGGCGTGGTTCTCCCTCGACCCGGACAACCAGTACACGGCCGTCTTCGCCGGCGTCCTGGGCTACGGCAACCGCACTTTCTACCTGGGGCACACCGCCGTGAGCATCAACGGATTCTTCCTGGCCATCCCGTTCGAGGACAGCCCCTGGCGGGGCGGCGAGGAGGTGGAGGGGGAGACGGTGGAGACCCGCCCGGCCCGACTCGGGGCCCGGGTCCTTTTCCCCGTCACGCGCGCTTTCTCCCTCTCGGCGGGGCTCGAGGAGCAGTACGACCACTACGAGCGGGCCGACGACACCGACGCGGCCTTCATCCTCCCGGAATCGGGGCTCACCACCACGGCCTCCCTGGCCGGCAATCTCGCCTGGAAGGGGTTCTCCCTGGTGGCGAGCGCCGAGGGGTTCCAGCGGCACGGGTACGAGCCGTGGGGCTATCCGGACGACCCTCAGACGCACGACGCCGGCCTGCGGACCGGCCTCACCCTGGGGAAGGACCACTATTTTTCCGAAAACTTCCGTTTCCACTTCGACTGCTCCTACCTGGACGGACGCGACCTGGACCGCTTCTCCTACCACAGCGGCAGTTCCATGGGGACCTCCTCCATCCGGGGGTTCGCCTCCGGCTCGGCCGTGGGGGAAAAACTGATCGTGGGGCACCTGTCCCAGAGCATCATCTACCGCCCGTGGCTCAACCTCACCGTGGGCCTCGACGCCGGCCGGTTCACCGAGCCGGAGGAGAAGACCCTCGTCGGGATGGGGCTCTCCACCCTCTTCTTCGGCCCGTGGGAGACGATAGTGCAGGCCGAGGCGGGGGTGGGGCTTTCGGGGGACGGCAAGGACTGGTCCCTGCGGCTGCTGGTCTTCAAGAGCCTGAATTGATATCATTTGTGGGGGCACAGCATGCTGTGCCCTGATTGGAACAGTTGCAAGGTGCACAGGAGGTCCTAATGAGCCCTGCCGTCGGTTGTCCCAACTGCGGTGGCCCCGCCGAGGGGGTGTTGTGCCGGTTCTGCGGTTCGCTGCTGGAGGAGGCCCAGGCTCCCGAGGCCCAGCTCCAGGCGCTGGACGAATACCACGCCGCCATCGGCAGGGCGGATGCCGAGGGGCAGAAACGGCTTCTGACCTCCGGATTCATCCCCGATTCGCCGCAGGGGCTGATCGAGGCCGGGGTGATGTGCATCCCCCTCTGCAAGGATGGGAATACGGGAGTGGCCGGTGCCGCCACCCACCGGCTTGAGGCCATCGTCCTGAAATTGGAGTTGGCCCGGGAGACGGGGGAGACCCGGAAGGCCCTGGATCGGTTCCGCCGGGCCATCCAGGAGCGGAAGGACCAGGACCGTTCCGACACCCGGATCGGGTGCACCGTGTTCATCGTCCTGGCGGCCGTCATCGTCGCCCTGGCGGCCTATATCATCCACCGATTCGCGCAATAACCGGTCCATTTCAGCGTGCGTTTTCCCGGGGCTTCGGGTACAATCACCCCATGATCGCCACCGTCAAAGGGACGCGGGACATCCTCCCGCCCGAATCGTTCGTCTGGAACCGCGTGGAAGCCGTCGCGCGCGAGGTGTTCCACTCCTTCGGCTACGGGGAGATCCGCACGCCCCTGATGGAGCCCACGGAACTCTTCACCCGCGGCATCGGCGAGGACACCGACATCGTCAACAAGGAGATGTACACCTTCCCCGACAAAAAGGGGCGGTCCCTAACCCTGAGGCCCGAAGGGACGGCCCCGGTGGCTCGCGCCTACATCTCCAACAACATGCAGACCCTGCCGCACCCCCTGCGCCTCTACTACATCGGCCCCATGTTCCGTTACGAACGACCGCAGAAAGGGCGCTACCGGCAGTTCTTCCAGATCGGGGCCGAGATCCTGGGGCCGGAGGAGCCGGCGGCGGACGTCGAAATGTTCTCCCTCCTGGTGGACTTCCTCAACCGCCTCGAGTTCACCGACCTGGCCGTGGGGCTCAATTCCGTGGGGTGCGAGGCGTGCCGGCCCGGCTACCGGGCGGCCTTGCAGGCGGTCCTGCAGGAGCATAAGGGTGAATTGTGTGTCGATTGCGTCCGGCGCATCGACACCAATCCTCTCAGGGTCCTCGACTGCAAGGAGGCGGGTTGCCAGCCGGTGAAGAAGCTCCTCCCCTCCATCGGCGGGCACCTGTGCGAGACCTGCTCGGCCCACCTCCGGTTTGTGGAGGAGGGACTCAACGCCCTGAAAATCCGCTTCGAGTTGAACGACCGCCTCGTGCGGGGTCTCGACTACTACACGCGCACCGTCTTTGAAGTGGTCTCCGGCAGGCTCGGCGCCCAGAACGCCATCTGTGGGGGCGGCCGGTATGATCGGCTCATCTCCGACCTCGGGGGCCCGAAAGTCCCCGGCATCGGCTTCGCCATCGGCCAGGACCGCCTCATCGAGATCCTGCCGGAATCGTTCAAAGCCAAAGTAAAGCCGGGGCTGGACTATTTTATTGTCCCCGTGTCGCCCAACGAACTTCTGCCGGCCTTCGAACTGGCGGCGAAGTTGCGGGAGCAGGGGAGGAGTGCCGGCGTGGCCCTCGACGGCAAGGGATTGAAAAAGGGGCTCAAGTTCGCCGCCGCCACCGGCGCCGTCAGCGCCCTCATCCTGGGCGAAGAGGAGATCAAGAACGGCGAGGTGGTGGTGAAGAACCTGGCGACGGGGGAGCAGGTCAAGAAGAAGATCGACGAGCTGTAGGCGAGAAAGGCGAGAAAGGCTAGAAAAGCGAGAAAGGCGAGAAAGGCGAGAAAGGCGAGAAAAGCTAGAAAAGCGAGAAAAGCTGGAAAGGCGAGACGGGGGAGAAATGGAATATTGGGGCAGTATGCAAGACTGCCAGGTTGCGGCTGTGCCGGTCGAGCACTTGACTTGAAGAAATATTGGATGTATATTCATTGTAGATACATTCGGAGGCATCCATGAAGACGCATGTGCAGAAATGGGGAAACAGCCTGGCGGTCCGCATCCCGAAGGCCCTGGCGGAAGAGACGGGCCTGCGGGAGGATTCTTGCGTTGAGATGAACCTCCAGGACGGCGCAGTGGTCATCCGTCCTACTATCGGCCGCAAATTGTCCTTGGAACAACTGCTGGCCGGGGTCACCGCCCGAAATATCCATCAGGAGACCGATTTCGGGGAAGCCGTGGGGAATGAATTATGGTGAAGCGATCTTCCTGGGTGCCCCAGCGGGGGGACCTGGTTTGGATCAGCCTGAATCCCCAGGCCGGACACGAACAGGCCGGACACCGCCCGATGCTTGTAATGTCTCCCAAGGCTTACAACGGGACGGTGGGCCTGATGCTGGCCTGCCCCGTTACCCGTCAGGCCAAGGGATATCCCTTTGAGGTCGCCTTGCCGGAAGGTTCGCCCGTTCAGGGCGTCATTCTGTCCGACCATGTGCGCAGCTTGGATTGGAAGGTGCGGAAAGCCGAATTCATCTGCGCCATGCCGGAAGAAACCGTCTCTGAGACGGGCGAAAAACTCGGGACGCTGCTCCCGACGGCGCGGTAGCATTATGCGCGGATATGAAGCTTCTTGGCGTGTTTCGAATTTCTTAATGCGGCATTATGAAAGCAGTAGAAATTACTGCAATCATGGTAAATAATACTGCGTCCGGTCTGTGGTTTATTGCAAGGTATTGCAACAGCCCCATTGTACGCATCGGCCACTTGACTGTCGGTATGAATATGGTTATACTATTGGTATGAAAACGGCCATCTCGATCCCGGACAAGGTTTTCCGCTCGGCCGACGCGTTGGCGAGGCGGTTGGGGATCTCCCGGAGCCAGCTCTATGCGGCGGCGGTGGAAGAGTATCTCGCCAGACACCGAGCCCGGAAGGTGACGGAGCGCCTTAACCATGTTTACGAGCAGGAGGATTCCTCCCTTCCCCCGGGGTTGATGCGGGTCCAGAGCGGGGCCGTCGAAAGTGAGGAGTGGTGATGGAGCGGGGGGAGGTGTGGTGGGTCGAACTCCCGTCCCCCACAGGATCGGGACCTGGTTT
The DNA here is from genome assembly GCA_002327305.1 of Holophagales bacterium UBA2201. Lineage (GTDB taxonomy): Bacteria > Acidobacteriota > Thermoanaerobaculia > UBA2201 > UBA2201 > UBA2201. The sequence goes on along the minus strand of DCUZ01000070.1, from coordinate 24,584 downwards.
CAAACGGCCGGTGGTCATCGTGCAGGCGGACGCCTTCAATCAAAGCCGCATTAAAACGATCGTTGCCGCCATCATCACCTCCAACCTGCGCTTGGCCGAGGCTCCGGGCAATGTCCTGGTGCCGGCCGCCGAGGCCGGCCTGCCCAAGGACTCCGTGGTGAATGTCTCCCAGATCGCAACGATGGATCGGGAATTGCTTGAGAATAAGTGCGGACGTCTTCCGGCATCCGTGATGCGCTCAGTTGATGAGGGGTTGCGGCTTGTCTTGTCTCTATAAGGCTGGCTCGAGATCGTCTAAACTATGGACTGTCCCTAGTATTCAGGCGGTGACCAAGATATCCGCCGACCGTCGGTCTTCCCGGAGTAAAATAAAGGCGCAAGGAGGCCGCTATGAGTAAGAACGACATCCTGTCGCTGATTAGAAACGATGCCGAATTGATAAGGCAACGGTTCGCGGTTCGCCGATTGGCGCTCTTCGGCTCGGCGGCGCGTGACGCTCTGCGAGAGGGGAGCGACATTGATCTGCTGGTGGAGTTCGAGGGCCCGGCCACCTTCGAGGGCTACATGGACCTCAAGTTCCACCTCGAGGCACTCCTGGGCCGGTCCGTGGACCTGGTGACCGTGAAGGGATTGCGGGAGGAACTGCGTCCTCAGGTGGAAAAGGAAGCCGTGCGTGTCGCGTAATTGGCGGATCTATTTAAGCGATATGCGCAGGTTCTACGACCGCTCTTTGCGCAGAGCACTCGAATCCGTAGATGAACAGTTGCCTGATCATGAGGAGAAATAGGTGATTGTCCCTATTTCCGGCGAGCTGTGATCCGCGAGAAATGCTAGAAAAGCTAGAAATGCGAGAAAGGCGAGACGCGCGAGACGGGCGAGACGAGCGAGCAATGAAATGCAGGGGCAAGATCCAATCCCGCTCAGTTTGGGGGTATCCTTGACACCGGGTATCGATAGCAGTAATATATACTGCATATATGGTAAATAATACCGCAATCGGTCCGCAGTTCATGGAGCGGCTGTTCGGGTCCCGGCTGAGGGCCCGGGCGCTGGGCTGGCTCCTGACGCACCCGGATGAACGGTTCTTCGGCCGGCAGCTCGCCCAGGTATTAGATGAGGATTCCACGAATATGAGCCGGGAACTGGCCCGGTTGACCGGCATGGGCATCCTGGCCTGCATCGCGGAAGGGCGGCAGAAGTATTACCAAGCCGATAGGAACTGCCCCGTCTACGAGGAGTTGCGCCTCCTGGCCGTCAAGACCTTCGGCCTGGCCGATCTCCTGCGGGAGGTCCTCCGGCCCCATCGGGCGAGGCTGAAATCAGCGTTTATTTTCGGATCCTTTGCCAAGGGAGAAGGGAACCGGAAGAGCGATGTGGACCTGATGATGATCGGCACCCTCGCCCTTTCCGAGGTGGCGCCCGCTCTTCGGGAAGCCGGGAAGCGGCTGGGGCGGGAGATCAGCCCCGTGCTCTATTCCCCCAGGGAGTTCAAGCAGAAAGCAAGGGAAGGGCATCATTTCATAGGAGAGGTGATGAAAGAAGAGAAGATCTTCCTGATTGGCGGAGAGGATGAGCTTAAAGAGCTTGCTCGCTGAAGGCCTCCTGCGGCCGCACCGAACCTCCAGGCGGGAGGTAGCAGATCTCCTGCGTCTCGTGGACCGGGACCTGGCCGACGCTGCAGTGACTAAAATATCCGCCGATCGTCGGTTCGCAACGGCTTATAACGGCGCCCTCCAACTTGCTACGGTCGTTCTGCACGCCGGCGGATATCGGACGGAAAGGATGGGGCACCACCGGATCACGTTCCAGGTCCTGCCGGAGATCATGGGCAAGGAAACCGAATCCCACGGCGGCTATTTCGACCTGTGCCGTTCCAAGCGCAACATCACCGATTATGACCGCGCGGGACAGATCTCCGAAAAGGAGGCCGAAGAGATCCTGAAGCAGGCCCGGGATTTCAAGCGCGATGTGCTGCGCTGGCTGAAAAAACGCCACCCCGCCTTGGTGCAGGAGAATCAAGACCGATGAGAGTTCAATTATGTAGGGGTGGGATGGTATTCCGCTCGGATGGCAAAAGCCATCTAAGGCTCATCAGCAAATCCACTATTGACTTGGAGAGTTTAAAAATAGGTGACTGTCCCTATTTTCTCCTAATCCGCTAGAAATGCGAGAAAGGCTAGAAAAGCTAGAAATGCGAGAAAGGCGAGACGGACGAGACGAGCGAGAAATGGAATGTAGCCCGCGTGGCCGTCGGCTCGGAGGCGCTCCGCAAACGAGGCGCAATCATAAATGGCATCTCAATAATCCCCTTTTCTTATTGATGCTCCTGATAGGATTCTTAGTGTCGTGCAGTACATTGAAGGCTGCTGTGATTCCGACTGAGGTGATATTAAGCGGAAAAGAGGATGCGATTATTGAGCTATCGGAGAAGATCTTAGCAGGGGAAATTAGGGTTGATGCTAAATGGCTGAGTGATTCCAGGGAGTTCCCTCGCCACGTGGCCTTTCGCGTTACTGTAGACGATGGAATGTTGCACCTTGGTGTGGATAAAATTTCGGACTTTTATTTATGCCTACTCCAAATCAAGTACAAGAGAGGAACAAAAGAGATACTAGGAGACGAAATATATCAGCAAATTGGCTATTGCATCCCCGAGGAGAAATGCGAGATATGCAATTCATTGACATACAATATTGATCTCGACCTTAGAATGAGATTAATTCAATATTGGGAGAATTATTTATCAAATGAGCAATAGAGACCCGATCCAAATTATTATTAGCAATAATGCTGCGCTAAGCATAAGGGAGGCGTGATGCGAATTTATTGCGGCTTTGTTGACACTTCACAGATCGGCCAAACCATCGCCCTGTACGGCTGGGTGGACTCTCTCAGGGAACTGGGCCACCTGCAGTTCATCCTCCTGCGGGACCGTGAGGGGGTGGTTCAGGTGACGGCCAACTCGGAGAAGATCGAGCCCGAATTGTTCTCGCGGGTCAAGGCGCTGAACCTGGACGCCTGTGTTCGGATCAGCGGGACGGTCCGCAAGCGCGAGGCGGCGCATGTGAATCCCACCATGAAGACGGGGACGGTGGAGGTGGACCTGGAGACGCTGGAAGTCCTCAACCCCTGCCAGCCCCTGCCGTTCACCATCGTGGACGATGTGAAGGCCTCGGAGGAACTCCGGCTGAAGTATCGCTACCTCGACCTGCGCCGTCCCAGGATGCAGGAGGTGTTCCGCCTCCGCCACTTGGCCGCGCAGAAGACGCGGGAGTATCTTGCCGCCCAGGGGTTCTGGGAGATCGAGACCCCCATCCAGACCCGCTCCACCCCCGAGGGGGCGCGGGACTTCCTGGTGCCGTCGCGCCTCCAGAAGGGGAAGTTCTACGCCCTGCCGCAGAGCCCGCAGTTGTTCAAGCAGTTGTCCATGGTGGCGGGGTTCGACCGCTACTTCCAGATCGCCCGGTGTTTCCGCGACGAGGACCTGCGGGCCGACCGGCAACTCGAATTCACCCAGATCGACATCGAGGCCTCCTTCATTGATGAGCCGTTCATCTACGACTTGGTGGAAGGCCTGCTGGTGGAGGTGTTCCGGGTCAACGCCATCGAACTGCCCCGCCCCTTCCCGCGGCTGACCTACGCCGAGGCGATGGGGCGCTACGGGTCCGACAAGCCCGACCTGCGGGTGGACCTGGAGATCTTCCCCCTCGCCGGCACTGCCCCGGAGACGGTAGGGGAGGAGTCGCACGCTTTGCACCTCCCCGGCGCGGCGCTGTCGCGCAAGCAGTTGGACGATCTGGTGGCCCGTGGCAAGGCTGCGGGCCTGGAGAAGACGGCGACCATCAAGTGGGAGGGCGGAGCGGGCAAGTCGCCGTTGGCCAAGTTCTGGGGCGATGGTACGCTCGCCGCGGTCAAGGGCTTGCTCAATGCCGCCGACGGTGACCTTACGGTTGTCATCACCGGGCCAAGGGGAAAGGTGCTGACCTTCCTGGGCGGCCTCCGGTTGGAATTCGGCAAGGCCCTCAACCGGTTCAAAGAAGGTTGGAAGCCCCTGTGGATCACCGATTTTCCCCTGATGGAGTGGAACGCCGACGAAGGTCGCTGGGACGCCTGCCACCACCCGTTCACCAGCCCCCGCCCCGAGCACCTGGACAGGCTGGAGAGCGATCCCGGCGCCGTGATGGCCCGGGCCTACGATGTGGTCCTCAACGGCTACGAACTGGGCGGCGGGAGCATCCGGATCCACCGGCCCGATATCCAGTCGAAGGTCTTCTCCGCCATCGGCATCACCCCCGAGCAGGCCCGGGAGAAGTTCGGCTTCCTCCTCGACGCCCTCCAGTACGGCGCCCCGCCGCATGGGGGGCTGGCCCTGGGGTTCGACCGGCTGGTGATGCTCCTGGCCGGCCTGGACTCCATCCGGGACTGCATCCCGTTCCCCAAGACCACCTCCGGCTCCTGCCTCCTCACGGCGGCGCCGTCGGCGGTGGACGAGCGGCAGTTGAAGGAGCTGGGACTGCAACTAAGGAAGGAATAGCCCGTATTGAATTTTATTCACTTCCTGTCTGGAATAAGGAGATCTGTATGAAACGCACCGCCTTCGCCATGCTCATCCTTTCCGCCGTGCCCTGCCTCTGGGCCATGCAGCCCCCCCGGCCCAGCGAGATCGAGCGCCTGAAGGAGCGCGGGCAGTATGAGGCCCGCCTGGCCTTCGCCCTCGAGAAGGGGAACCACCTCCTGAAATGGGAAGCCCCGGGCCTCCGCGCCGCGGGGTTCAGGGGGCTCCCCACGACGGGGGTGGTCAAGACGCTGGTCCTGCTGGTGGAGTTCAGCGACTATCGGTACTCACAGACGGCCGCGACGATCAACGGCGCCATGTTCGGGGAAGGAGATAAGGCCAACTTTCCCCTGGAGAGTCTGCACGCCTACTACGACCGTTCCTCCTACGGGGCGCTCGACATCCAGGGCTCCACGCTCGGGTGGTACCGGGCGGCCCATCCCCGGGACTGGTACACCAACGACGCCGAGGGGCTGATCAAGGAGGTCCTGGCCCATTACGACGCGCAGGGACACGATTTTTCCCAGTACGACAACGACGGCGACGGCATGATCGACTACTTCGCCCTCTACTGGACCGGCCCCGACACGGGGTGGGGTTCCTTCTGGTGGGGCTGGAACGGCTGGTTCTATGATTCGAACTACACGATCGACGGCAAGCGCCTGGGCAACTTCTCCTGGATGTGGGAGGAGGTGGGCGCCTATGTGATCATCCACGAGACGGGCCACTCGCTGGGCCTGCCCGACTATTACGATTACGACGGGAGCGTGGGCCCCGGCGGGGGCGTGGGCGGCCTCGACATCATGGACGGTTTGGGGGACCACAACGGCTTCTCCAAGTGGGTGCTGGGGTGGCTTCAGCCGCAGGTGGCCACCGGCTCTTTGGCCGGCGTGGACCTGCCGCCGGCGGCCCTCCAGCCCTCGGCGGTGATCATGGCGGCAGGGGCGGGCGCATCCGATCCGTTCCGGGAGTACTTCATCGTCCAGAACCGCGCGCGGGTGGGCAACGACCAGGTGATGCCGGCCGACGGCCTCCTGGTGTTCCACGTGGACGCGCGGCGGGGCTGTGGGGGCGATTTCCTCTACAACAACTCCTACACCGAGCACAAACTGTTGAGGGTGGTGGAGGCCGACGGCAACGACAGCATCGAAAGCGGTGGGTGGGGGAGCGCGGGCGATTACTACACCGCCGCTTCCGGCAAGGCCCTTACGCCCCTCACCCAACCCTCCACCGACCTCTACGCGGGACGCACCAGCGGGGCCTGGATGACCAACCTGTCGGTCGCGGGGAGCATCTACCGGGCCGATTTCCGGGTCCACTCACCGGCGCGTCTTCCCGCCGTGCGCCTGAACGAACCCGCCGACGGCGCCACCGGCGTGTCGGAGTCGCCCACGGTCCGGTGGGACCCCGTACCGGGAAACCAGGGCTACGCGATGGAGTTGTACTGGGACACCGCCCCCGTCTATCGGACACGGGCCCCCAGGGACGCCGTGTCCATGGGGATCCCGCCGACCGTGGTGATGCCCACCGCTTCCCACAGCGTCCGCGTCAAGGCCCTCGGCGACGGGGAGACGACGGGGACGGGGGACTTCGCCCGGAGCCATTTCGTCATCGGGTGTGAGGACGAACCCGCCTGGATCACCCGCACCTTCGCCGACCCCCCCTGCTCCGTTTGGGTCCCCTCGGTGGCCTACGACCCCTCCACCGGGCGCACGGTCATGTTCGGCGGCTCCAACGGGACCACCACCTTCGAATACGACGGCGAGGTGTGGCGCTCCTACGATTCCGATCCGGCGCCTCCGTACCGGTGGTACGGCGCGATGGCCTACGATCCCGTGAACCGCGCCGTGCTCCTCTTCGGCGGGTACAATTACAACACCGGGGAGACCTACGGGGACACCTGGCTCTACTCCGCGCACACCCACACCTGGACGGAGATCACCGCCTGGGGCCCCTGGCCCGACTGGGCGGCGAAGATGGCCCCCGACCCGGCCCGCAACCGGGTGGTCCTCTACCAGCCGGGATACACCTGGGAGTGGGACGGTTCGGAATGGGCCGAGATCTACGATGCCAATACGCCCTGGATCTGGTACACCGACATCGCCCACGACGCGACGAACGGCTCCATGGTCCTGTTCGGGGGAGACACGGGGGCGCTGAGCGACCAGACCTGGGTGTTTGGCGACGGGCGGTGGACGCGGCGCCAGCCCCAACGGTCCCCCTCCGCACGGTTCTGGGGCGAGGTCTACACCGACGCCGCCACGGGGCGCGTGATGCTCTTCGGCGGCAGCGACGGTTCTTCGACCTTAGCCGATTCTTGGGAATGGGACGGGACGACCTGGACCGAGGTGCGGGCCTGCACCTTCCTCCCCTTCGGGCTCTATCCCCCCATGGGGGACTATGACGCCCGCCGCGCCGTCTTCGTCGTCACCTCCAGCGGCAATCCCGTCCATGAACTGCGGCTCCCCGGGGAGGCGCCCCAGACCGGCGGGCACGGCCGGCCCGTGGAGGCCCCGTGACGGTGAACCCCATCCATCGCATCCTTCCGTTCCTCCTGGTCCTGGCGGCGGCCTGCGGGCCGTAGTCCTCAGGGGAGGATTGCCCTCGTCTCGTCCCCTCCGTGGATCCTCCCGTGTTCGATAGACCGTAGGCCGCAGACCGCATCCGGGGAGGAACCGGCCATGACGCCGGGAGGGCGGGGCCGTCCCCCCTCATAAGGGGGGATCGAGGGGGATTTTGCTTCGCTTGGCTCCCCCCTCCCAAATCTCCCCTACCCCTCCTTATCAAGGAGGGGCACCCCCACCCCTGAGGCTTGGATGATGGGAGCCGTCCCCCCTTTTCGCCTTCCGGCTGCCCGGCCGGACGGCGCGCATGCGCCGCGCCCGGATGCTACAATGGAGCGCCCATGCACGCGCTATTGGACCGCATCCGCCGGGAGGTCCTGCAACAACCCGGCGGCCGTTATACCCACGTGAACCCGACTCTGGCCGGCCTCCTGCTGGCGGCACAACTGTCGAAACCCGGGCGCCCGGCGGCGGTGGTGGTCCCCGGGGAGGAGGAGGGTCAGGCCCTCCTGGCCGCCTTCCGCGCCTTTCTGCCGGAGGCCGGCGCCCGGTTCTATCCCGTCCATCCCGTCACCCCCTACGATTTCATGCCCCTGCCGATGAGCACCCGGTGCCAGGCGGTGGAGGCGCTCCACGCCTGGCGGAGCGGGACGGCCCGCCTCCTGGCCGTTCCCGCCGCCGTTCTGCCCCACCCCTTCCCCCCGGCGCAGGCCTTCGCCGTGGCGCCGGGGATGGCGCTGGACCGCGATGCCCTGACGCGCTGGTTGGACCGTTGGGGATACGCCCGCGTCCCCATGGTGGCGGAAAAGGGGGAATATGCCGTCCGCGGGTTCATCGTGGATCTCTTTCCCCCCGACCGGGACGCCCCCCTGCGGTTGGAATGGGAGGGGGAGCGGCTGGCCTTCCTCCGGGCGGTGGACCCCTACACCCAGCGCTCCACGGGGCCGGTGGAGGAAGCCCTGCTCCTGCCGCTGAGGCTGTGGGACACCGCCGTCTCGCAAGAGCGGCTGGAGTGGCTGGAGGGGCGGGTGCGGGGGCGCGGCGGGGAGAAACTGGCCGAGCGGGCGCGTCAAGCGGGCGACCTGCAGGCCCTTGAACTTCTCCTCGGAGAGAGGGGGCCCCTGCGGGGAGATTTCGACCTGGCCGCCTTCGACTGGGAATCGGTGAAAAGGCGGTGGGGCGAGGCCTACGCCGTCCTGGAACATGAGGCGACGGAGACCGCCGAGGGGGGGTACCTCGACCTGCCCGCGGCGGAGTATTTCCTATCCCCGGAGGAGGAGCCCTACCGGCCGGACCTCGTTTTCTCCAGGCTGGGGGGCGACCCCGGGACGGACCGGCCCGTCCGCCAGCGGGGGCTGGGGATCGTGGGGGGGAACTTTCCCACCCTGGGCCGTGAACTGCGGGCCCTGCGCGACGAGGGGTACGCCGTCACCCTCTACATCAAGCATCCGAGCCACCGCCGCGTCCTGGGGCGCTTCTTCGACGAGGAGGGGCTCCCCGTCCCGGCCATGGTGGAGGCCGCCCTTCCCGAGTCCATCGTTCTGGAAGACCTCAAGGTGGCCCTCCTCGCTTCGGGGAAACTGGTGGGCGAGCCCCCCGCGCCCCCGCGCCCCCCCTCGGCGCGGGCCATTCTCCCCGACCTGGACGAGTTCAAACTGGGAGAGCGGGTGGTCCACGCCGAGCACGGCATCGGGATGTACCAAGGGCTCCACCCCATCGGGGGCGCCGAGTTCGTCAAGGTCAAGTTCGCCGACGGCGACGTTTACCTCCCCATGGACCGCCTCGACACCCTCACCCGGTACCGCGGCGCCTCCGGCGAGCCGCCGCCGCTGGACCGCATCGGGAGCAACGCCTTCCAGAAAAAGAAGAAGAGGGCGAAGAAGGCGATGAAGAGCATGGTGGGGGAACTGCTCAACCTCTACGCTATGCGCAAGATCGCCAAGGGGACGGCCTTCTCCCCCGACACGGAGATGGTGGAGGCCCTCTGCGCCGGGTTCCCCTTCGAGCCCACCCCCGACCAGGCCCGCACCTGGGAGGAGGTGAAGGGGGACATGGAGGTCCCCGTCCCCATGGACCGCCTGGTCTGCGGCGACGTGGGATTCGGGAAAACCGAGGTGGCCATCCGTGCCGCCTTCAAGGCCGTCCAGGACGGGTTCCAGGTCGCCGTTCTCTGTCCCACCACCATCCTCGCCTTCCAGCACCACCGCACCTTCATCGAGCGCCTCGCGGAGTTCCCCGTCCGGGTGGAGTGGCTTTCGCGGTTCATTCCCGCGGCCGAGCAGAAGAAGGTGGTGGAGCGCCTCGCGGCCGGGGCAACGGACATCCTCATCGGCACCCACCGCATCCTCTCGCAGGACATCGTCTACGCCAACCTGGGCCTGCTCATCATCGACGAGGAGCAGCGGTTCGGGGTGGCCCAGAAGGAGCGCATCCGGCAGGCCCGCAAGGCCGTGGACACCCTCACCCTCACCGCCACCCCCATTCCGCGCACCTTCAACATGGCCCTGTTGGGCCTCAAGGACATGTCGCTCATCCTCACCCCGCCCCTGGGGCGGTTCGCGGTGGAGACCTCCATCGTCCCCTTCAACCCGGTCTTCCTGCGCGATGTCATCCGGTTCGAGCTCCAGCGGGGCGGACAGATCTTCTTCGTCCACAACCGCGTGGAGCGGATCGAGGAGATCCACGCCTACCTCTCCGCCCTCGTCCCCGAGGCGCGCATCGTGGTCACCCACGGACAGATGGGGGAGCGGCCGCTGGAGCGGGGGATGATGACCTTCATCCGGGGCGAGGCCGACCTCCTCCTCACCACCACCATCATCGAAAACGGCATCGACATCCCCCACGCCAACACCCTCATCGTCAACAACGCCCACACCTTCGGCCTGGCCCAGCTCTACCAATTGCGCGGCCGTGTGGGGCGCTCCGACAAGCAGGCCTTCTGCTACCTCACGGTCCCCTCGTTCGACACCATCACGGAGGGAGCCATGGAGCGCCTCCGGGCCCTCGAGGAGTTCACTGCCCTGGGGTCGGGCTTCCGCGTCGCCGCCAAGGACCTGGAGATCCGCGGGGCGGGCGACCTGCTGGGGCGGGAACAGTCGGGCAACATCGATGCCCTCGGCTACGACCTCTATCTCAGGCTCCTCGAAAAGACCGTGCAGGAAATGAAGGGGCTCCCCGACCTCACCGCGGAGGTGGAATTGCACCTCGATATCCAGGCGCAGATCCCGCCGGAGTACATCCCCGACGAGGCCCTCCGCTTGAAAGTGTACCGGCAACTGCTCACGGCCCCGCTGGAGGGGATGCCGGAGGCGCTTCGGGACCAGTTCGGCCCCCTGCCGCCGGCCATGGAGCTCCTCCTGGCCGTGGCGCGGGTGCGCAGACACCTCCAGCGGCTGAAGGTGCGGTCGGCGGCGCGCCGGCCGGGCCTGCTGGTCCTGCACATCGACCCCTCCACCCCCGTCCCGCTGGAACGGTGGATCGACGTCGCGGCGAAATTCCCCGGGAGCTTCTTCACCCAGGACGGGGCCCTGACGCTGAAACAGGACAGGGAGGGGGACATTCTGGTATATTGGCTGGACCGTTTCCTGGCCGACCTATGAAAAAAGCCCTCGTCCTGCTGTGCCTCCTGGCCGCCTGCGGCCGGGGTCCGGAAGTGGAGGCGGACATCATCGCCGCCCTGGGGGGGGACTCCATCGCCCTGAATGAATTCGAGGCCTTCCTCCAGGAGAACCTGGGCGTCGAGCCCTACCATCACGCCCCCGAAGTCCTCTCGGGGATGCTGGAGGCGTTCATCCAGGAGAAGCTCCTGGCCCGGGAGGCCCACCGGCGCGGGATCGAGGGGGACAGCCCGGCCGGGGCCGTCCGGCGGATGCTCGCCGAAGAGTGCGCCGCTCTGCCCCAACCCGGGGACGACGCCGTCCGTACTTATTACGAGCGCCACGCGGATGATTTCTCCACCCCTTCGATGGTCCACTTCCGCCAGATCTTCGTCGTCAAGTCCGAGGATGCCGCCAAGGTCCAGATCGCGTTGAAGGGGGGGGCCGACTTCGCCGAGGTGGCGCGCGAGTACTCCGAGACGGCCAACCGCGAGGCGGGGGGGCTGGTGGGGCCCCTGGCCCCGGAGGACATCCCCGAGGAGCTGGCCCTGGCCCTCAAGCACCTCAAGGCCGGTCAGATCTCGGGACTCCTCCCCGTGGCGGGAGGGTATATGCTGTTGAAGTTGGAGAGGATCCAGCCCCCGCAGAGGGCCTCGCTGGAGCAGGTGGGCCAACTCATCCAGGCCCATCTGGCCGAGCAGGCCTGTCAGACGCGGATGGAGCAACTGACCCGAGAACTCGTCATGAAGGAGCATGTATGGATCTATGCCGAAAACCTTCCCTTCGCCTATGCGGGGGAATTGCCTGTGCGTTCGCGCTCCTGATCGGGGCCAAGTCCTACTGGGTGGACGGCGTGCTTCTGCGCGTCAACGCCCAGGTGACCACCCTGGGGGAGTTCAAGCAGCGGCTCGCCGAGGCCCGTCTCGAACTGGCCGGTCCCGTCCCCGCCGCCGAGGAGCCCATTTTCCAAAGCCGGGTGCTGGAGAGTGTCCTGGAAGAGATGCTCATCCTGGAGAGGGCGCGCGAGCTCAACCACACCGTCACCAAGGGGGACCTGGACCGGAGTTTGGAGACGATCCGCCAGCGCAACAAGTTCCCCGACCTGGAGACGGTCTACCAGGCGGCCGAGCAGGCCGGCCTCTCCCGGGAGGTCCTCCATGCCAAGCTGGAGCGGCAGATCCTGATGGAGTGGGTCATGGGGGCCGAGGTGTTCCCCCGCCGGGACATCACCGACTGGGAACTGCGGCAGTATTACGACACGATTCAGGAGGACTTCACGGTCCCGGAGGCGTTCCGCCTCCGGGAGATGGTCCTTCTCTCCGGGCCCGGCCTGGAGGTCCGGCGCGACGCGGCAGAAAAGTCCCTGGCGGAGGGGACCCCGTTCGAGGAGGTGGCAAAGCGGTACTCGCAAAGCCCCACGGCGGAGAAGGGGGGCGACCTTGGGCCCGTTTCTCCCGGCGACCTCTCGGAGGAGCTTCAGGCGGCGCTGAAGGGACTCAACCCCGGCGAGACCTCGGCCGCGGTGGAGGTCAAACACGGCCTCCATTACCTCCATCTCGTCGAGATCATCCCCGCCCACCCGCGCCCCTTCGAGGAGGTGAAAGACCAACTGCCCGACCGGATGTTCCGGGAGCAGTACAAGGACAACATCGAATCCTACCTCGAGGGGCTCAAGGGACGCTACCTGGTCGTCATCAACGACAAACTCCTCAAGCCGGAGGCCGAGTGATGGCGGGCAAGACCTTCGTCAAAGACCTCAAGGCCGGCGGCGCCGTGGAGGGGATGTTCCTTGTCGCCCAGAAGGAGGTCCGGCAGAAAAAGACTGGGGGGGATTACCTCTACATGGCCCTGCGCGACAAGACCGGCACCGTCACCGCCTTCATGTGGGACGGGTACGAGCCCATCCTCCCCAAACTGGAGGTGGGGGGCTACCTCAAGGTCTCGGCCATGGTGCAGAAGTACAACAACCGCACCCAACTCGTCGTCCGGAAGGCGGAGCTGGTCGCCCCCGCCTCCGTGGAGGCCGCCGAATTTCTCCCCGCCACGACGCTGGACACCGCCGCGCTATGGGGAGACATCGAACGGCGCATCGGTGCCGTGAAGGACCCCTTCCTCCGGAAACTTCTCCAGGCCGCCTTCGCCGGTCCGGGGGTGAAGGAGGGGTTCCTTCGGGCCCCCGCCGCCAAGATGATGCACCATTCGTGCGTCGGCGGCCTCATCGAGCACACCCACTCGCTGATGAAACTGTGCGACCTCGTGGCGGGGTTCTACCCGCAATTGGACGCCGACCTCCTGGCCGCCGGCGCCATCCTCCACGACTGGGGCAAGACCAGGGAACTTTCGTCCGAGGGGGCGTTTGACTACACGCGGGAGGGGCGCCTGGTGGGGCACATCGTCATGACGGCGCAGGAGATCGAGCGGATCGTCAACGGCATCCCGGACTTCCCGGCGGAGTTGAAGGGCAATATCACCCACCTGATCATCTCGCACCACGGGCAGTACGAGTTCGGGTCGCCCAAGATGCCGAAATTGAGGGAGGCGCTGGTGCTGTCGCACCTCGACTCCCTCGACAGCCACCTCAAGGGGTTCGACGAGGACCTCGCCGACGCCGAGGAGGGGAGCGCCTACTCCGACATCATGGGGCGGTACATCTTCGAGACCAACGTCAAGCCGAAGGCTTGACGGCCGCGGGAAGGCGGGAAGGCGGGAAGGCGGGAAAGCGGGACGAGCGAGCAATGTAGCGCAGGTCCTCCGACCTGCGGCGTTAAGGAAACGGCCGACTGGAGAGTCGGCCCCACGTTGCATTTGCGCGGCGCCAGCCTCGGGCCATCTGGGTCGTTGCCCTTCGATTCTATATTGATGCGCACCCCGACGAAACGTCGGGACTGCGCTGCTCAGGGCTTGGCCGCCTACCATCTGGCCCAATGCAGCGCCGCCGGACCGCTGCCCCACAAGCCCGCTTCACCGCGCGGTCCGATTGTTTGCCAGAAAAACGATGCATGGCAAATATTGCAGTGACTTTTCTGATATGATAACCTTGCTATTATGTTGAACCAAGATCATTCATTGATTTCTTCATTAGAAGTTTGGCAATAAATAATATGATATGGGATTCACCAGAGCAACGATTGGTTAATGCCCGCAAATGCGGAGATGTGGCGTACTGCAAGGAAGTTTGCACCATTGCGGATAAGGCTGACAGCCTCATGTCATCAGGCAAAACTGCAAAGGCTTTGCGACTTTATCGTGTGATTGCAGATCTGGACATGGACGACAAACTCATTTCGGAAGTTGTCAATCACAGCCGGCGCGTATTGGAGGTGTATGGTGCAACTTCGCCTCCAGCGATAGGCAGGGAATATCAACAATACCTCGATTCGCTGCCGCCACACGATCGGCATGTCATGCTGGCCAGACAGGTACTAAGGCAACTCGCGGCAGCGCGACAAGAGGATGATAGACCTATGCTTATCGCGCAGGCCATCAACCTTTTAGAGGAGGCACAGAAGACCAAACCTCTTGGAAAGAAAGACCAAAGGGTGTTGATGGGATTGAAAGCGCAGCAAACCTAAACCAAAGCTTCAATAGACGAATTTTCATTTACAAACTCCAGCGCTGACTGCTCATCCTTTTCGCCTACTGCCTTCCCAGTTCCCGCCATCTTTCATCCTTCATAATTCATACTTCTTCCTTCCCTCGGGTGGGCGGGGGACTGCCCGCCTGCCCGCCTGCCTTCCTGCCCCGCTGCCCGGCTGTTCTAATCACCCCTCCACCACCTCAACTTTGCGAATGTAATGGATGTTCCGCTTCTCCATCCCCTCGATGAAGGCGTTGAAGAGGGTCTCGTCGCGGCCAAGGATCTCGGGGGGGATGACGCCGGGGCCTTTAATCTTCCCCGCGGCCATCAGTTCGGCGGCGACCACGGCGGGGTAGCCGGTGGTGCGGGCCATGGAGGAGACGCCGGCGGCGTCGGTGTGTTCCAGCAGGTCCCAGGTCACCCGCTCGCGCCGCCCGTTCGCCAGCCCCGTCACCGTGATGCGCATGGCGGTGAACTCCTTCTCGCCGGGGTGGAGCTTCCACTGGTCGATCAGCATCTTGGAGGTGAACTCCAGCGGCACGACGGTTGTCCCATGGACCGCCACCGGTTCGGTGCCGAAGAAGCCGCTCTCCTTGAACCCCGCGATGAGGGCCGCGTAGCCGGGGTAGCGCATCGTCTTTTCCACCAGGGTGGGGACCTCCATCGTGTGCATCAGGGTGCGCAGGCCGTCGGTGAGGAACGCCTCCAGGGTCCCCACGCCGGGGAAGTCCAGGTACTCGCGGTCGGTCAGGGGGGGCATCACCACCGTTCTGCCGTTGAGGCGGAACCGGGAGGGGCGCATATACTCCTCGATGACATCCACCGGGGAGAAGGGGGCCTTGTACTGGAAGGGGAGCGTCCGTTCCACGGGGAGGCCGCCCACGAAGATGTGCGCGTCCTCGGCCTTGTCCATCCGGGCCGCCTCACGCCCCACCAGGAGGTTGCTCATCCCAGGGGCCACCCCCATGTCCACCACCGCGGTGACGCCGTGGGCGCGGGCCAGCCCCTGCAGGGAGAGGACGTCCTCGGGCATGAAGGAGACGTCCACGGTGTTGCGCCCGCGCTCCAGGAGCACCCTGAGCGTGCGGAACCCCAGGAAGCCCGGGAGGGCCTGGACGACGAGGTCGGCGTCCTCCACGGCCGAGGCCACCACGCGCGGGTCCGAGAGGTCGGCCTTGGTGGTTTGCAGGACCCTGCCCTTGAGGGCCTCGAGGGACGCGGCGCTGGCGTCCCAGACATGGACCGAGAATCTGTTGTCCTTCGCAAGATCGGCGGCGATGACCGACCCCACCATTCCAGCTCCCAGCACGGTGATTTTCATAAGTACTCCCTAAATGGCGTTCGCTCTATTATCCATGTTATTAAGAGACAAGGCAATATGGAGGCGAACGCCTACGGGAAGGCGGGAAGGCGGGAAGGCGGGAAGGCAGGAAGGCAGTTGGGCAAGAGGGCAGCTCCCCCGCTGCGGCGCACTTATTTTTCTCGCTTGTCTGGCATTTCTCGCCTTTCTCGCCTGCTCTTTATTGATTTCATAATTCTTACTTCATCATTGGTCCATCACCCTGACCACCTCCTCCACCAGCGGCCCCTTGTACAGCGTCAGGCGGATGAGTTTAAGCGATGAATCGGGGTGCTCCCTGAAGAAGCGGGCAACAGCAGCGACATAGGCCTTCGCGCAGACGGGAAAAGGCACGGCGAAAATGCCGGAGGAAACGGCGGGAAAGGAGAGGGAGGCCCACCCCTTCCCATGAGCGAGGAGGAACGCGGAGATCAGCGCCTGCTCGAGTTTCCTCCCCTCATCACCGTCCCCGAGCCGGGGCCCGACGGCGTGGATGACCCCTTTGAACGGCAGGTTCCCCGCGGTGGTGAGGACGGCCCCGCCGACCGGGATACGCCCCCGTTCGGCCACGATGCGGTCGCCCTCCTCCTCCAGGGCTGCCCCGGCGGCGCTGGCGATGGCCGCGGCCACCCCGCCGCCATGGGAGAGGCCGCCGTTGGCGGCGTTGACGATACCGTCGGTGGGTTCATCGAGCAGGTCGTAGATGACGGCCTGGAAAAGTCCCCCTCCGGGGAAGCGCATTTCCTTCAGGATGGTTCCGGGCATTGGCTTCTCCTTGTCGGTGATGCATGGAACGGTTTCAAGTTTCAGGTTCCATGTTTCAGGAAATGAAGGGCGGAAATCGCGAACTGCATCGACTTGAAACTTGAAACTTGGAACTTGAAACATATTGTAATCCAAATTGCCGTAAGCAAGGATGAGCCCGCCCGCCGTATCTGCTAAAATAGGCTTCTATGGACAGCCGAACGATCCGTGAGACCTTCCTTAAGTACTTTGAATCCAAGGGCCACCGCAGGGTGGCCTCGAGTTCCCTCATCCCCGCGGCCGACCCCACCCTCATCTTCGCCAACGCCGGGATGAACCAGTTCAAGGACTGCTTCCTGGGGATGGAGAAACGCGACTACACCCGCGCCACCTCCTCCCAGAAGTGCGTCCGCGCCGGCGNNCACCGCGCGGCACCACACCTTCTTCGAGATGCTGGGCAACTTTTCGTTCGGCGACTACTTCAAGAAGGACGCCATCGCCTACGCGTGGGAGCTCTCCACGAAGCACTACCACCTCAACCCCGACAAGATATGGATCTCCGTCTTCGAAAAGGACGACGAGGCCCACGACCTGTGGCAGGGCGTCGCCGGGGTGCCGGCAGGCAGGATCGTCCGGCTGGGGGAGAAAGACAACTTCTGGGCCATGGGTGAAGTGGGACCCTGCGGCCCGTGCTCGGAGCTTTACTACGATCTCGGCCCGGGCGTGGGGTGCGGCAAGCCTGACTGCTCCCCGGCCTGCGATTGCGGCCGCTACCTGGAATATTGGAACCTCGTCTTCATGCAGTTCCACCGGGACGAGTCGGGGACCATGCGCCCCCTCCCCAAGCCCTCCATCGACACCGGGGCGGGGCTGGAGCGGCTCGCGTCCCTTCTCCAGCGGGTCCTCACCAACTACGACACCGACCTCTTCATCCCCATCATCAAGCGGATCGAGGCGATGGCGGGGACGGCCTACGGGAAGGACGAAAAGACCTCCGCCGCCATGCGGGTCATCGCCGACCACGCCCGGGCCACGGCTTTCCTGGTGGCCGACGGGGCCCTCCCCGGCAACGAGGGGCGCGGCTACGTCCTGCGGCGCATCATCCGCCGCTCCCTGCGGTTCGCCCATCATCTCAGGATGACCCCGCCCATCATCGCCCGCGTCGTCCCCGACATCGCCGCGATGTTCGGCGACATCTACCCCGAAGTGGCCGGGGAAGCCGAACTGATCAAGACCGTCGCCACGGACGAGGAGAGCCGTTTCGAGCGCACCCTCGATGCCGGCGTCGGACACATCGAGACCATCCTCGAATACGCCCTCGAGACCGGAGCCAAGGCCGTCCCGGGCGAGGAGATCTTCCTCCTCTACGACACCCACGGCGTTCCGGCCGACCTGGTGGAGGAGCTGGCCAAGGAAAAAGGGCTGGGGGTGGACCTGGAGGGGTTCCAGCACCACCTCGGCGAGCAGAAACGCCGATCCAAGGTGGTGCACAGGTTCGACGCCCGCGTCGAGGAGGTGCACGAGGCCCTGCGCCGCGACTGCAGTCCCGAGTTCGTAGGATACGGGCCGATGGAGCACGCGGCGAGGGCCGTGGCCCTGGTGCGGGAAGGGAAGCGGGTGGAAGTCCTGAAGGCCGGGGAGGAGGGCGAGCTGGTGGCCGACATCACCCCCTTCTACGCCGAGAGCGGCGGCCAGGTGGGGGACACCGGGACGGTGCTCTTCGAGGGTGGCCAGGCCGCCGTCCTCGACGCGCAGAAGCCCCTTCCGGGGCTCATCGTCCATAAAGTCAAGGTGGCGTCCGGCGCGCTCAAGGCCGGCGCCGCCGTCACCCTGTCGGTGGAAGAGGGGCGGCGGCGGGCCATCATGCGCCACCACACCGCCACCCATCTCCTTCACGCGGCCCTGCGGAAGGT
The DNA here is from genome assembly GCA_002327305.1 of Holophagales bacterium UBA2201. GTDB lineage: Bacteria > Acidobacteriota > Thermoanaerobaculia > UBA2201 > UBA2201 > UBA2201. The sequence goes on along the minus strand of DCUZ01000070.1, from coordinate 6,296 downwards.
GCTGGGCGAGGGGGCGCGGCAGATGGGTTCGCTGGTGGACCCGGGCCACCTCCGGTTCGATTTCGCCTTCGGCCGGGGGTTGACGACGGAGGAGCTGGACCGGATCGAACGGCTCGCCAACGAGCAGATCCTGCGCAACGCCGGGGTGGAGAAGGAACTGCTCCCCATCGAGGAGGCCAGGAAGAAGGGGGCCCTGGCCTTTTTCGGCGACAAGTACGGCGAGGTGGTGCGGGTGGTCTCGGTCCCCGGGTGGTCCGCGGAATTCTGCGGCGGCACCCACGTGGACCGCACCGGCGACATCGGCCTGATCAAGATCGTCTCCGAGAAGGCCATCGCCGCCGGGGTCCGGCGGCTGGAGGCCGTGGCGGGGATGGAGGCCTTGACGAAGGCCCAGCAGGACGACAACCGATTGGCAGACCTTGCCTCGGTGCTTGAAGTCCAGCGTGAAGGGATTGACGAGAAAGTGGGTGTTCTTATAGAGCGCAACCGGACCCTGGAGAAGCAGATCAAGGAGCTGAAGTTCGCGCAGGCCAAGGGGGGCACCACCGCCGTCAACTGGACGGAAGTGGCCGGCGTCCCGGTCTTCGTCCAGAAACTGGAGGATTACGCCCCCCAGGAACTGCGTTCGCTGGCCGACGAGCACCGGAAGAAGTTCCCCAGCGGGATCATCCTCCTCGCCTCGGAGAACCAGGGAAAGCTCTCCGTCGTCATCGCCGTCTCCCCGGATTTCCAGAAGGCCCATCCCGCGGGGAAACTGGCCAAGGCCCTCGGCGCGCGGCTGGGCGGGGCCGGGGGAGGCAATCCGGCGATGGCCCAGGCGGGAGGCACCGACGTCGCGAAGCTCAACGAAGCACTCGCCGACCTGGCCAGTTTGATCCAATAGGCCGCCCCCTGTCGGATTGATGTTCATCCCCGAAGATGATCGGGGCCGCGGCCCGCGATCCGGACTCATGCGCCCGGCCCCTTTCCTCTTCATGGCCACCGAGGAGGTTTGCGAACCTATTCCGCAAAGCATCGTATATAATTTGATGATGCCGTTGCGCAGATCCGGGTCCCGCTCGGAGCGCCGGGCCATCGTCGGATGGCTGTGGGCGACCCTGCTCCTTCTCCCCGGCGCCACGGGGGCCGCCCCGCCGGTTGAGGCCCCCGCCCTCCATTTCAAGCACCTCTCCATCGAGGACGGTCTCTCCCAGAGCATCGTGGACGCCATGGTCCAGGACCGGAAGGGGTTCCTCTGGTTCGTCACCGAGGACGGTCTCAACCGGTTCGACGGCTACCGGTTCGTCGTCTACAAGCACGACGCCAAGGATCCCTCCTCCCTCTCCCACAACGAGATCAAGTGCATCCTCGAGGACCGCGACGGGTATCTCTGGATCGGCACCTTCAGCCGCGGCCTGGAGCGCTTCGACCCCGCCATGGGGCGGTTCGACCATTTCCAGCACGATCCGGCCGACCCGGGCTCTCTGGCCGGCGACATCGTCTGGTCCCTTCTGGAGGACCGGCAGGGGGCGCTGTGGGTGGGGACGGCCTCAGGGCTGGACCGCTACGACCGCGCCGCCGGCGCGTTTGTCCACGTTCCCCTGGGGGCCGGGGGAGGCGCCGCCGCCGACATCCGCGCCCTGGCGGAAGGAAAGGATGGGGCGCTGTGGGCGGGGACGGCCGGAGGGGGGCTTCTGCGACTGGCCCCCGATGGAAGCGATGCCGTGTGGTTCACCCGCGACCCGGGGGACCCCGCCTCGCTGGGGCATGACGACGTCCGCGCCCTCCTCGCCGACGCCGACGGGGCCCTGTGGGTGGGGACCCGGGGGGGAGGGCTGGACCGGCTCGATCCCGCCACCGGTGAATTCCGCCACTTCCGCCACGATCCGGGCGACCCCCGTTCCCTCGGGGCCGACATCGTCCTCGCGCTGGCGGTCGATCGGGAGGGAACCCTCTGGGTGGGGACCGACGGCGGCGGGCTGAACCGCTTCGACCGGGCCTCGGAGGCCTTCCTCCGCTACCGGTACGACCCCTACCGTCCGGAGAGCGTGGCGGGCGACCGCGTCTATTCGCTCCTGCTGGACCGGTCCGGCCTCCTCTGGGTGGGGACCTACGGGGCCGGCGCGAGCCGGTGCCAGCTGGATCGGAAGGCCTTCGCCCATCACCGGCACGATCCCGCCGACCCCGCCTCCCTGGGCCACGACATCGTCTGGTCCTTCTGCGAGGACCCCTCGGGCGCCCTTTGGATCGGAACCAACGACGGCGGCCTGGACCGCTTCGACCGCCTGACGGGGAGGTTTGCCCACTTCCGGCACCGGCCCGGCGATCCGTCCTCGCTGAGCCACGACTCGGTCCGCATGGTGATCCGGGACCGGGCGGGAGCGCTGTGGCTGGCCACCAACGGCGGGGGCCTCAACCGCCTGGACCCCGTCACGGGACGCTTCACGCGGTTCCGGCACGACCCCCACGACCCCGGGTCCCTGGCCCACGACGAACTGCGGATGGTTTTCGAGGACCGGGAGGGCGCCCTCTGGGTGGGGACCTACGGCGGGGGGTTGGACCGCTACGATCCCGCTGCCGGCCGGTTCATCCACCACCGCCATGACCCCGCCGACCCGACGACGATCAGCGGCAACTATGTCCGGACGGCGTTCCAGGACCGCGCCGGCGTCCTCTGGTTCGGGACGCACGGCGACGGCCTCAACCGCTACGATCCCGCCGCCGGGACCTTCACCCGGTTCCGGCACGATCCGGCCGACCCCGCCTCCCTCTCCAACGACTTCGTTTTCTCCATCCACGAGGACCGGACGGGGGCGCTGTGGGTGGCCACCTACGGCGGGGGGCTCAACCGGTTCGACCGGGCCGCCGGGACCTTTTCCGCCATCCGCCGGGGGGAGGGCTTCCCGGACGACGTGGTGTACGGCATCCTGGAGGACGCCCGCGGCCGCCTGTGGCTCTCCACCAATTCGGGCCTCGTCCGGTTCAACCCGGCCGGCGGCGGGCTCCGGACCTTCACGAAGGCCGACGGTCTCCAGAGCAACGAGTTCAACGGGGGCTCGTATTACCGCAATCCGCAAGGGGAGATGTTCTTCGGGGGGATCAACGGGTTCAACGCCTTCTTCCCCGAAGAGATCCGCGAGAGCGCCTTCCGCCCCCCCGTGGTCCTCACCGACTTCCAACTTTTCAACCAGAGCGTTCCCGTCGGTCCGATGGGAGACGGCCGCGTCCTCCTGGAGCGTTCCATCGACGCCACCGGCTCCCTCGAACTGTCCCACCGCGACCGGGTGGTCTCCTTCGAGTTCGCCGCCCTCGATTTCACCGTCCCGGAGAAGAACCGGTACGCCTACCGCCTCGAGGGGCTCCACCGGGACTGGGTGGACCTGGGCAGCCGGCGCTTCGTGATGTTCACCACTTTGCCGGCCGGCGACTACCTCCTGCGGGTGAAAGCAACCAACGGCGACGGCGTGTGGAACGAGACGGGGACCGAACTGCGCCTCATCGTCCATCCCCCCTGGTGGCGCTCGCTGTGGGCCTATTGGGCCTACGGCCTCATCCTCCTGGGGGGGGTGGCGGGCCTGGTTCGGTTCGAGAAGATGCGCGAGCGGGAGAAGGGGCGGGTGGTGGAGGCCGAATTGCGGGCCACCGCGGCCGAACTCCAGACCCGCGCGGCGGAGGCCGAGACGCGGGCCCTGAAGACCGAGAACGACCGGAAGAGCCGGGAACTGGAGGAGGCGCGCAAACTGCAGGTGTCCATGCTCCCGAAGGAGGTGCCGCGCCACCCCCGCTACGCCGTAGCCGCGCGGATGCGCACCGCCACGGAGGTGGGGGGCGACTACTATGATTTCCACGCCGGCGAGGACGGGTCGCTGACGGCGGCCATCGGCGACGCCACGGGGCACGGCACACGGGCCGGCATCATGGTGGCCATCATGAAGGGGCTGTTCGCCCGCCTCTGCCCGGAGCCCGACCTGCGGACGGTTCTGCAGGAGTGCAACCGCACCCTCCGAAGCATCGAACTGGATCCGATGTACATGGCCCTGGGGCTGCTGCGCCTGGAGGGGCTGGAGGCCCGGGCCGCCGCCGCCGCCATGCCGCCCATCTTCATTCACCGGGCCGGTCGGGGGGAGGTGGAGGTCATCGCCGTCCCGGGGATGCTCCTCGGGACGGAGTTCGATGTGCCGTGGGAGGAGGTCCGCTTCGGCCTGGAACCGGGGGACAAGGTCCTGCTCCTCAGCGACGGCTATCTCGAGCAGGCCGACGCCGCCGAGGAGATGCTCGACTACGACCGGTGCCGGGAGTACTTCCGCGGGGCGGCCGGCGGGGACCCGGCGGCGGTCATTGACCGCCTCCTGGAGCGGTTCGACGCCTGGCGGGGGGCCGTCCCCCAGGCCGACGACGTGACGCTGGTGGTGATCGAAATCCTGGCCTGAGAAGCCGTGGATGGAGAAAAAAACGCGCCCCGGGCATCCGGGGCGCGTTTGCTTTTCGTGGAGATGGGAAAATTACTTCTTGCCCTTCCGTGAGGGCTTGGCCGGGGCGGTGGCGCCGCGGTCCACCGCGTCGGCCGCGCAGACGGCGATCATGTTGACGATGTCGTTGACCTCCACGCCGCGCTGGAGGACGTGGACCGGCCGGTCCATCCCCATGAGGATGGGCCCGATGCACTCGGCCTCGGCCAGGTGCCACACCAGCTTGTAGGCGGCGTTGGCGGCGTCAAGGGTGGGGAAGATGAGGACGTTGGCGTCCCCCTGGATGGCGCTCCAGGCATAATCCTGCTTGGCGATGACGGGGTTCACCGCCACGTCCACCTGCATCTCACCCTCGATGATGGTGTCGGGGCAGAGCTTCTTCGCCAGCTCCACCGCCTTCTGCACCTTCTGCACCTCGGCCTCGCGGTTGGAACCGAAATCGGAGTAGGAGAGGAAGGCGATGCGGGGTTCGATGTCGTACTGGCGGGCCTTCTCCGCGGCCAGCATGGCGATCTCGGCCATGGTCTCGGGGTCGGGATTGACGTTGACGGTGGTGTCGGCCATGAAGAGGAGGCGGTTTTTGAGGATGAGCATGTAGAGCCCGGCGACCTTCTTCAGCCCCTCCCTCATCTTGATCGTCTGGAGCGCCGGGCGGATGGTGTCGGGGTAGTGCATGGTGAGGCCGGAGAGGAGGCCGTCGGCCTCCCCCTCCTCCACCATCATGCAGCCGAAGTAGTTGGGCTGGGCCATCAGTTCGGAGGCCTCGGCCTGGGTGATCCCCTTGCGCTTGCGGGCCTCGGCGAAGCGGCGGGCGTACTTCTCGCGCTTGGGCGAGGTCTTGGGGTCGATGACCTCCACCTTGGCGGCCGGGAGATTGAACTCCTTCAACTTCTTCGCAATGACCTCGGCGTCGCCCAGCAGGACGGGCCGGGCCAGTCCCTCGTCCACGGCGATCTTGGCGGCCCGGACGATCTTGTCATTTTCCCCCTCGGGGAAGACGATGGACTTGGCGTGCGCCTTGGCCTTGGCGAAGGCGGGGTAGAGGACGGTGCGGGACTTGAACAGGCGGGCCTCCAACTGGCGGACGTAGGCGTCCCAGTCCTTGATGGGCCGCTTCGCCACGCCGGTCTCCATGGCGGCGCGGGCCACCGCCGGGGCCTCCCACAGGAGGACGCGGTAGTCGAAGGGTTTCGGGATGATGTACTCGCGGCCGAACTTGAAGGGTTTGCCGCCGTAGGCCTTGACCACGGCGTCGGGCACGTCCTCCTTGGCCAGGGCGGCCAGGGCCTTGGAGGCGGCGAGCTTCATCTCCTCGTTGATGGCGGTGGCGCGCACATCCAGGGTGCCGCGGAAAATGAAGGGGAAGCCGAGGACGTTGTTGATCTGGTTGGGGTAGTCCGAGCGGCCCGTGGCCATGATGATGTCCTTGCGGACGGAGTAGGCGTCCTCCGGGGTGATCTCCGGGTCGGGGTTGGCCATGGCGAAGATGATGGCGTCCTTGGCCATGGCGGCCACCATCTCCTTGTGGAGGGCCCCCTTGACCGAGAGCCCCACGAAGACATCGGCCCCCTTGATGATGTCCATCAGCGTCCGGGCCGGGGTGTCCTGGATAAAATACTCCTTGTACTTGTTCATCCCCTCGGTGCGGCCCTTGTAGATGACCCCCTTGGTGTCCACCATGAAGATGTTCTCGTGCTTGATGCCCACCATCTCATAGAGCCGGGCGCACGACTGGGAGGAGGCCCCGGCGCCGTTCATGACCACTTTCACCTTGGCGGGGTCCTTGCCCACGATCTCCAGGGCGTTGATCAGCCCCGCGGCGCTGATGATGGCCGTGCCGTGCTGGTC
>DCUZ01000015.1:22187-26402 GCA_002327305.1 Holophagales bacterium UBA2201 | reverse complement strand
CGCCGGACCCCTGGTTGGCGGTGTACGCGAGGGTCTTGTAGGCGTAGGCGTCGGGCTGGCAGTAGCCGGGCCAGCTCGGATTGACAATAGTAACGTCATAGGCCGCCTCGGCCGCTGCCGTGGCCGTCTTCACTCGAATGTGATAGGCGGAATGATATTCCACGGCTTCGACCGGCGTTGGAGGGGTGTCCGAGCAGTTTGGATCCATGGAAACGGACAGACCTGTCTCAAATCCCGAATTCGGCGGATTAGCGGCGGGCCAGACGAGGTCAATCCAGGTCCCCCCCGCCGTTGTTCCCTGGTTAGGGCTCGCGAAAATCCCATTGGGGGCCCACACTTGACATGCCATGGGATAGGTTTGGGTCACGGACATGCTGATTGATGAGGTGCTGAAATTTCCTGCACAAGAAGGATATTTTGTAATCTGCACCTTATAATCGCCCGATAGATGGGCCAAGTAGAAATCCGACACAGAGAAATTGACTCCAAACCATGCATCATCGTACATGCCATTGAAGGGATATGATGCGCCGAAATCTTTTAAAACCATGGAAGCGTTTTCACCCAGCCCGTCAGTCCACAAAAGCTCCAATTTGGCGCAAGTTCTATAATCAGGCTGTGGTAATACTGCCGCGAATGGCGCTCTAACATTGCATGAGTAGTCTGCGGCGGGATCATCATAGCCAAAACTCAGGGCGGGAGTTATGGGAGGAATCGTTGGTGTGGTACTGGAAGTGTCTATTGTAGCATCGGCCCGAAGGGTTGTTGATGTTTCAGCACCCACAGCGGCGCGTGCAAAATCCAATTGTTCTGAAAAGGAATAAGATCCTGGTTCAGCGGCGATCGCGATAAGATTGAAACGAATCTCTGCTCCACAAGGAATCTTGCCGCTACCGTACCATGACATCGGATCGGGCGTGAATAGAAAATCCACATGGGCTGTTGCCCCCACTGGAATGGCCCCGAAGTTGCCGGCTTCGTTGTTATAAACTATGATCGGCTCAAGGTCATAACCGACCACATCTCCGTCTAACTGGGCCGTGACGGACGTGGCGTGCATGGTTCCCGTGTTCTTCAGCATTACCCTTATCTTCCACAATTCACCCGCCTCCATGTAGCCGTCCCCGTCGCCCCCCACTTCCGTGGCCTGGGAGAATGAATCCAGCACAATATAGGGACCTTCCATCGTGGCAAAGGATTGGACTAGACTTTCAGTGGAGAGAGCAGAGGGGACGCAATCATTGACGCCCATTTGCCACCCATAGGCTTTGATCTTCCAATGGTAGGTCCTGCCAGGCATTAGGCCAAGAGGTTCATAGGTGGTTCCACCAAAATTAGGCGCAACAAGAGGAGGCGGATTTGTTTCGCCGAGATAGACATCATAGGCCAAGGAGCAGTTCTTTTCCCAAACCAAGGAAACATCAAAAGGCTGATCTGAAGCGCCTGGTCCTGGAGCAACAAGGGCGACCGGCCCGGGCGCGCCGGTGGGGCTGATCGCCATACAATTAAAGGTCTGCCCCATGCTGATTCGGCCCCAGCCAAAATCATTATCACGGCCCGCGGCGCCGAGATCATCGGCGCCAGCCGCCAGGAGGCAGGCTGCTTCATCATGGGTCAAGGAAGGGTCAAGAGCCAGCATGAGGGAAGTCACACCTGCCACTTGTGGAGCGGCGGAGCTTGTGCCAGAAAATCCTTCACAGGTCGTGATTCCGGGATTCGGATCATTGTGAACACTCGACGCCCATACCCCTGCCGTTCCGGCGGCCCCACATACCGTCCCTGTATCATCTTTCCCGCAGCCCGCCGGTGCCATAACATCCAAAGCGCCGCCTGTGGCCGAATCGTTGAATCCAGATTTAGCACTTATGCAATCAGTTCGATTTTGCCATATTGCTCTTTGATCCCTGTTATCTGTGGCTCCGACTGAAATGACTTCCCGGAAACAGCCCGGCATTGAAGTATCGGCATGACCCGCTCCGCAATTGCCGGCCGCAGCGACGATTATGCATCCCCCATTGGCAGGATCACGGGCATAATCAATCGCTGAGTACAGCAAGCTGCCCGTGTCGCAAATGCCCGTGAAGGATTGAACGCTCATGGATATGATCTTGGCGCCGTTGTCGGCCGCATAATGGATGGCATCACTGGCGCGCTGCCACGTAGAATCACCCGTACAATTTATTCCTTCAAAGATCTTGAGCGGCATGATCCGGCATTGGGCGTCAATCCCCGCAAGTTGCTTTGTATTATTCCAGTTGGCGGCAATAAAACCGGAAATGCGGGTTCCATGATAATTGCTGCAAATGTCCTCAAGAGATGGATCTTGGGTAAAGTTCTGGTCATTTTCATTCATGCTAATTACAAGTCTATCTGGGTTATTAAATTCAGGATGGCTTTTCTTGATGCCCGAATCAATTACCGCCACAATCACGGCGGGTGAACCGGGAAGAGCTGCGCCAAAATATGCCCACCCCTCCGGAGCATCTATGTCGGCATCTTCAATGCCTCCACGCTGCCCGGTATTGTGCAGATTCCATTGCAGCTGATCAACAAAACATGGATCTGTCGGCTCCGAAGCCGGAAATAATATGTGGGATAATCCGGCGTGTTCAACGCCTGAGATAGGTTGCAGAATTTCTATAATTTCTCCTACCGGCGCATCCTCAGGAAAATCCAGCAACCACCATCGGTCATAAGCGTCTGAATGCAGAGGACGATACGTCAATGCCCGAGAGACGCTCTTTATATTAAATGATTGAAACACTGCATCAACTTCAGGAATTCCTGTCGTCAACCCCATCGGCATGATCCCCGACTCGAATTTAATCAACACCTTGCCGGGCACATACGCCACTTCATCGCCTGCGAGTCCAACCGCGGCCATGAGCGACAGCGCCACGCAACAGCCCATAACCTTAAGAACAAATTTTTCTATTTTGAAGTTATTCATAAACCACCTCCTGCACATTTTGTCATCGCTTCAGGCCCCGCTACTCCGTCGAAGCCATTCATCATTCCCATGGACATTCGAAGGTTATCCATGTACCGCATGGCTTTGATGTCAGAGTAGCACTCCATCACTGCCCTGTCAAGCCCCCTCCTCTCTACACCTAACTCACCTACATTCAGGCTCTTATCATCTGTTCCATCTCTGCAGGCCGTCGTGCCACCGGCCTGCGACAGCTACACGACCGCGACCGACAGAGCCACGACATCGCCGCCTCCGTCCGCGGAAAACTGCGCGCCATCGGCGACCGGATGGGGGGCAACGTCAAAATGGCGGAGGTCCCTCCGGGGCCTCCGGTCCTCGCCACCCTCGTGGCCGAGGTCTACGCCGAGAGCGCCGAGGAGCAGAACCGCCTCGCGGCCGAGGTGTTGAAACTCTTCAATGAGACCGACGGCGTGGTGGAGGTGGACTCCTACATGGAGGCCCCCCAGACCCGCGTCACCCTCGCCGTGGACCGGGAGAAGGCGGCGCTGTCGGGCATCAGCGCCGAGCACATCGCCGCCACCGTCCGCCTGGCCTCCGCCGGGATGGACGCCGGCCTTCTGCGCGACGAGTCGAGCCGCACCCCGGTCCCCATCCGGCTGAGGCTCTCACAGGCCGATCGCGACCGGCCGGAGAAGCTCGAAAACCTCTTCCTCCACTCCGCTTCAGGTTCCCTCGTCCCCCTGGGCGAATTGGTGAACCTGGAACGCACGGCCGAGCCCCCCTCGATCACCCACAAAAATTTGCGCCCCAGCACCTTCGTCGTCGCCGACGTCGCCGGCGAGGAGGAGAGCCCGGTCTACGCCATCCTCAAGCTCAACAACCGCCTGCGCGCCATCGCCGGCTTCTTCATCATCCTTTCCGTGGCCCTGGGCCATTTCGTGAACCCCTGGTTCTACGCCTTCACCGCCTTCGTGGGGCTGAACCTCCTCCAGTCGGGGTTTTCCAAATGGTGCCCCATGATCTGGATCCTCCAGAAGGCGGGGATGAAGGAGTAGAGCGATGCGAATTCATGTGACGGTTCGCGCATCCGCTTCAGTTATTCGGCTTTCCCGCCCTTGGCTTGGCCCCGATGGTTGCACAAGATGCCGCCAAGGATTTCCAAGCCTCTGGCCCTGTGGAAGTTCGAGATGTCGGCTTTGGATGGCGCCCCCGCTTCATCGCCCCCGCTCAACCTTCCCTCCTTCCCGCCTTCCCGGGTTTTCGCCTTCCCGCCTTCCCGCCTT
>DCUZ01000015.1:0-22098 GCA_002327305.1 Holophagales bacterium UBA2201 | reverse complement strand
TTCCCGCCTTCCCGCCTTCCCGCGGCGCGGAGGGAGGTGTTTCATGAAAATGCTCATGATCATCACCAGCACGGATTGCCGGGCCGAGGTGGAAACTTTCCTCAAGGAGCAGCAGGTCCCCGGCTGGACGGAGATCCCCACGGTGTTCGGGGAGGGGCATACGGGGCCGAAATTCGGGTCGTGGGCCTTCCCCGGCACCTCGACCATCATCTTTTCCATCGTGGAGAACGAGCGGTTCGACGGCATCATGGCGGTGCTCAAGGAGCATTGCACCAAATGCCGCTACTCCTCCCACATCCTCTCCTGGGATGTGGACATGGTGGAGGTCAAGCATTAAGCCGGCCGGGCGGGCAACCGCTTTCCAGACGGACCAGATGCCCGCGTCGATCTTCACGCAGGCATCCGCACTGACGCGAACGCGTGGGCATGCCACCCGACTTTGTGCCTTATTGATACGGCCACATTGAGTCGTGCGGTTGAGAGATGCCGGATCAGGTCCGGCATGACAATCCTTATGCTGTCATGCTGGAAGCCGCCCCGGATCGATCAATATCTCCGCGTGTCGTCAAGGATGCTGTCTTCTACTCGGACAGGCCCTTGGAGAGGATCTTGCCCCAGATTAGGCGCTTCTCCCCCATGCGGAACGGGTGGGGAAGGAAAAGGGCGCGGATGGAGGGATCGAAAGCATCCCAATCGCTTTGATTGAACACGACCATCCCTCCTCCGGCGCGATGCAGGGCCGCCCTCCGCAGGCTTTCGGTGTCCTCGATCTTTTGCCCTCGCACTCCGGCATACAAGGCCAATATCTCTCCGTTCATCCGATAAAGCAGAAGGCGATCGCCGGGTCCGAGGTTCCGGCGGGCCGCTGCCACCAGCTCCACCGGTGTCTTGAGCGGATTGAGGGCGGGTAGGAGGACTGCTCCGGCGTACATCTCAAACACCGCCAACACCGCCGCCACGGCCAGGAGGCGCGGCCGGATCGGCCCGTCGAGGTACAAGCGGCGCAGAAGCCACACCCCCGCGATAAAGAGGAACAGGCCGATGGGGAGGAGCCGGAGGGGCCCGATCGGCACCCGCGGATGGAATGCCGCGGCGGCGAGCACGATCCCGACCAGGGCCAGCAGACCCGCAGCCGCCATTCCCGCCCATCGGTCCCTCCGCCGGAACCGCCCGAACGCCGCACCCACCATAATGGCGGCCGCTGGATAGGCCATAAGGATGTACATGTAGCGCTTGGAGCCGAGAAAAGAGAAAATAGCGACGACGAAAAACCCCCACGCGATGAGGCGCCGGCGCAGGAGGGGCCTCTCCACCAGCGCGGTCCAGGCAGGGACCAGGAAGAGCGTCCAGGGGAGGAACTCTGCGATGAAGTGGGGAATGAAATAGTGAATGGGCTGAGCGTGGCCGAGGGAGCCGGCGGCCCGCTCGATGTTCTGGGCGAACACCAATTCCCGCAAATAGCTTTCCGGCGCCCCGGCCAGGTACGCCCAGAGGAGCCAGGCGGCCGGGAACGCCAGGGAGATCAGAGGCCCCCACACGAAATGCCAGCGTTTGAGTTTCAGCCGCTCCCCCGCCCCCGCAGTGGCGGCGATGTAAGCCCCCAGGGGGATCAGGAGCCCCACCGGTCCCTTGGCCAGGATGCCGAGGCCCATGCAGGCATAGGCCGCGATCGTCAGCCACGGGAGCCCTTCGTCGTTGTACCGGAAAAGGCACCACAGGGCCATCATCTCGAGCCCGCATAGGAGGGCGTCGATCTGTCCCGTACTGCCCTGCAGGTAGAAAAGATAACTCGTCCCGAGCACCACCGCCGCGGGCCACGCGGCCTCCCCGCCGGCCCATCTCCGGGCGAGGCGCGCCGTGGCCCACAGGGCCAACACCGCTCCCAACAGTGAGGGGAGGCGCGTAGCGACGCTCCCGATCCTCCCGCCGGTGGCGAAGGCGAAGAGATTGACGAGCCAGAAGAAAAGGGGCGGTTTGTGGGCGTAGGGCTCGCCGTGCCGGGTCGGCATGTGATAGTTCCCGCTCTCCCGCATTTCCCAGGCGACATAGGCATACCGCGCCTCGTCGGGTTCCCAAAGGTCCCGAAAGATGTAACCGCCCCCCCAGAGGAGAGCCGCCAGGACCAGGATGTGGATAAGACGCGGGCCGCCCTGCAGGTCGGGGGGGGTCACCCGTTGACTCCTGCGGGGTGGAAGGGCACTGCGGCCGCCTCCTCCGCGAAGTAATGCACGGACCCGGTCAGAGTGAGCGCGGAATCAAGCCCCAACTCCTCACCGTCCCGGCCCCACGCCCGGCATGCCGCGGGGGGGGCGGCGATGCGAACGGGGGCCCGCGGAGCCCAGCCGGCCCATACGGTCCCCTGCAACCCCTCCAACTTGACCAGCCGCCCCCCCCGTTCCGCGCCAACTTCCTCTAGATTCTCCGTCCCCTCGAGAATCCCCGCAAGGACGCGGAACGCGCGGTAGGCCGGACGGGCCCGGAGCGTTCCGTCGGGAAGGACGTCGAGCAGGCCATACCCCCGCGCGGCCAACTGCCACCAGTAGACCCGCTCCACGGCCCCCGTGGCGAGGGCCAGGAGCATGTAGCGCACCAGGTAGTCCGCCTGCGCCTCCTCGTCCACCGCCACGCCCCTCCCGGCCGGACTGTGGGGGCCCGCGCGGAGGGGCCAGTTGGTCTCGGTGATCCACAGCCGGCTCCCCCCCCCGTGGCGGGAGGCCCGGGCGATGGCGTCGAACCATCGCACCTTCGCCTGAAGATCGAGACCGTACTGGGAGTTCTCGGGGGCCCCGCGACGGTCCACGTAGAGGAGGCACGAGACGGCGTCCAAGGCGAACCCCGGGGCCGGCAGGTGGAGGGCGGCGGCGAGGGCGAGGGGTTCGAAATCGATGACCGAGGGGCCGAGGAGACGGACGGCGGGGTCCGCTTTTCTCAGCAGGACCGCGGCCCGACGGGCCAGGTCCAGGTATTCGCGCCGGGTCCAGAACCCCCATTTGCTCCGGTTGACGGCCTGCCCGATTTGAAAGGCGCCCCCCAGGGGGAGGAATCGCGCGGCGATCTCCTCCACGGCCCGCTCCCAGCGCAGGGGCTCCCGGACCAGGCCGCGGTCCTGGGCGATGCCGAAGGCCAGGTCGAATCCCCTCCCCTTCAGATCCTTCGCCAGGGCTTCGGGACCGTCGAGATTCTCCCACGCGTTGAGACGGAGGAACACATGGCGCGTGTTGGCCTCCTCCAGGAACTCCAGCAGGACGGGGTCGAGGCGGGTGCCGTGGGCGAGCCCCAGGCCGATCCTCCCGCAGGGCAGGGAGGAAAGGGGCCGCCGCCGGGCGCGCCGGATGGAGGGGAGGGCCCTGGCGATCGCCCATGCCTCGGCCCCGAGGGCGGGGAGATCCTTCAACCGCTCCCAATGGCGCCGCGCCTTGCCGGCGTGGTGGAACGGCTGTTCGGTCAACGGATCCCACACCACCGCCTCCCGCATCGGCGTTCCCTCCCCCGCGGGGGCCAGGTGGGGCGGCGGCTTCTTCGCGGGTTGGAAGGGGCGCAGGAGCGCTCCCAAGGGCGCGCGCAGCGCTCTTTTAAGGGGATTTTTCATCGCGAACGAACGGCTCAGCCATTCGTAGAGAAAGCGCCGGCCCCGTCCCGCCGTTCCTCCCTCGTAGGTGTCGAGGAACGCTTTTCTGAGCCCCGGATCGGGGATCTCGAGGCGGCAGAGGTCGCGCAGGCGGTCCAGCGACCCCGGAGGAGGCCCGCACCGCGCCCGATTGAGGTCCACCAGGACGATGTCGGGTTCGTCTCCGCCGTCGAAACGGAGAAGCAGGTTGCCCATGGAAAAGTCGCGATGCCGGATCCCGGCGTCGTGCATGCGCCGGGCGAGGCGGGCCGCGGCCCTGACGAACCCCCCCGCCTGCCCGCGGGTGAACCGCACGAACTCCCCGCTCCGGACCTCGCGCAGGAGGGCCCGCGCCTCCACCCTCCCCTGGGCGAACCGCGTCACGAAATAACTGGGCCCGGCGGGATCGTCGCTGAGGAGGGCCAGGACCGGATCGGGGGTGGGGATCCCGGCCTCCAGGGCGGCCTTCGCCGCCGCCCAGCTCAGCATCGCCTTGTCTCCCCTCCACCGCCGCTGAAGGCGCCGCCACCAGGTGGCGTGGCGGAACTCCTTGACCACGAACCGCTCCGTCCGTCCCCCCTCCCCCAACCGGACGACGTAGAGGTGGTTGCGGCCCCAGTGAAGGGTCGTTTCGGCGCAGCGCACATCCGTCAGCGCCGCGATCGCCGTCTCCAGGGGGACGGGAAGCGACCCCGAAGCGGCGATCCGGAACGCGGCGGGGCCGGGCGCCGGAGGGTCGGGGTTCAAAACCGCATCCCCGCCGCTGCGGCGGCGCGGCGGATCGTGGCGCGAGGATCCGGGCAAGAGCGCCCGCGAGGGAAGGCCATGGACCCAATGTAGCAAAGGGTCGTGGAATTGTCAAAGACCGGGCCGCCGCCCCGTTTCAGTTATAATGCGCACATGGAGCGGACAACCCAATCCGAACGCCACACCATCGGGGATTTCCACCGCCTCGGAGCCACACTCCGGCCTGAGGGCGTCAACTTCGCCCTCTACTCCAAGCACGCCGAGCGCGTGGACCTCTGCCTGTTCGACCGCCCCGGCGACGGGACGGCGACGATGGTCGTTCCCCTCAGCCAGCGCACCCGCTTCGTATGGCACACCTTCATCCCGGGGCTGAAGGC
Organism: Holophagales bacterium UBA2201; assembly: GCA_002327305.1. Classification (GTDB taxonomy): domain Bacteria; phylum Acidobacteriota; class Thermoanaerobaculia; order UBA2201; family UBA2201; genus UBA2201. Next base: position 17,367 of record DCUZ01000015.1, on the reverse strand, counting down.
GGGCCAATTGTACGGCTACCGTGTCCACGGCCCCTGGCGTCCGGAGGAGGGCTACCGGTTCAACCCCCACCGCCTCCTCCTCGACCCCTACGCCCGCGCCGTCTCGGGCAAGTTCGATCTCGCCCACCGCCACACCGCCTTCGACCCCGCCTCGCCGATGGCCGACCTCTCCTACCACGCCGTGGACAACGCCGCCGGCGCCCCCAAGTGCGTGGTGGTGGACGACGCCTTCGACTGGGAGGGGGACCACCCGCCCAACCACCCCTTGCGCAACAGCGTCATCTACGAGGTCCACCTCAAGGGATTCACGGCCCACCCCTCGTCGGGCACCGCCCACCCGGGGACCTATCTGGGGTTCATCGAGAAGATCGGCCATCTGCAGCGCCTCGGCGTCACCGCCGTGGAGTTCCTCCCCCTCCACCACAGCCAGGACGAGGAGCCCCTCCTGCGCCGAGGCCTCTCCAACTACTGGGGCTACAGCACCATCGGCTTCTTTGCCCCCGACAGCCGGTTCGCCTCGGGGACGGTGCCGGGGGACCAGGTGCGGGAGTTCAAAACGCTGGTGCGGGAACTGCACCGGGCCGGGATCGAGGTGATCCTGGACGTGGTGTACAACCACACCGCGGAGGGGAACCACCTGGGCCCCACCTACTCCTTCCGGGGCATCGACAATCCCACCTATTACGTCCTGGGCCCCGAAAAGCGCCACTACCGCGACTACACCGGATGCGGCAACTCCCTCGATTTCGGCGAGCCCCATGTCATCAAGATGGTCATGGACTCCCTCCGCTACTGGGTGGAGGTGATGCGCGTGGACGGCTTCCGGTTCGACCTGGCCACGGTCCTGGGGCGGGCGGAGGGGCGATTCGACCGCCTCTCCGCCTTCTTCACCGCCGTCCACCAGGACCCCGTCCTCAGCCGGGTCAAACTGATCGCCGAACCGTGGGACCTGGGGTGGGACGCCTACCAGGCGGGCAATTTCCCGGTGGACTGGGCCGAATGGAACGGCAAGTACCGCGACGCGGTGCGCCGGTTCATCAAGGGGGACGGGGGGATGGTGGGGGAACTGGCCACCCGCCTCACCGGGAGCGCCGACCTCTACCAGGAGGGGGGCCGCACCCCCTACCACAGCGTCAACTTCGTCACCTGCCATGACGGATTCACCCTCCAGGACCTGGTGACCTACGACGGCAAGCGCAACGAGGCCAACGGCGAGGACAACCGGGACGGCAGCGACGCCAACTGGTCATGGAACTGCGGCCACGAGGGCCCCACGGGCGACCCGGCCGTCCTGGACCTGCGCGCCCGGCAAACGAAGAATTTCCTCGCCCTCCTCCTCCTCTCCCAGGGGGTCCCCATGCTCCTGGGGGGGGACGAGTTCCTGCGCACCCAGCGGGGCAACAACAATGCCTACTGCCAGGACAATCCCCTCTCGTGGTTCGACTGGACGCTCGCCTTGAAGAATGACGCCATGGTGGATTACACCCGCGGACTCGTCGCCCTCCGCCGTCGCCACCCCCACTTCCGACGCCGCGCCTTCTTCACCGGGACCGACGGCGACGGCGACGCCTACAAGGACATCCACTGGCTCGACGAGGACCTGAACGAGCCCGACTGGGACGACTCCGAGCGACGGTCTTTGGCATTCCTCATCGAGGGGGGCGGGAAGCAGACCGGGGGCGAGGGCGACTTCCTCATCCTCGTCAACGCCCATTGGGAACCGAGGGAGTTCCGCCTCCCCGACGACGCCGCCCGGGGCCCCTGGCGGCGCGTCCTCGACACCGCCCTGCCGGCGGGGCAGGAGCTGACGGACGAACCAAGCGCCCCCCCCGTGGACCCGCCGGACCGTTATCTCCTGCGCGACCGGAGCGTCGTGGCGTTGTATCGCCTGAAACCGTAGGGGCGCAGCATGCTGCGCCCCAATGGGTGCCAATCGTATTATCCCAGGGCGCAGCATGCTGCGCCCCTTTCGGCGTGCAATCTTGTAGCGCGGGCGCAGCATGCTGCGCCCCTACGATTCCGTTGCGAAAGGTATAATCGGGGCGTGGAACATCATCGCCGTTCCATTCGATATCCCGGCTTTGATTACTCCAGCCATGGGGCCTATTTCATCACGATCAGCGCTCATCATCGCCGATGCCTGTTCGGCCAGGTGGAACAGGACCGGGTTCGGCTGAACGCCACCGGAAAAATCGTGGAATCCTGCTGGGATGAAATCCCGCAGCATTTCAGCCAAGCGCGATTGGATTATTTCGTGATCATGCCCAACCATTTCCACGGCATCATCCTGCTCGTAGGGGCGCAGCATGCTGCGCCCTTTCCCGATGGCCACGCCAGCCCGGTCGGGAGATTGCAGGCCGATTCGCTGGCCGCGATCATTCGATCCTTCAAAGCAGCCTCGACGAGAGCCATCAATCTCACCCAGGGGGCTCCCGGCGCGCCCCTCTGGCAACGCAATGATTTCGAGCGCATCATCCGCGACGAGGACGAGCTATGCCGAACCAGAGAATATATTGATTCCAACCCGGCCCGATGGGCTTTGGATCACGAGAATCCAGATCGCCCTTCCATGGAACCGCAGGAACCCATGCCCTGGGAAATCCCCATGGATTGAAAAGGGGCGCAGCATGCTGCGCCCCTACGGGTGCCAATCGTATTGTCCCAAGGGCGCAGCATGCTGCGCCCCTACGGGCCAATCGTATTATCCCAAGGGCGCAGCATGCTGCGCCCCTACGGAACGGCGACGAATAATCCAACCGCCTACGGCTTCGCGGGTTCCTCCACCACCTTGAGTTTGTCCCCGGTCTCCTGGACGATCAGGCGGTACCACGCCTCCGGGTAGGGAGGATGCTTGGCCACACCGTTGGTGTCGCGGACGTTGCCGTCGAGATATTTCACGAACAGTTCCTCGAACAACTTCCGCCACCGCGCGGTCACCCGCTCGGCGACACCGCAGGAATAGGCGGTCAGGTAGTCACGGGCCTTCTCGGGCGACTCCTTGTGGAGCCGCAGGGCCTCGGCATCCACCCCGGGCTGGCGGGAGAGGAACTCCCCCTCGAACTGCCGCTGGACCCCCTGGATGTCCACGATCATGTCGCTGTAGCGGCCGTAGGCCCAGTTGGCGACCAGGTTGAAGACCCACCAGGCGGAGTCCCAGGAGAACTGCTTGAACGAGCCGGTCCCCACGGCGACATTGTGGGGCGCCTTCCGGATGCCGCAGTACATGGGCATGTAGACGGTGGAGAAGGTGTCGTCCAGGCCGAACCAGTGGACCCCGCCGATGGGGTCCGGGAGCCAGGAACGCATCTGCGAGACGAAGGAGAAGCCGGTCTGCTGGGTGGAGGTGGCCCGCTCGTTGAAGTACTCCACGCCGTCCACCTTCCAGGTGAGGGGCCGCCAGCGGTAGGGAAGGACGAACGGGCCCGCCCCGACATCCTTGGTCATGTCGAGATCGGTCCCCTCGAAATGATCGCGCATGAATTCCATGACGTCGCGCACCGCAAGTTTCTTGTCCGGCTTGATCCAGAGGGGGATCGGCTCCGCGCCGGGCAGCCCCTTGATGTAATCGGCGGACAGCTTCAACGAGGGGGCGGCCCGGTTGAACATGGCCCAGACCCGGGACTCGCAGAACCGCTTGCCCCCGAAATCGGCCGGGGCGTAGGTGTCGGCGAACGAGAACTCGGAATCCTTGCCGGAGAACCACCCCTTGCCGCGCGCGAACGCGATCACGTCGGCGCTGTAGAGGCAGTTGGCCGGGTCGTTGAGGGGGAACCGGCGGATTCGGGACTGGTTGGCGTGGCCGCAAATATAGCCGTCGGGGACCTTCAACGCCACCCAGACGGCGCCCAGTTCGTCGGGCCCCTTGGAGACGATCTCGAAGATCCACACCTCGTTGGGGTCGGCCACGGAGAAACTTTCCCCGTCGGAGGGGTAGCCGTGCTCGTTGGCCAGGGCCCCCATCAACAGGATGGCCTCGCGTGCCGTTTTGCACCGCTGGAGGGCGATGTACATCAGGGAACCGTAGTCGGTCACCCCCTTGGCGCCCTCCAATTCCTTGCGGTTGGTGAAGGTGGTTTCGCCGATGGCCAATTGGTGCTCGTTCATGTTCCCCACCACCGCGTAGGTGACCGGCGCCTCGGGGATGCGGCCGAGGAACTTGCCGGTGTTCCAGTCGTACACCTCGCGCATCTCGCCCGGCAGGTGGATGCCCGGGGGATAGTAGTAGAGTTCGCCGTAGAACTCGTGGGAATCGGCGGAGTAGGTGATCATCGTCGAGCCGTCGACGGAGGCCCCCTTGGTGACGAGAAAATTGGTGCAGGCGGGCAGAAGGGCCGGGAGGAGGGCCGCGACGGCCAGGAGCGTGAGGGCGGAGCGTACGCGCATACGGTTGTCCTTTCGTTCCCCAAAACGGGGAGGGATGGCCCATTCTACCCGAGTCGGGGCCCGGTGTAAACCGTTCGGCGTCCTGCACCTTCCCCCGCGGTGGGCAGCTATGCTAAACTCTGGCACAGGCCGGATGCTCCGCGGTTCCGGCCCCAACCGTTAGGAGGCATGAATATCCCATGACGGACATTCCCAAGGGTCAAGGCCTTCACCGCAACATCCTCAGCTACTTCGGCCTCCTCACGGCCGCCGTCAGCACCGCCCTCATCGCCGCCACGCTCCTGTGGGGGTTCGCCCTGAAGAGCCCCAGCCCCTACCTGGGCATTTTCACCTTCATGATCTTCCCCGCCGGCCTGGCCTTCGGCGGCCTCCTGTTCCTCTGGGGCATGCGCCGGGAGAGTCTGCGCCGGAGGCGCGCCGGGACCACCGAAGCCCTTCCCTACCCCAGGGTGGACCTCAACGACGAGCGCCATCGCCGCTTGTTCGTCTGGGGGGCGGTGGGGGGGACTTTGCTGGCCATCTTCATGGCCTTCGTGGGATACAACGCCTTCATCTTCACCGAATCGGTCCGGTTCTGCGGAACCGTCTGCCACACCGTCATGGAACCCGAACATTCCGCCTACCAGGCCTCTCCCCACGCGCGGGTCACCTGCGTGCAGTGCCATGTCGGCCACGGCGTGGACTGGTACGTCAAATCCAAGCTTTCCGGCCTTCGCCAGGTGGTGAAGGTGATGACCAACAGCTATGAGCGCCCCATCGCCGTCCCCATCAAGAATCTGCGCCCGGCGCGGGAGACCTGCGAGGAGTGCCACTGGCCCGAGAAGTTTTACGGCGCCCAACTTCAGCAGAACCCCCACTTCCGCTACAACGAGGCCAACTCGGCCGAGCAGATCAGCCTTCTCCTGAAAACCGGCGGCGGGATGAGCCGGCTGGGGCCCGGCGAGGGGATCCACTGGCACACGGTCATCGCCAACCGGATCACCTTCGCCGTGGCGGACGGCAAGCACCAGGTCATCCCCTGGATGGAGGCCCGCTCGCGCGACGGACGGGTGGTGGAATACCGCGACCGGACCTCCCTGCTGACGGAGGAGGAGATCGCCCACCTCCCCCGGCGGGTCCTGGACTGCATGGACTGCCACAACCGCCCCACGCACATCTACCAGGCCCCCGAAAACGGCGTGGACCGGATCCTGACCGGCGCAGCCTCACTGCGCGACCTTCCGTGGTTCAAGAAAACGGCCGTGGATGCCCTGACGGCCGAATACCCCGACAAGGAGACCGCCGCCGCCGGGATCCGGGCCGCCGTCGAAGGGTTCTACCGGGAAAAGTACCCCGACGTCTCCGACGAACGGAAAACCGACATCGCAAACGGCGTCGAGGCCCTGATCACCCTCTACGGCCAGAGCATCTTCCCCAAGATGAAGGTCAACTGGAACACCTACGCCTCCAACATCGGGCACCGCAACTGGCCCGGCTGTTTCCGCTGCCATGACGGCAACCACGCCACGGCGGACGGCGCGGTCCTCGGCCGCGGGTGCACCCTCTGCCACACCATGCCCCAGCGCACCCCTCTTTTGCCCCTGGGGTCGGTCGCCGGCGCGATCGCCGAGAACTGGCATCCCATGCCCCTGGCCGGACGCCACGAAGAGATCCTCTGCAACGCGTGCCACGCCGCCGGCTACCGGCCGCCCCTCTCCTGCGCCGAATGCCACCGCCTGGACACCGCCGCGCCGATGATGGCCTCGATGGAGTGCGTGGACTGCCATGAGCGGCCGGGCCTCAAACTCCCGGTGGTCGATTGCAAGTCCTGCCATGAGAAACCCGCGGGGCTCCACGCCAAGGGGATGCACCCCGATTCGGAATGTGTCGACTGCCACAAGCCCCACGCCTGGTCGGTCGGCGGCCGTGAGACCTGCCTCGGGTGCCATGAGGACTTGAAGGACCACCACGCCCCCGCTCCCTGCGCCGACTGCCACGATTTCAGGTCCTGACGATGACGGCCCGGATCGAACGTTTCGCGAGGACGCCCATGACCGCCGGGGCGGTCCTCCTGCTCGCGGCCCTGGCCCTCGGACCGGCGACCGTTGCGGGGGCGCCGAAGGAGGATTTTCGGGTCCCCCCGCCGCCGCTGACCGAGGGGATTTTCCCCTGTTCCGAGTGCCACGCCTCGATGGAGGTGGATCGACGGAGGCGGGATCTGACGGACATGCACGACGATATCGTCCTAAAGCACGACGAAGAGCACCGCTGGTGCCTGGACTGCCACGCCCCCGACGACCGCGACAGATTGCGCCTGGCCGGCGGCCAGCTCATTGGGTTTTCGGAATCCTATCTCCTCTGCGGGCAGTGTCACGGCGACAAGTTGCGCGACTGGAAGGTCGGGGTCCACGGCAAGCGGACCGGCTCGTGGAACGGGCCGAAACAGTATCTCCTCTGCGCCCACTGCCACGATCCTCACGCCCCCCGCTTCAAGCCCATGAAACCCGAGCCGCCACCGGTGCGGCCGGGCCAGGCCGTCAGGCCTGGGGAAGCGGATCATGAGTGACGCCCCCCGCCGTCCCCCCTTCCCCGAGGAGTGCGGCGGCAGTCCCTCCCGCCGCCGCTTTCTCGCCGGCGCCGCGGCCGCGGTCGGGGCGGCCATCCTGACCGCCTGCAAGGGCGGCAGCATCGAGGAGTTCCTCCAGCGGCAGTTCCACCAGCTTTCCCCGGCCGAGGTGGAGGTGCTCATCGCCCGCCTCGAACGGGAGCACATGGAGAAATTCGGTTCCTCCGTGCGCGTAGGCAACGAGCCCCCCATTCCAGGCATCGAGTTCGGGTACGCCCTCGACTTGAGCCGTTGCATCGGGTGCCGCCGGTGCGTCTACGCCTGCGTGCGTGAGAACAACCAGTCCCGCGATCCGCAGATCCATTGGATCCGGGTCCTGGAGATGGAGAAGGAGCGGGGCGTCAACATCCACCACGCCGACCCGTACTACGACCACGACCTCGTCCCCGCCGAGGGGCACTTCTACATGCCGGTCCAGTGCCACCAGTGCAAGAACCCGCCCTGCGTCAAGGTGTGCCCGGTGCGGGCCACCTGGCAGGAGCCCGACGGCATCACCGTGGTGGACTACAACTGGTGCATCGGCTGTCGCTACTGCATGGCCGCCTGCCCCTACGGCGCCCGCCACTTCAACTGGGGCGAGCCGACCCTGCCCGCTGGGGAGCTGAACCCCGAGACCCACCTCCTGGGCAACCGGCCGCGACCCAAGGGCGTTGTGGAAAAATGTACCTTCTGCATCCAGCGCGTGCGCAAGGGGCTCTATCCGGCCTGCGTGGAGGCCTGCCCCACCGGAACGCGCAAATTCGGCAACCTTCTGGACCCGGAGAGCGAGGTTCGGTACGTCCTCGAGCATAAGCGGGTCTACATCTTCAAGGAGGACCTGAACACGCAGCCCAGGTTCTTCTATTACTACGGAGCGTGACGCCATGGAAACCCTCTCCGACCTCCGCCGCTTCGCCCTCGACAGCGTCCGCCTCATCCTGACCGGGAACCGGCTCTACTACGCGTGGGTCGGGTTCCTCCTCCTACTCCTCGCCCTCGGCGCGGCGGCCTACACCGCCCAGCTTCGCGAGGGGCTGATCGTGACGAACATGCGCGACCCCGTTTCCTGGGGGTTCTATATCGGCAACTTCACCTTCCTCGTCGGCATCGCCGCCGCCGCCATCATGCTGGTGATCCCCGCCTACATCTACCACTGGAAGCCCATCAAGGAGATCACCATCCTCGGAGAAATGCTGGCAATCTCCGCCCTTATCATGTGCCTCGGGTTCGTCCTGGTGGACCTCGGGAGGCCCGACCGGTTCTGGCACATCATCCCCTTCGTCGGCCTGCTGAACTTCCCCCAGTCACTCCTGGCCTGGGACACCCTCGTCCTCAACGCCTACCTCCTTCTCAACTGGAGCGTGGTCACCTACCTCCTCTACTGCGCCTACACCGAAAAGGCCTACGCCAGACGCATCGTGGAACCCCTGGTCCTCCTCTCCATCCCCATGGCCGTGAGCATCCACACGGTGACCGCCTTCCTCTACAACGGCCTGGCCGCCCGTCCCTTCTGGAACTCCTCCATCCTGGCCCCCAAATTCCTGGCCTCGGCCTTCTGCTCGGGCCCGGCCATCCTCCTGATCCTCCTGCAGATCCTCCGGAGGACCACCCCCCTCGAGATCAAGGACGAGGCCCTCCACAAGATCGCCGAACTGATGGCCTACACGATGGGGTTCAACCTCTTCCTCACGGGAGCCGAGGTGTTCAAGGAGTTCTACTCGGGGACCGAGCACCTCATCTTCACCCGCTATCTCTACTTCGGGCTGGAGGGTCACCGCACCCTGGTCCCCTTCGCCTGGGCATCCATCCTTTGCGGCCTGGCGGCCTTCACCCTGTTCCTGATCCCCCGAACGAGGAAAAACTGGATCACCCTCAACCTCGGGTGCGTCCTCATCTACGCCAGCGTCTACATCGAGAAAGGGATGGGGCTCATCATCCCCGGGCTGACGCCGGACACGCTCGGAGAGCTGTACTTCTACCGTCCATCGTGGACCGAGATTTTCGTCGCGTCAGGGGTTTTTGCCATCGGGTTCCTCGCCTTCACCCTCATGCTCAAAGTGGCCATCCCCATCATCCTCGGAGAATTCACCCAAAAGAAGGGGATGGCGCGGACGTAGAAACAGGCCCCAGGCTGAAGGCCCCCGGCCTAAGTATTGAGCCAGTTGACGCCGACATTGAAGCGCAGGCCTCACGGCACCCGGGGCGGGGATAAGAGGAACGGGGGGGGTTCCCGAAACACGATCGAGGGCCCCAGCGGGGCAATCTCGATGGGCCCCAGGCCGGCGTTCTCCAGGCCCTGCGCCGGGGCCGCGGCGAGAAGAAGGAGGGGAACAAGATGCCTGTTCATGGGGCCGGCTATTAAACGATTATAATAACGGGAATGCCATCCCATGAAGAGCGGCGGCGGGGTTATGCAGAAGCCGCGGCGGTCATCGCCACCGCGGCCTTGAACTTCCTCGCGGAGACGGCCGAAGGAGCCAAGGGGCCCTTCCTGGCACTGGCCTGCACGGGCTGGCTGGCCTACCTGGTATTCCGCCTGCGCCGGGAGCCCGGCCTGTGGCGGACATGGGGCTTCCGCCGGGACACGCTGGGCCGCTGCGGGGCGGAGGCCTCGCTGGTCGGCGCGGCCGCCCTGGCGCTCATCGTCCCGTTCGCCGTTTGGCGGGGCCATTTCCCCCCCCCGCCCTCATTTTGGGTGATCGCGGCCCTCTATCCCGTTTGGGGGCTGGCCCAGCAGTTCCTCCTCAACGCCCTCCTGGTCCGCAACCTGCGTCCGTTCCTGGGGGCGCCCGCCACGGTCGCGGTCGGCGCCGCCCTCTTCTCCCTGGCCCATGCCCCGGATTGGCCCCTGATGGGGCTCACCTTCGCCATCGCCCTCCCCTGGGTGTGGATCTATTTACGCCATCCCAACCTCTGGGTCCTGGGGATTTGGCACGGGATCCTGGGAGCCGCCGCGTGGTACGGCGTCCTGGGGCGGGACGCGCTGAACGCCTTGGCGGGATGATCCGGGCCTTGCGCCGATCGCCGCTTCGTGTTATCACTTTTATTGGAGGTATCGCATGCGCCTGCTCATTCATTGGATCATCGTGGCCCTGGCCCTGGTCGTGGCGGCCTGGGCACTCCCCGGCATCATGGTCTACGGCAACGCCTGGATGGCCTACGGGGTCGTGGCCGCCATCCTGGCCCTGGTCAACGCCCTCCTGCGCCCCCTGCTGAAGGTGCTGACCTGCCCCCTCATCCTCCTCACCCTGGGGTTTTTCCTCCTGATCATCAACGGGTTCACCCTGTGGCTGTCGGCCAGGATCGCCCAGGCCTTCGGCATCGGGTTCCAGGTACGCGGGTTCTGGGACGCCTTCTGGGGGGCCCTCATCGTCAGCGTGGTCTCCTGGGTCCTGTCGGCCCTCCTCCAGCCCGACCGCCATGACCGGCGCTGACCGTCTTGCCGCCGCGGCCCTGGCGGCGTTCCTGACCGGCTGCGCCACCCTGCCGGAGAGGGACCTGCGGGAGGACCTGGTCTCCCTCCACGCCTCCGAACGGGCCTTCGCCCTCGCGGCGGGGACGCGCGGGATGCGGGCGGCTTTTTTGGAGTTCCTCTCCGCAGAAGGCCTCATCTTCCGACCGGGACCCGTCAACGGCCGGGCATGGTTCGAGTTCCAACCCGACCGCCCCGGCCTCCTGGTCTGGGTCCCCGTGGTGGTGGAGGTCGCCGACGCCGGGGACCTGGGCTACACCACCGGGCCGTGGACCTTCCGCAAGGACCCCTCGTCGGAACGGCCCGATTCGACCGGGGTCTATGTTTCCGTCTGGAGGCGCGAGCCGCCCGGGCTGTGGCGGGTGATCGCGGATATCGGCATGCCCATGGACCTGCGCCGCCCCCCCGACCCCCCCTGGAGCGCCCCCGCATTCCCCATGCCCCACGCCTACCGCGTCCTCGAAGACCGGTCCCGCGAAGAGGCCCTGGTCTCTTTGACGGAGGCCGAGGAGTCGCTCGCCCTCACGGCCAAGGCGGGCGGCCCCGCCCTGGCGTTCAAAACCCACGCCGCGCCGCGCATCCGTCTCCACCGCGCTTCGGGGCCGGCCGTGGGGAGCGCGGCGGCCGCCCTGGCGGCCGGTGCGCCGGGCGAGCGGTGGACCTGGACCGTCCGGGACGCGGCGGTCTCCGCCTCCGGCGACCTGGGCTGGACCCACGGCGCATGGCAGGCGGTTTGTGAGGGGGCAGAACCTTCGGTCGGGGCGTTCCTCCGCGTCTGGAGGCGCCCGCCCGGCGGGACCTGGGCGGTGGTCCTGGACCTGGCGGTCCCCGACCCGCCAACCCCGCCCAAGGAAACGGCCGAATGAAGATGACGCGCGCCGCCCTGCTCCCTCTGCTCCTTATTCTGTGGGCATGCTCCGGCGGGGGCCCGGCCCCGAGTCCCTGCAAGCCCCCCGTGGAGGGAATCGTGTGGGAAGGGACGCCCGACCCCGCCGTCAGCCGGCAGATGGAGGCCCTCGTCGCGGCCGACGGGGCGGACCGCTCCACCCCCACCATCACTCTGGCCGCCCTGCAGGCCAACGACGAGAACCGTCGCACGGAGACGATGAGCTACCTCCAAACCGGGAAGATCGCGCTCCCTGAGGATCTCTTCCGCGCGGCCGTCATTTTTTCCCGGGGCACCTGTCCCGACCACCAGGAACTGGCGGTGCGCGCGGCCCGGCGCGCGTGGGAGCGGGGGGTGGCGGAAGCATGGAACCTCTACCAGCAGACGGGGATCCGGTGGATGGAGGCGCAGGGCGAGAAGCCGCGGGTCGTGGAGGGGCGTCTTCGGGCCTGGCCCGATCTGGAGAGCCTCAACCGCCGCTTGTGGGCCAAGGGGGACGGAACCTGCGCCGTGCCGCTCAAACTTCCCGCATCGCTGGAGCCGCGCCGGGCGGAACTGGAATCGGCGCTCCTGGCCGCCCAACGGCGCGTGCGCGAATCCGCCCAAGACCTTGGATGGGAACAGCCCTCCGCGGAGGGTCTCCTTGACCGTGTCGCCGTCTTTGAAACCAAGACCGACCTGGACCGGGTCGTCAACCAGTTGCGCGAGACCGCTTCGACCGATCCCGTGGACCCGTTGCTGGCCGGCCTGCTGGAGGTCCGCGCCCTTGTCGTCCTGGCCCCGGAGTCGGCGGCCGCACTGCATCCGGCTTTCGCAGGCGACTCCGGATGGGAGGGCTTGCTGGCCATGGCCCTGGCCAGACCCTTCCTCCGCCGCATCGCCGGCTCCGAAGAAGCCATGGGGCCGCCCTGGTTCCACGAGGGGCTCGCCGCCCATCTTGCGCGGATTCCGATGAAAAGCCGGGAAGATTTCAAGAGGCAGGATCTCCAAGCCATCCTGGACGGCCGTGCACCGCTTGATCCCCAGGCATGCGGCGTGCTGTACCGATCAACCGGCGGCCCTGCCACGGACCCGACGAGTATCCTGCCCCGACGGGGCCCGGTCACCGTCAACCTGGATGAACTGAAGTGACCCCCCTGGAGCCCTGGCAGGTCACCGGCGCCTGGATCGTTTTCGGCGTCGTCTACTTCGCCCTGGCCCTGGGCCAGATCCCCTTCTTCCGCCTCGACCGCACCGGCGCGGTCTTCGTGGGGGCCGTGGCCATGGTCTTCCTCGGCGTCCTCACCAGCCGCGAGGCCTTCCTCTCCCAGGACTACGCCACGCTGGGGCTCCTCTTCTCCATGATGCTCATCGTCGCCTTCCTGGTCCAATCGGGCATCCTGGCCCGCGTGCAGGATTTGCTTCTGGAACGCGTGAGCACGCCGGAGGGACTCCTGTGGGGCGTGGTCCTCGCCACCGGGGCCGCTTCCGCCCTCTTCATCAACGATGTCGTCTGCCTGGTTTTCGCCCCCATGGTCCTGGCGGTGGCCGCCCGCAGGGGTCTCGACCCCGTCCCCTATCTCCTCGGCGTGGCCATGGCCTCCAATATCGGGAGCGCCTGCACCCCGGTGGGAAACCCGCAGAACATCTTCATCGCCTCCGCCTCGGGCATCCCCTACGCCGAATTCGCCCTGGCCCTCGCTCCGGTCTCCCTTGCGGGACTGCTCATCCTGGGCGGCACCCTCCATTGGACCTTCCGCGGACGCCTTGTCTCGGTCCATCCCCCGGTCCCGCCGCCGGAGATGGAGGGGCCCCGGGAATTGAAGATGTATGTCCTGGTCCGCACCCTCCTGGTCCTCGTCGGGGTCTTCGTCTGCTTCTGGGGCGGGCTCCCCATGGCGCCGATCGCTTCGGCCGGAGCGGCCGTCCTCCTTCTGTCGCGCCGGGTGGACCGGCGGAAACTGTTCGGCTCCGTGGACTGGGACCTCCTCGTCCTCTTCACCTCCCTCTTCATCGTCACCGCCGCTGCGCGCCGGGCGGACATCATCCCCACGCTCTACGCGTGGATGTCCCCCCTGCGGCCCGAGCTCCCCGCCTCCCTCGGCGCCATCACCCTGGCTCTCTCCAATCTCGTCAGCAACGTTCCCGCCGTCTTCTTTTTGGGGCAGGTCGTCCCCCATCTGCCCGACCCGAAAACCTCCTGGCTCCTGGTGGCCCTCGTCAGTTCACTGGCGGGCAACCTCACCCTCCTCGGCTCCATCGCCAATCTCATCGTCGTGGAGAAGGCCCGCGGCTCGGCGGACATCGGTTTTTGGGCTTATGCCCGCGTCGGGGTTCCGGTGACGCTCCTGACCCTGGCGTTCGCCGGGATATATTGGTGGCTACGGTTCTAATATTATCTGAATGCAGCCCCTCAACTCCAATCGGGACGGCGTGGCCGGGGACAAAAGACCTGCGCACCCGTAAAGGGTGCGGCTACCTACCGCAGCTCCCGCCGCAACCAATTTTAAAGCGGGAGAGGGATGCCCCTCTCCCGTCCCGAGCAGTACATCGGGATTCCACCCTCACCCCAAGGCGGCGCTTACCCGCGCTCGCCTTGATGCTATTCCTGCGGAAAAAATGACACACTGAAGCGTGAAAGTTGGGCAGGAATAGCATAAAGAGCGGGCGGGGGAGCCTTCTGGCGTTCCCGCTTTCCCGCTTTCCCGCTTTCCCGCCTTCCCGCTTTCCCGCTTTTCTGCCTTCCCGCTTTCCCGCTTTCCCGCCTTCCCGCTTTCCCGCCTTCCCGCTTTCCCGCGGCACCATTAGAACAGCGGCGCCAACACCTCGCACACCCGCTCCAGAAATTTCCGGTCCTCCGGCGTGAACGGCGCCACGGCGTGGGAGTCGATGTCCAGTTCGCCGAGGACCTTGCCGTCCTTCATCAGCGGCACGACGATCTCCGACCTGACCGTGGGGCTGCAGGAGAGGTAGTTGTCCACTTTGCTGACATCCTGGACGACAAAAGTTTCCCGGCGCTCGGCCGCCTGTCCGCAGATCCCCTGGCCGAAGGGGATGCGCGTGTGCTCGGTGGGGGCGCCGTCGAAAGGCCCCAGAACCAGTTCCCGGGGGGAGCCGGGGTCGGTGAGGTAGAACCCCACCCAGTCGTAATGGGGGATCTCCGCCTTCAATAAACTACAGGTTTCCAGCAAGATATCGCCAAGGGGGCGACCCGAGGCGACGAGAGTTTCGATGCGTGGCCGTAAAGCGTCGAATGGAGCGGACATGGGGACCTCCGGGGAGCGGTCTGCGCTTGCACCCCATAGGGTAGCATGGGACAGGGGGGAAAGGAAAGTCCCTCGGGTCGCTGGGTTGATCGGGTCCAAACCGCGGCTCCCGCCGCGACCCATTGAAAGCGGGAGAGGGCGGCTCCCTCTCATGCCCTCTCCCCAAGGCGGTGCTTACCCGCGCCCGCCCTGATGCACTTCCTGCTGAAACATGGCACGCTGATGAAAGGCCGTCAGGAACAGCATAGGGTCGTCGAATCAGCGCTGCCCATCGGCCGCTACGGCCGGCGGACGGTATCCTCGGCGAACAGGACCCGTTTCCCGTCCTTGCCGACGGCCTCCCCGCGGAAGGTCCATCCGCGGGACTCGGGGTCCCAGGTGAAGGTGTTGTAGAAGGGGCCGTCGGGGTATTGGAACGTGAACTCGATGGAGTTGCCCGACCGCCTGCCGGTCCCGATGGCCGCGAATTTTCCCCCGAAGGAGTCGCACCAGACGGCGATGTAGTTTTTCTCCGCGGGGTCGAAGCCGATCATGACGATTGCTTCGTATTCCGGCCGATCGGCCATGTGCCGCATGGTGAGCCTCAGGAACTGGTGGCCGAGGACCCATTCGGCATGGAGGCTGTGCAGGGTGATTCCACCGTCATGGCTCCGAGAGATCCCCCAATCACCCGCGAGCTTTTCGATGAAGTCGTCCTTGAAAACCGTGCCCGGCCCGCCGGCGGCCTCTTCCGCGCCTGCGGCAAGGGCGGCAACTGCCGCGCAACACATGGCGACCATCATGCCCCGGAGGAGTTTGGAGCGCATGACCGGATCTCCTTTCGCCGCCCGCGTCGAAAAGACGGCCGATGCGATTATACCAGCCGGATCCCGACACAGGTCCATCGTTCCCGTCTCCCGTCGCCCCGCTTCCACCTTCGTGCCCGGCGGGTTATAATACCGAAGCATGGCCTACACCCGCACCCGGACACTGGCGGAATATATCGAATTGGCCCTCACCGACCACGGCCCGCAGACCTTCCTATGCGAGTTCGCAGGGAGGAGCATCACCTACGGCCAGGCCCGGGATGAGATCGCCGGCCTGCACCACCTCTTCCGGACCTGCGGCGTCAAGCCGGGCGACAAGGTGGCCCTCCTGGGAAACAATTCCATCCACTGGGCCCTCGTCTACCTGGCCTGCGTCACCTACGGCGCCGTCGCCGTCCCCATCCTCACCAATTTCACCGCCTCCGCCGTCCACAACATCATCAACATGTCGGACGCCCGCCTCGTCTTCGTCCAGGGGGCCCTGCTGGACAAGATGGGCGACGTGGCCTATCCCCATCCGGAAAAGATCTTCCTCCTGGAGGACTTCCGCCAGATCGACCTGAGCAAGGTCCCCAAACTGTTCAAGGCCCTGCAACGCAAAATGGAGCAGTTCAAGGAACGGGCCCACCTGGTCTTCTCCTCGCGGGCCCGCCGCGACCACCGCCGGGGCCCCTCCCCCGGGCCGGAGGACCTGGCGGCCATCGTCTACACCTCGGGCACCACGGGCCACTCCAAGGGGGTCATGCTGACCCAGGGGAACCTCGTATCCAACGCCAAGGCCGTCCTTGCGCTGGTTCCGGTCGGTCCCGGAGACCGCCTCCTTTCTCTCCTCCCCCTGGCCCACACCTACGAATGCACCTGCGGGTTCCTGGCCATCATGGCCGGCGGGGCCTCCATCACCTACCTCGGCGGGAAGCCCAACCCGAAACTGCTCCTGGAAGCCCTCGAGAAGGTGCGCCCGACGCTGATGGCCGCCGTCCCCCTCATCATGGAGAAACTCTACTTCCGGATGGTGCGCCCCAAGATCGACAACAGTTTCATTCTCCGCAACCTCACCCGATACCCCGCCATCCGCCGCCACCTCCACCGCTGGGCGGCCTGGAAGCTCCAGCGGGCCTTCGGGGGCCGGTTGCGCGCCCTCGTCTTCGGCGGCGCCCCCCTCAACCCCGACGTGGAGGCCTTCCTGCGCGAGGGGCAGTTCCCCTACGTGATGGGCTATGGGATGACGGAGTGCTCCCCTCTCATCACCGCCTCGCACATCGGGGAAGAGCGGTTCCAGTCTTGCGGCTACGCCATCGAGGGAGTGGCCCTGAAGATCCACGACCCCCACCCCGCCACCGGCGTGGGGGAGGTCCTGGTCCAGGGCCCCAACGTCACCCTGGGCTACTACAAGAACGAGGAGGCCACGGCGGCCCTTTTCGACGGGGAGGGATGGCTCCGGACCGGCGACTTGGGCTATCTGGACAACGACGGATTTCTATACCTGAAGGGGCGCTCGAAGAACGTCATCCTTGGGCCCTCCGGGGAGAACATCTACCCGGAGGAGGTCGAGCACTTCCTCAACGAGTCCGCCTATGTCCTCGAATCCCTGGTGGTCCACCGGGAGAACCGTTTGATCGCCATCCTCGTTCCCGACGAGGAGGCCCTGATGCGCGGACTCCACCTGGCCAAACTCACCGATACCGAGATCCAAACCCGCGTCCGGGGTGCCTTCCAGCGTCTTATCGCCGACACCAACCGCCACCTGGCCGACTTTTCGCAGATCCACGGCTTCGAGATCCAGAACAAGGAGTTCGAGAAGACCCCCACCGAAAAGATCAAGCGGTATTTGTATCATTAGGCGGAAGGCGGCAGAAAACAGCAAGACAGCGGGGCAGCCGGGCGGGGGGCGTTGCCGCCTTCCCGCCTTATGCCTTCCCGAGATGCAGCGCCGGTCCTCCGCCCCGCGGCTTTGAGGGCGGGCGGGATATAGGGGTAGGGAGGGCCGGTTA
>DCUZ01000058.1:10287-19514 GCA_002327305.1 Holophagales bacterium UBA2201 | reverse complement strand
CCGCCGCCGATCCGCAGGTCTCGGCGCGGTTATCGGCCGAACGGGCGGGGACCGACGACGCCGTGGAACTCGTCGTCACCATCCAGGGGGAGGCCCCCGAGAGCGCCCCCGAACTTCCCGCCCTGTCCGACTTCCGCGTCCTCACCGGCCCCTCCGTCTCCCAGCAGGTCTCCATCGTCAACATGGCGATGACCAAGTCGGTCTCCTACACCTGGGGCCTCCAACCCCGCAAAGCGGGGACCCTCACCGTGGATCCCGTGAGCGTGCGGATCGGCGGCTGCCTCTACAAGACCCGGCCGCTGACGCTGGAAGCGGTGGAGGGGACGGTCCAGCAGGCCCGGCCCGGGCGGGGGCGCTCCCCCTTCGATCCCTTCTTCGAAGACCCCTTTCAGCCTTCTGGTCGGCAGGCCGCCTCGGGCGATGTGCGCCTGCGGGTCCTGGCCGACAAGCGGAGCGCGGTCCCCGGCGAGCAGATCACCCTCACCTACGAACTCCTCACGCAGTTGCAGGTCCGTGGTCTGGCGCAGGAGAAGGGGCCGGTCTACGACGGGTTCTGGGTGGAAAGCGTGGAACTGCCGCAACAACCCGAGGGTCGGCAGGTGGAACTGGGCGGCAAGCAGTTCCTGGCCTATCCCATCCGGAAGGACCTCCTCTTCGCCGCGGCGCCGGGGGTGAAGACCCTCCCCCCCCTCGAGTTCCGCATCCAGGCCGTCGTCGCCGAGGGGCCCTTCGGGTTCGGGTCGGTGCGCGACCTCACCCGCGCCACCGCCCCGCTGGAACTGACGATCAAGGAGTGGCCGGACGGACGGCCGGAGGGGTTCGCGGGGGCCGTCGGACAATTCAGCGTCTCGGCCTCCACCGACAAGGTGGAGGTGCGGGAGGGGGACGCCCTGGCCTACCGCCTCACCATCAAGGGGACCGGCAACCTCAAGACCCTGCCCGCCCCCACCCTCCCCGCCCTCCCGGACTGCAAGGTGTACGACCCCAAGGTCGAGGAGAAGATCACCTCCAGGGGGGGGACGCTGACGGGGTCCAAGACCTATGAATGGGTGGTCATCCCCGGCTCGCGCCAGATGCTCAAGATCCCCCCCGTCCCCTTTGCGTGGTTCGACCCGGCCAAGGGAGGCTACGCCTCGTCGAAGACCCCCGAACTGGCCGTCTACGTGAAACCCGGCGAGCCCGGCAGCGCGGCCGCTTCGGCCGTCATGGTGGCGGGGGGCGAGGAGGTGAAGGCGGTGGGCCGCGATCTGGCGTGGATCAGCACCGATGAGCGGCCGGTGGAAATGGAGCGCGCGCCCCTGGCCGGGCGGGGCTGGTTCCTGGCCCTGCTCGTTCTGCCGTTCATCGGCAACCTCGGCCTCCGGCTGGCCCTCCAGCAGGGACGCGCCCGGGCCGCCGACCCCCTCAGGACCCGCGCGCGCAGGGCCGCCTCCTCGGCCGCCGCCCGTCTCGACGGGGCGAAGAGGGCCGAAGGGGCCGAATTCCACCGCCTCGTCCGCGCCGCCCTGGCGGGATTCGCCGGGGACCGCGCGGGCCGCTCCGGCGAGGGGTTGTCCCTCGACAACCTGGACGCCATCCTCGCGGCGAAGGGGGCGGACGAGGCCCTGCGGGGCCGGGTGCGCCGTTTCCAGGAGGAGCGGGACCGGGACCTCTACGCCCCCGGCGGCGCCGACCCGGCGGCCCGGAGCGCCGTGCTCGCAGAGGCCCGGGCCCTGATCAAGGCGATGGAGAGGGTGCTGTGAAACGGCTGGTCCCCCTTTTCGCCCTCCTGTTCGCCGCCCTCGTCCAGGCCTCGCCGAACGACGACTACCGCCGCGGCATCGCGCTCTACAAAGAGGGGGACTTTTCGGGCGCCGCTACGGCCTGGGAATCGGCCCTCTCCGCCGGCGCCGAGGACTGGCGCCTCCACTTCAACCTGGGGAACGCCCGCTTCCGCCTGGACGAGCCCGCGCGGGCCGTCCTCGCCTATGAACGGGCCCTGCGCCTGGCGCCCAAGGAGTCGCGGGTGCGGGAGAACCTCGAGTTCGTCCGTCTCCGCCTCAAGGACCGGTTCCCCGAGACGGGGCAGGGGCTCACGGCGCGCCTGCTCGAGACCCTCTACCACCTGCTCCCCCTATCCGGACTGACGGTGCTGGTCCTGACCCTCGTCCTCCTCCTCAACGCCTTGTGGGCCGTTCACCAGCTCACGGACGACCCGGCGCGCCGCGCCCCCCTGACCCTGGCCTCCTCCCTCGTCCTGGCGGCGCTGTTGCTCGCCGGCCCCCTCCTGGCGGTGCGCCTCTACCGCGAGCAGGCGGTGGTCCGGGGCGTGGTCATGGCCCCCGCCGTCACCGCCCGAAGCGCCCCCCAGGCCGACGCCACCGACCTCTTCGTCGTGCATGAGGGGACCACGGTCCGCCTGTGGGAGGCGGTGGAGGGATGGCAAAGGGTCACCCTCCCCAACGGCCTCACCGGGTTCGTCCCGCTGGAGTCCATCGAACGCATCTGACGGGGGGCGGAAGGCGCGACGGCCGCGCCTTTTCCTCCGGCGGTTGATTTTCCGCGGTTTTTGGTGTCCAATAGTCCCGCCCGATCCCGGGTTCGGCAACCGGACCGCCGGCCCCGGGACCGTCAAATCAAACGAAGGAGCACCGGACCATGACCCCAGAACAGGAGATCGCGCATCTCTTCGAATTGTGGAACGACGCCATCCGGACCGGCGACCCCGACCGGGTGGTCGAACTGTACGCCGACGACGCCATATTGCTCCCGACGGTTTCGGACCGCGTTCGGCACAACCCCGGCGAGATCCGGGACTATTTCGAGCACTTCCTCCCCAAAAAGCCCGCGGGAAAGATCGATGAAGCCAACATCCGAGTCCTGGGCGACACCGCCATCAATTCCGGGCTCTACACCTTCACCCTCGCCTCCGGTCCCGTGAAGGCGCTGCGGGGACGGTTCACATTCGTCTATAAGCGGGCGGGAGACCGGTGGTTGATCGTCGAGCATCACTCCTCGGTCATGCCCGAACAGTACCTGAAATAGGTCGGGACCCGCCGGGCATGGGGGGCGCGCGCCCCCTGAAAATCCTCCCCCCCCCGGCCGCGCCGAGGTGTTGACAACGGGCCCCGGGTGTGTTAGATTTTTCCGGCATTCAGGTGTTATTTTTCGGCACAGCAATCGGGGATGACACAACAGGTTGTGAAAGGAGGCACGAGTGCCCAAAGACGCCATCGGCCCAATCGTGCAAGGACAGGGGATTAGCCTGACCATCGATGGACAGGCGGTCATGGGGAACAAAGGCCAGACCATCCTGGAGGCGGCCCTCGCACACGACATCGACATTCCCTACCTCTGCTACAACCCCCGGATCAGCAAGACCGGGGCCTGCCGCATTTGTCTGGTGCGGGTGAACGAAACCATGTTCAAGACCGCCTGCACCGAACCGATCGCCCCAGACATGCGGGTCGTCACGGAGGACCCGGAACTGACGGAGATCCGCAAGGGCATCCTGGAGATGCTGCTGGCCGAAGGGGACCATAACTGCCTCTATTGCGACGCCAACGGCGCCTGCGAGCTCCAGAACCTGGTCATGCGCTATGACGCGGCAATGCCCTCGGGCGATTTTCCCCGCCGCCACCGCACGATCGACGAGGCCTCCAGCAAGGGGTTGAAACGCAACGAGGACCGCTGTGTCCTCTGCGGCCGGTGCGTGAAGGCCTGCGCCGAGGTCCAGTTGAACAACGTCTGGCAATTCACGGGCCGCGGCGGCAACACCCATCTGACCTCCGACCTCGACGCGAAGATCGGCGATTCCACCTGCGTGAACTGCGGGACCTGCGCCCAACTCTGCCCGACGGGCGCCATCACCCTGCAGCCGGTCCTGGGGCGGGGGGCCAACTGGGATCTGAAGAAGGAATCGAGCATCTGCATCTATTGCGGGGTGGGGTGCAAGATCGACTTTTTCAAGAACAAGGGGGGGCAACTGGTCCGGGCCCTGGGGCATCCGGACGGGCCCAACCAGGGGCACCTCTGCGTCAAGGGCCGCTTCGGCTTCGACTTCATTCAGAAACCGGCCCGGCTTTCCAAGCCCCTCATCCGGGAGAACGGCGCCTTCAAGGAGGCGACCTGGGACGAGGCCCTGGACTTCGTCGCCGCCCGGCTGAAGGAGATCAAGGCCCAGCACGGCCCCGACGCGGTGGCCGCGCTGACCTCGGCCAAGTGCACCAACGAAGACAACTACCTGATGCAGAAATTCATGCGCGCGATGGTCGGCACGAACAATGTCGATCATTGCGCACGCCTTTGACACTCCTCCACCGTCGCCGGTCTGGCGACTGTGTTCGGCTCCGGGGCCATGACCAACTCAATCCGGGAGATCCCCGCGAGCGCCGGGTACCTCATCATCGGGACCAACACCACGGAGAACCATCCCGTCATTGGTTCCATGCTCAAAAACGAGGTCATCAATAAGGGCAAGAAACTCATCGTCGCCGACCCCAGGCGGATCGAACTCGCCCGCTGGGCGGACTACTACTTCCCCATCGCCCCGGGGACCAACATCGCCCTCCTCAACGGCCTGATGCACGTCATCGTCAAGGAGGGCCTCTACGACCGGGCCTTCGTGGAGGAGCGGTGCGAAGGGTTCGGGGACCTGGCCAAAACCCTGGAGAAATACACGCCCGAACATGTGGCGGGGATCTGCGGCCTGGCGAACCCGCAGGACATCGTGGGCGCCGCCCGGCTCATGGCGGGCCTCAAGCCCATGGCCCTCTACTACGCCATGGGGATCACGCAGTTCGTCTCCGGCGTCAACGGGGTCAAATCCACGGCCAACCTGCAGATGCTCCTGGGAAACCTCGGCGTGGCGGGGGGCGGGGTGAATCCCCTGCGCGGGCAGAGCAACGTGCAGGGCGCCTGCGACATGGGCGGCCTGCCCAACGTCTTTCCGGCCTACCAGCCGGTCACCGTGGAGGAGAACAGGGCCAAGTTCGCGGCCGCATGGGGGAGCGGGGCTCTTCCCGACAAGCCCGGCCTGACCCTGATGGAGATGTTCAACCAGGCGATCGCCGGCAACATCAAGGCCCTCTACGTCATGGGGGAGAACCCGGTCCTTTCCGATCCCGACCAGCACCATGTGATCGAGGCGCTGGAGGCCCTGGACCTCTTCGTGGTGCAGGACATCTTCATGACCGAGACCGCCCGGTACGCCGACGTGGTCCTCCCCGCCTATGGCTTCCTCGAAAAGGCGGGCACGGTCACCAACACCGAGCGGAGGGTCCAGCCCATGCACCGGGTCCTGGAGCCCTGGGGCCAGAGCAAGGACGACTGGTGGATCATCATGCAGATCGCCAGGCGCCTGGGCGCCGACTGGGATTACAAAGATGCCGAGGCCATCTTCGAGGAGATCCGCAGGGTCACCCCCTCCTACGCCGGCATGACCTACGCCCGCCTGGAGGAGGAGCTCCTCCAATGGCCCTGCCCGACCCCCGAGCACCCGGGGACCCAGTTCCTCCACAAGGGGAAGTTCTCGCGAGGGCAGGGGCTGTTGACGGCCATCGAATTCACGCCTCCGGCCGAGGGGACGGACCCCGACTTCCCGCTGATCCTGACCACCGGGCGCATCCTGGAGCATTTCCACACGGGCACCATGAGCCGCAATTCCCGGGTCCTGGACGAACTGGCCCCCGAGGCGTTCGTGGAGATGAACCGCCACGACGCCCAGGACCACGACATCGGGGACGGCGAGGTCGTCGCGGTCTCCTCGCGCCGGGGCAGCATCCGCATCAAAGCCCGGGTCGTGGACACCATCAAGCCCGGCGTGGTCTTCATCCCCTTCCATTTTGCCGAGGCCGCCGCCAACGTGCTGACCATCGGGGCCTACGACCCTGTGGCCAAGATCCCCGAATTGAAGGTCTGCGCCTGCGCGGTTGAAAAGGTCCTGCCCCTAACGGACACGGCAGGGGGTCTGTCATGATGAATCGCGAAACCGTCAGCCGTATCGTCGCCGCCAGGGGAACGGGCAGGGAGAACCTGATGATGGTTCTTAGGGACCTGGAGACCCTCTCCGGCAACAACCAGCTCAGCCCCGAGACCCTGGAGCACGTGGCCGAAGAGATGAACCTGCCCGCCAGCGCGATCTCCGGCTTCGTGGGCTTCTACACCATGTTCAGCACCCGGCCGCGGGCGCGCTATGTCCTGCGCGTCTGCAAATCCGGTCCCTGCCATGTCATGGGGTCCGGCACGATCTTCGGCGCCCTGGAGAAGTATCTGGGCATCCGGCCCGGCCAGGCCACCGCCGACGGCCTGTTCTTCCTGGAAAAATGCGAATGCCTGGGCGTCTGCTCGGTGGCCCCGGCCATGATGGTCAATTACGACCTCCACGGCAACCTGACCGAGGCCAAAATCAAGGATCTCATCGCCGCCTACCGGGCGAAGACCCCCACGGCCGCGGAGCAGTCCGGGCCGGAGGTCGAGGGCCGCGCCTGCGTCATCCGGTCCGAGGGCCAGACCAAGCGCCTGCTGGAAACCGTCGGCCGCGTGGACCCTTCCAGCATCGACAGTTTCCTCCAACACAAGGGCTATGCCGCCGTCCGCAAGGCCCTGGCGGAATACACCCCTGAACAGGTCCTCCAGATCGTCAAGGATTCCGGCCTCAGGGGCCGGGGAGGCGCGGGCTTTCCGGCCGGCCTGAAGTGGTCCTTCATCCCCAAGGGGGACATGCCGAAGTACGTCATCTGCAACGCGGACGAAGGGGAGCCGGGCACCTTCAAGGACCGCATCCTCATGGAGGAGAACCCGCACCTCGTCCTCGAGGGGATGCTCCTCTGCGGTTACGCCATCGGCGCCGCGACCGGCTACATCTATGTGCGCGGGGAGTTCAGGCGCGCCATCGACCGGCTGCAGGGGGCCATCGCCCAGGCCCGGGCCAAGGGGCTGCTGGGACAGGGCATCGCCGGCTCGGCTTTCCATTTCGACATCTTCGTCAAGGAGGGCGGGGGCGCCTACGTCTGCGGCGAGGAATCCTCCCTGATCAACTCCATGGAGGGCCTGCGGGGCTACCCGCGCTTCCGGCCGCCCTTCCCCGCCGGCTCGGGGTTCAGGAACAGCCCAACCACCGTCAACAATGTGGAAACTTTCGCCTCGACCCCCCTGATCGTCCTCAACGGGGCCGACTGGTACAAATCCGTGGGCACCGCCAAGTGCCCCGGGACCAAATTGTTCTGCCTCTCCGGCCGCCTGAACCGCACGGGCCTGGCGGAACTGCCCATGGGGACCACGCTCCGCGAGGTCATCGAAACCCACGGCGGCGGGATGAAGGACGGCGGGAAGTTCAAGTTCGCCCAGGTGGGCGGCTCCGCCGGCGGCATCCTGGCCGCGGACCTGCTCGATCTGCCCCTCGACATCGACCAGACCCTGCAGGCGGGGGTGACCCTGGGCTCGGGGGCGGTCCTGGTCTGCGGCGAGGAGACCTGCCCCGTCGATTTCCTGCTGAACATCCTCAGTTTCTTCGATCACGAATCGTGCGGCCAGTGCACCCCCTGCCGGGTCGGGTCGGCCCAGTTGCACCACCTGGCCCGGAAATTGGCCGGACGCAAGGCGGCCCCTGGGGACATCGACCGCATGGTGGAGAAGGCCCTCCTGATGAAAAAGGCCTCCCTGTGCGCCATGGGCCAGTCGCCCATCCTGCCGGTGACGACGATGGTGAGGAACTTCAGGCAGGAGTTCGAGCGTCATGGTCACCCGGACCACAATTGTCCCGCGTGCGATAGAACCCTGCAGAGACTCTACAGGGCGGAATAAATAAAAATCTTAGGAGGGATCATGAGCAACGAAAATCTGGAAGGGAAACGGTGGTGGATCGCGGTAGCGGCCGTGGTCATGCAGCTCTGCCTCGGCACCGTCTACGCCTGGTCCGTGTTCAAGAAGCCCCTGATGACGGCGCACGGCTGGGGGGAGACGGCCACGCAGGTGACCTTCATGATCTGCATCGCGGTCATCGGCATCGCCGCCGCCTTCGGCGGGGCGTTGGTGGACAAGAAGGGGCCGCGGTTCGTCGCCACCATCGGCGGCATCCTCTTCGGCCTGGGGACCCTTCTCGCCGGCATGGCCGACCAGGTGGGGAGCATCTGGCTCCTCTATCTGGGCTTCGGCCTCATCGCCGGCCTGGGGAACGGATTCGGCTACATCACCCCCATCGCCACCCTCATCCGCTGGTTCCCCGACAAGCGGGGCCTGGTGACGGGGCTGGCCGTCATGGGGTTCGGCGGCGGAGCGTTCTTCATGGGGAAGATCGCCCCTCCCATGGTCCTTTCCATGGGGGTCGCCAAGACCTTCTACATCTGGGGCGCCATCTTCCTGGTCCTGGTCACCGCGGCCGCCCAGATGTTCAAGAACCCCCCCAAGGGCTGGACGCCCGCCGGTTTCACGCCGAAAACCTCCAGCGTCTCGGCCGCCCAGTCCTTCACCTACGGTGAAGCGATCAGGACCCCCCAGTGGTGGATGCTCTGGGGCATGCTCTTCCTCAACATCTCCGCGGGCCTCGGTCTGATCTCCCAGCTCTCCCCCATGGCACAGGGAGTGGTGGGGAAGGTCAATCCCAACATGACGGCGGCGGCCCTTGCCATCGTGGGAGGGTCCATCGTGGCCTATGCCTCCATCTTCAACGGCCTCGGACGGCTTTTCTGGGCCTGGACTTCCGACGCCATCGGCAGACGGAACGTTTTCCTCACCATGTTCATCACCCAGGCGGTCCTCTACATCCTCCTGCCCCAGATCGGCAGCCAGATCCTGTTCACGGTGGTCGCCTGCTACCTCCTGGCCTGCTATGGCGGCGGCTTCGCCACCATGCCGGCCTTCGCCGCGGACTCCTTCGGCCCGACCTCCATCGGCCGGATCTACGGGATGATGCTGACGGCCTGGAGCGCGGCGGGCGTCGTGGGGCCGCTGGTCTTCGCCGCCATCAAGGGGATCGCCCTCTATGTCGCGGCGGCGCTCCTCATCCTGGGGTTCTTCCTGGCCCTCGCCTACAAGAGGCCGAAGCCCAAGGAAGTCCAGGCTTAGAGCCCGATTCCATCGCTTTTCAGGCGCCATGCCGGCCCCCCGGCGTGGCGCCTTTTCCATCTCCATTGACGCGGTTTCTCCGGCCGGCTGCGCATTGCGGGCTTCGGTCTGCGGATTACGGGACGGGAGGATTCCTCCCCTACGGGCTGCGGACTACGGTCTACGGCCTGCGGCCTACGGACTAC
>DCUZ01000058.1:1552-10233 GCA_002327305.1 Holophagales bacterium UBA2201 | reverse complement strand
CTACGGCCTACGGTCTACGGCCTGCGGCCTACGGCCTACGGACTACGGTCTACGGTCTACGGTCTACGGTCTACGGCCTGCGGCCTACGGCCTACGGCCTACGGACTACGGTCTACGGTCTACGGCCTGCGGCCTACGGCCTACGGACTACGGTCTACGGACTACGGACTACGGCCTACGGTCTACGGTCTACGGCCTACGGCCTACGGACTACGGCCTGCGGCCTACGGACTACGGTCTACGGTCTACGGTCTACGGCCTACGGACTACGGCCTACGGTCTACGGCCTGCGGCCTACGGCCTACGGACTACGGTCTACGGTCTACGGCCTACGGACTACGGACTACGGTCTACGGACTACGGTCTCGCGGCGTCCGCCCCTTTCAGTCCAGGGTGAAGTTGTGCTCCTTGAAGAGGGCCAGGCAGGCCTCCACGACATCCGGGTCGTAGAGGATTCCCTTGTTCAGTTCCACCTCCCCCAGCGCCAGGTCCAGGCCGCGCGCCGGTCGGTAGGGCCGGTGGGAGGCCATGGCCTCCACCACATCCGCCACCA
The DNA here is from genome assembly GCA_002327305.1 of Holophagales bacterium UBA2201. Taxonomy (GTDB): domain Bacteria; phylum Acidobacteriota; class Thermoanaerobaculia; order UBA2201; family UBA2201; genus UBA2201. The sequence continues at coordinate 9,680 of DCUZ01000058.1, read as the reverse complement.
CCAGGATGCGCGATTCCAGCATGATCGCCCCGCCCTTCAGGCCCAGGGGATAACCCGAACCGTCGAGCCGCTCGTGGTGGTGGAGGACCATGTCGGCGATGGGCCAGGGAAAGTCGATCTCCTGGAGGATCTTGTGGCCGATCTCCGAGTGGGACTTGATGATGTTGTATTCGAAATCCAGGATGCGCCCGGGCTTGGAAAGGATCTCCGCCGGAACGCCGATCTTGCCGATGTCGTGGAGGAGGCCGGCCACGCGCAGCCCCTCCACCTGGTGCTCGTTCATCCCCATCGCCCGCCCGATGGCGCACGCCAGCCGCGCCACCCGCGACTGGTGGCCGGCGGTGAAGGGGTCCCGCATCTCGACCATCGTCATCATGGCGAGAATGGTCCCCTGCATGCTCCGCTGGAGCATCTCCACGCTCTCCTGCAGGGCCCGCTCGGCCCACTTGCGGTCGGAGATGTCCTGGAAGACGCCCTGGATGAACCGCCGCCCCCCGATCTCCACGATCGTGGCGCTGATGTCCACCGGCACATCGGTCCCGTCGGCGCGGCGCACCAGGAGGTCGCGGGCCAGCAGGTTGTCCCCTCCGGAGTGATCGGCGAAAATCCGGCGGTAGCGGTCCCGCTCCTCGGGGGGATGGAGAAGCGACTGGTGCCGGCCGATCAGGTCGGCGGCGGGCAGGCCGGTGAGCCGCTCCGCCTGCCGGTTGACCTCGACGATGAAACCGGTCTCAGCGTCGGCGATGAAGATGGCGTCGCGGGCCGATCCCACCAGCGTGCGGTATTTCTCCTCGGAATCCCTTAGAGCCGCTTTGGCCTGCCGGCGTTCGGTGACATCGATGTCCACCCCGCGGTAGCCCAAAAGACCACCGGCGGCGTCCAGCATCGGAAGGCCGCTGGTCTCCAGGATGACTGTTGAGCCGTCCTTTCGGAGGTTCTTGTTGACGAAGTTCCGGAATGGTTCCTTGCGACGGAATACTGCCAGTGCCCTGGCCGCCATGTCCTCCCGCAACTCGGGGAGGAACAGGTCGAAGAATGTTTTCCGGCCGACCAACTCCTTCGGGGCGTACCCCAGGATTTGTTCCACGGCGGGACTGCAATAGCGGTAGATTCCTGCCGCGTCCACCTCCCAGATCCACTCCCGGGCCACCTCGGCCACTTGGGAGAATCGCTCCTCATTCTCGCGCAGGATCCGCTCCACCCGTTTCCGTTCGGTGATGTCGTGGATGATCCCCTGGTAGCCCAGCGTCTCCCCCCTCGCCCCCCGGCGGAGGGAGGCCGAGAGGATGCAATCGAAAACGGTGCCGTCCTTTCGCCGGAGCCGGACCTCGAAGTCGCGAACGGCCCCTTCCCGCTCGATCGCCTCGCGGAACCGCCGCCGGTCGGACGGGTCGGCGTAGAGCCGGTTGGCGTTGAGCGATTCCAGCTCGCCCAGACCGTAGCCGAACATGCGCAGGGCGGCGGCGTTGAAAGAGAGGATGTGCCCGTCCGGCAGGGTGATGAAGATGCCGTCCTTGCTGTGCTCGAAGAGCCCCCGGAAATTCTCCTCGCTCTCCGCCAGGGCGCCCTCCATCTGCAGTCGGAGGGCGTTCTGTTCCAGGGCCCCGAGGGCGAATTCCAAATCGTCGGCCAGCACCTCCAGCAGGGCCTGTTCCTGGTCGCCGAAGAACGCCGCCTCGGCGGCGTAGAGGTTCAGGGTCCCGATCGCCTTGCCTCCCAAGCGGAAGGGGACCGCGGCGGAGGAACGGAACCCCCGTTGGAGGGCCTCTTCCCTCCAGGGGGCCATGGCGGGATCGCGCTCTATGTCGTTGCAAAGGGCCACCCGCCCCGTCCGGAGCGCCCGCCCGGTCGGTCCCCTCCCCCCTCGCCCCTTACCCGCGATAATGTGCACCGCGGCCGGATACCCGTCCGTCTCCCCCCAGGAGACCTCCGGAACGACCCGCCGTCCGTCCCCCTCCACCAGCCCCACCCAGGCGGCTTTGAGCCCCCCCCGTTCCACCGCCACCCGGCAGACCTGCCGGAACAGTTCCTCCCGGTCCGACACGCGGGCCAGCGCCTGGTTGGCGGCGCTCAGGAAGGCATGGAGGCGGCTGAGGCGGGCGATGGCCGCCTCGTCGGCCCTGCGGCGCGAAATGTCGCGGAAGATGACCTGGACCAGGGTGCGGTTCTCCTCCTGGAACGAGGAAGCCGTCACCTCGACATCCACGGCGGAACCGTCCGCCCGAAGGAACTTCTCCTGGATCAGGGGCATGGGGCGGCGGCTGCGGAGCATGCTCCGGATCCGCTTGGCCACCGTCGCACGCGAATCGGGGTGGACGAAATCCGCCACCGGCCGGCCCACCGCCCGGTCGCGTTCCCCCCCGACCAGCAGGTCCGCCGCGGCCCGGTTGACATAGAGGATCGTGCGGCCGTCGTGGATGGCGATGGCGGACGGGGAGAGCTCCACCAGGGCGTGGTAGCGCCCCTCGATCTCGCTCAGGACCGTCTCCACGGGCCGGTTGCGGGTGACGGAGCGAACCAGCGCCAGAACGTCCCCCTGACCCGAGGGGACGAGGCGCGCTTCGTAGCGCTGGGGGCCGTCCTCCATGGGAAGGAGGTAGTCCACCGAGGCCGGCTTGCCCGATTTCAGCACCTGCCGGATGCGGGGAATGAGGAATTCGGCCACTTCGGGGGGAAGGACCTTTTCCATCGGCTTGCCTATGAATTGGTCGGGAGCGCGGTACAGTTCGGCCTGCCGGCCCCCCATGAACTCCAGGAACACGCCCCTGGCGTCGAGGCGGAAGATGAGGTCGGGGAGGACTTCGAAGATCTGCTCCGCCGCCTTGGGGAGGGCTTTGCGCCTGGTCTCCCCGGTTCTTCTGGAAACGGGCCTGGTGGGGCGTTTTCCGGTCATGACTTATTCAGAGTATAGCATAGCCGACGGCTCCTCCCCGTCCACCGGGACGAAAAAGCGGACGGCCCGGGTGCAGGGCACTGGCGTGAATCCGCCCCCCCGCAGGCCGCCCAGGAGGGCCCTCAACCGCGCCGACTCGTCCTTGTAGCCGAAGACGGCGAGGAAATCCGGCCCCGTCATGAGGGTCTGGACGGAAACCGCGAAGATGGCCCCGGGCGGATAGGAGGGCGCGTCGTCCCACAGGACACCGCGCGCAAACGCCCGCTCCGGCCTCGCGGTGCCGTGGTAGACCACCACCACGGGCCGATCGCCCCACCCCCGCGTCCCGGCGAAGGCCGCGGCGCGGTCCCAGTCCTGCCCCCAATCGAGGTTGCTGTCGGCCAGGAACCGCTCCGGCCGGCGGTCGAAAAGAAGGTTGAAATCGCTTATGAAATGGGGCCGCGCCCAGAGGGCCGAGGCCAGCGCCCCGGCCAGGAAAAGGCCGGCTACGGCGGGGGCGGCGCGCCAATCCTTCACGCGGCGGGCGGCCCAGAGGGCCAGGAGGGGAAAGATAGGCGAGAGATGGCGCACCCCGATGTTGTAGGAGGAGCCGACGGAGACCAGAAAATAGAGCAGGACGGGGGTCATGAGCATCCAATCCCCCGCATCCCAGCGCCTCCCGAAGCACGCCGCCCCGAGGAGCAGGAGGAAGAGCAGCGGTGTCTTCATGAGAAAGGCGGCGGGGAAATAGAGGGGGAACCCCTTCACCCGGTTTTCCCCCATAAAGGTGTTGATCCCCTGCCCCGTCTTGTTGATCTTCTCCACATAGAGGACCCCGGCGGCGTAATGGGCCAGGGGGCGGGAGACCGACGAGAGGCGTTCCACCGCGCGGATGGCCCCCTCCCCCACCCGCATTTTGGACAGGTGCCCGCGCAGGGCCGCCCGCTGGGCCCCGCCGTCCATGTTCCGCAGGGGGACCGCGTACACGGCGGACAGGACCACAAACGCCCCGGCCAGGGCCCCCGCCCAGAGGAGCGCCTCCCGGACGAGGAGGCGCCGGCGACGGCGCATTTCGAGAAGAAGGAGAACGGCCGTGAAGGGGAGGAGGTAGAGGGCCGAAAACTTGGCCGCCAGGGCCAGCCCCAGGAGGAGGGAGAACCCCGCGAACCACCGGGGGCGTTCGAGGGCCCTGGAAAAGGCGAAGAAGACCGCCGTGAAGGCGAGCGCCGCCATCAGGTCGGTGTGAACGACCGTCGCGTGTCCGAGAAAGAGGGGCAGAAGGGCCACGAACCCCGCCGCGAGGAGGCCGCCCCAGGTCCCGCCCAGCTCCAGGCCCCAGGCCGCCGTCAGCAGGATCAGAGCGGCGAAGAGGGCCAGGAAGGGGAGGCGGCCGGCGGACAGGATGCTCTTGTCGTCCACGCGGTTGTCGTATAGAAAACCGCGCACTTCCCCGTAAAGGAACGGGAGGCGGGCCACGGGGGGGCGTTCGGAGACGCGCAGGTCCAACGGGGCCAACGCCGCCCCCGCGACCAGTTTGGCCAGGGGCGGGTGCTCGGGGTTGAGATCGTACACCCCCTCCCGCACATACGACGCGGCGGCCATGAGGTGATAGGGCTCGTCCATCGTGGGGCTGTTCCCCCGCCCGGCGTCCCAGGCCAGGGCCAGAGCGACCGCAACCAGAAGGGCGACGGCGCCCCAGGTGAAGAGATCAGTCCGGCTTTTCATCCAAGCCGCCGGGCGAAGGCGGGGCGGAAGTCACCCTCAGCAGGCGGGTGAGTTCGGCCGCCACCCCCTCGGGGCGCAGGACCTCCCGCTCCCCCGGAGGGAGGTCGGGGAGGAGGTCCACCAGTTCCAGGGGGCGCCCGCCCCCGCCCAGCATCCCCCGGTACCTCAAGCCGAACGCCGCGCCGTCGTCCAGGACCAGGCCCAGCATCGGCGCCTCCCCCCCCCGGGTCCGGTAGGCCTCCGAAAACCCCCCCTGTCCCGCCAGCGCCTCCACGAAGCGCAGCGTGGCCACCAGCGACTCCTCCGCTCCGGTCCCCTCGGCCACCAGCGCGTCCAGTTCCACCAGTCCCTGGCCGTAGAACTCCACGCCGTGGCGCCCTCCGGGAAAGTCCACCGGGACCATCGAATAGGGGGAATGGTGGAGGGCCAGCGTCAGCCCGCGGTTGAAGAAGAACCCCTCGGCCTTCAGGGCCCGGTAGGCCCGGACGATGTGGAGGGCCGCCTTCAGCGCCCGCCCCGGATAACGGGCGGTGATGAACCCGCCGCCGCCGAGGTACTTCTCGAAGGTGAGCCCCTCGCGGGCACACACGGCCAGCACCTCCCGCTGGAACCTCTCCGCCTGCGCCAGCGTCCGGCGGTACTGCGGCTCCTCCAGAAGGGTCATCTCCTCCACCCGGGCGCTGAAATCCCGGAGGTCGTACTGCAGACTGAACCGCTTGACCCGGAAGTCCACCACTCCGGGGCGGCTGAACCTCAGCGGCCGAACCTCCTCCGAAAGGGGGACGCCGCGCTCGCCCTCGTGGAGGTAGTGGAGCCCCTCGCGCAGGTCGGCGAACCGCACCCGGTCCACCGCCCGGCGGAAGCAGTCGCCCCAGACCAGCCCCTCGGCCACGGCGTCCCAGGTTTCCAGCAGGGGCCCCTCCAGCGCCAGGAGGGCCCGCAGCTCCCGGGCGCAGAGGATCTGCGCCTCGTCGGCCCTCTCCCGACCGTAGAGGGCGGCGATGAGGCCGCGGTGGCCCGGCGCCGAAAAATAGTCCCGCGCCATGAGGGCGGCATGGTCCGCCCAGGCGCGCAGGGCCGCCCCGTCCACCCCGTAGATCATCTCCCCCAGGGGCCATGGAGAGGGGACCGGCTCCTCGCGGTAGGGCTCCAGCACCCATCCGGGATGCTTCCCCACCGCCGCCCACAGGGCGCGGGCGCCCGGCTGGGCCTCGGGGATCTGCCCGGCGATGTCGGCGTGCAAATACTTGAAAACCCGCAGTTTCAACGCCTCCCCCCGCGCCGGGTCGAAGTCCGGGTCCACGGAGGAGGCCAGGCGGGGGATGTCGGGGAATTGCCGCCCCCACAGCCCCAGGTGGGCCAGGAGGAAGATCTCCGGAAAGGCCTGCCCGCGGTTGAAGACCACGGCGTTGGCCAGGAGATCCTCCACGTGGCGGAGGTAGTGGGTCCGGCCGGCGAGCAGTTGGTCGGGCTCGCGGGTGTCGCGCCGAAGCGCCCTGACGGTGTGGAGGGTCTGCTCGAGCAGGTAGCGCTCCACCAGTTTCTCCAGTTTCTCCCAGCCGGGGCATCGGAGCACCAGGTGCCCTTCGCAGGGCTCCAGGCGGGGGTCCGCGAAAAAGATGCGCCGGGTGGGCGGGATCAGTCCCAGGAGTTGGGACGCCTGGCGGGCGGGGTCGAGGGTGAAGCGCATGCCTCATTATAGCCGGAAAGCCAGAAAGCCGGAAAGCCGGAAAGCTTCCCCACCCCCTTTCCGACAGTTCGGGGTTCGGAGTTCGGAGTTCGGAGATTTCGAGAAAATCTAATTCTTAATTGTTATGCCTTCCGGCTTTGCAAATAATTTCATATCAATCTTTTCAATTTCGCTAAACTCCAAGTATTCAATGACAGAGTGAATCTCGTTGTTATGAAAGAGGAAAAGAACGCTCGGAGGGCTTTTGGTGCTCTTCCTCAGAAGGACCACCATCCATTCGCCAATCCCTACTGCTTGCTTGATGAAATCGCCATCTTGTGTTTTCAAGGTTTCGGCAGGGCTGCCAAAAGATGCAAAGAAAGCCAACTCGCAACCATATTCAAGCTTTCCAAATTCAGCAGGAAATTTATCCGGCATCTCGATGCCATGAAAAACAATAATATGTACCTTTCCATTGGGATCCGGGTCAACAACATGCTGACCTGTTTTATCTTCAAGATTGACCAGCCAACTATCAGGCTGGCTTGTAATCATCAATCCATGAATCTTATGGGCTTTGTCCGGAGCTTCTTCGAGACGCGCATATTTAGCTCCATAGCGGTACATCGTCTTGGGTTCGCGTGCAAAATGGCCTTCTGGAATACCTGGACTCGCATCGCGAACAACAATTCGGATCATTTTCTCCGGTTCACATTGGGCAGAGAGTAGCCATGGACCTGCAACAAGCATGACAACCAGAATGCTATGACGCATCATACCCTTCCCTCCTTAGTAAGAACCAGCTCCAATGCGACAGTTGTCAAATCGACCCTTCTCCGACCCCCTTCTCCGAACTCCGAACTCCCTACTGCGCCGACGCTTCGCGTCGGCGCTCGGCGTACAGCGGGAACCGCTCGACCAGCTTCTCCACCTCGGTGCGCACCTCGGCCGCGACGGCGGGGTCGGCCTTGGCCTTGATGATCCCGGCGATGAGGCCGCCGATGGTCTTCATCTCGGGTTCACCCATCCCGCGCGTGGTGACGGCGGGGACGCCGACGCGGACGCCGCTGGTGACGAAGGGCTTCTGGGGGTCGTAGGGGATGGTGTTTTTGTTGACGGTGATGCGGGCCTCGCCGAGGGCCTTCTCCATCGCCTTGCCGGTCAGGCCCTGCGGACGCAGGTCGATGAGCATGAGGTGGTTGTCGGTGCCGCCGGTGACGAGGCGCACCCCTTCGGCGGTGAGGGCCTGGGCCAGGGCGCGGGCGTTGGCGATGACCTGGTCCTGGTAGGCCTTGAAGGCGGGTTGGAGGTCCTCGCCGAAGGCCACGGCCTTGGCGGCGATGACATGGCACAGGGGGCCGCCCTGGATGCCGGGGAAGATGGCTTTGTCCACCATGGCGCCCAATTCCTCGGTGGCGGCGCAGATGAATCCGCCGCGGGGTCCGCGCAGGGTTTTGTGGGTCGTCCCGGTGACGAAGTGGGCGTGCGGAAGGGGGTGGGGGTGGTTGCCGGTGGCCACGAGGCCGGCGATGTGGGCGATGTCGGCGACGAGGTAGGCGCCGCAGGCGTCGGCGGCTTCCCGGAACGCCGCGAAGTCAATGGTCCTCGGATAGGCGCTGTAGCCGCAGACGATCACCTTGGGCTTGTGCTCGGCCGCCAGGGCCTTGATCTTGTCGTAGTCCAGCCGCTCGGTTGTTTCGTCCACCATGTAGGAGACGATGTTGAAGTACTGCCCCACCATGGAGATGGGGTGGCCGTGGGAGAGGTGGCCGCCGTGGTCCAGGCGCATGGAGAGGATGGTCTCGCCCGGCTTCATGACGGCGAAATAGACCCCCAGGTTGGCCTGCGTCCCCGAGTGGGGC
>DCUZ01000058.1:0-1501 GCA_002327305.1 Holophagales bacterium UBA2201 | reverse complement strand
GCCCCCGCCGTAGTAGCGCTTGCCGGGGTACCCCTCGGCGTACTTGTTGGTCAGGGGCGAGCCCATGGCCTCCAGCACCGCCTCCGAGACGAAGTTCTCGCTGGCGATCAGTTCCAGGTGCTGGTGCTGGCGTTCGGTCTCCCGGCCGATGATGGCGTAGATCTCGGGATCGGCGCTTTTCAGGTGATGGTTCATGGTGTGGCCTCCTTCATCGTATTCATCCGATTGCAGACGAGGGCACAGCGTGCTGTGCCCCTGCGGTTCAATTATAGTTCCTCCGGCAACCCCGCGCGCACCGGGAACGAATAGTAGTCGTTGAGCCGCTTGATGAGGTCCTTGGCCAGTTCCGACTCCTTGTCGGGAAGGACCACGCGGATGCGGTAGTAGTGGTCGCCGGGGGCGCCGGTCTTGAGGTTGGGGACCCCCTTCCCCTTGAGGCGGAACATCTGCCCCGACTGGGTGCGGGGCGGCACCCGCACCTTCACCCGCCCCCCGATGGTGGGGATCTCCACTTCCGCGCCGGCATACGCCTCCAGGACCGTCAGCGGCACCTCGGTGTGGATGTCGTCGCCGCGCCGGAGGAAATAGGGGTGGGGCTTGACGGTGATGTGGAGGTAGAGGTCGCCCGGCGGGCCGCCGTGGGGGTTGGAGTTGCCCTTCCCCGCCAGGCGGATGTTGGATCCGGTGTCCACCCCCGCGGGGATCCTCACCCGGACCTTCTCGGTCTCCACCACCACCCCCGCGCCGCGGCACGCGGAACACACCCGCCCCCCCTTGTTCCCCCGCCCCCCGCAGGCGGCGCACTCCTTCTGCCGCTTCGCGTTCATCAGAACCGAGCCGCCCAGGACCGCCTCCTTGAACTCCACCGTCACCTCCTCCGTAAGCGCGGCGGGCGGGGGGGGCGGTGAGGGGCGGGGCGCCGGGCCGGGACGGCCGCCGAACATCTGCGAAAAGAGATCCTCGTACCCGCCGCCCTGGGAGAACAGGGAGGAGAAGTCGAAAGGGATCTCTTCGGCCGTCACCGTCCGGTGGCGGTAGGCGGGGCCGGCGTCGGCCCACGGGGGAGGGACCTCCCCGCGGTCGTACTGCTTGCGTTTGGCGGGATCGGAGAGGACGGTGTGGGCCTCGGAGACGGCTTTGAACTTCTCCTCGGCCGCCTTGTCTCCCGGGTTCACGTCGGGATGGTACTTCCGCGCCAGCCGCCGGTAGGCCTTCTTGATCTCGGCGGTGGAGGCGTCCTTCCCGACACCCAGGGTCTCGTAGTAGTCCTTGGACATTTCCACCAATTATATCAAATGTGCCCGGAGGGCAGGCCTCGGGACTCAGGCGGCAGCATAAACGCCATAAGTAGAATGTTGAGATGTGTCCCTTTTTTCAAGCGCAAGGGAAAGGGATCCGATCTCCTCAGCGCATCCCGGCCTCCCCGCCGTCCCGCCGTCCCGCCGTCCCGCCTTCCCGCCTTCCCGGCCTTCCCGTCTTCCCGCCTTCCCGCCTCCCCGCC